>CANIZT010000125.1 GCA_947471905.1 Verrucomicrobiaceae bacterium
GGCGGGCGAGGAACATCAGGAAGTGCTGGCTGACGCCCGGCGCTGGCTGGGGGCGGGTCGTATTGTGTGCAGCGCCTCACAGGAGGAGCGTGATTTTTGGGATGTGCGGCTAAGAAAACCCAAAACTGCGTGGCCGTGGCAGAGCAAGGAGGAGCGGCGGGCGCTGGATGGTTTGTCCGAACGCCTGATGACGAATCAGGAGGGCGCGGATCTTTTCAAGGCAGTGTTGCCGGCGTGCTGGTGGGATCTGGCGATGAAATGTGCTCAGCAACAGGAAAAACTGGCCACGGTGGCGAAACCGGCTGAAGCGCCAAAAGAGAAACCCGTTTTTCCCCAGCGCATTTTTTCTGAAGCCGTTGCCGCACCTGATAAACAGCTCCAAGCGCAACCTGCCTATCCCAAAGCCGGACAATCTGCACGATTTGTGCTGGGCTGGGTTTGTGGAGCCATGGCAACGGCGTTCACGTTGCTGTGGCTGCCTCCTGACGAAGTTTATCGGGTGTTGACCACATTTAGAGCATCAGAATCACCCTCCCCGGTGTCTTCGGATGCGGCCCTGACAGCGTTAAGTCCGGCTAAAGTGAGTAAAACTCCGGCAGAGATGGAAGTGTGGAGAAAGGAGCATCTGCAACGAATGGCTGATGACATGGCGCAGTTTGCGACCCAACAAGCGCTGGCAAAATCAAGCGGTTGGCGGGACAATGAACTGGTGCTCTCCGGACACAGCCAAGAACTGCCGCACGAAAGCACACAGTACATGAAATTTCTGGTGTGGCTGCATCTGGACCCCCCGCAGGATGCCGAGGTTCGCACGCGCGTTTCCAAACTCCTGCTGGAGAGGGTAAAAGCGGATGCCATTACACTGTGGGAAGAATTGACTTATCCTGGCTCAGCGAATGCGGATGAAATCAAAAACGTCGCCCGCGAAGCGCTGGATGACACATCTTTTCAATGGAACGCTGAAGAAAAAAGACGTTTGCGCGCAATTGCAGAATCTGAAACTGATTTAAAAAGCGCATCTGCATCAAGTATCAATCAGTGAATCATTCCCAGACTATTTTTCGAGAGTCAAAATACGAAAAGGTATCATTTATGGGAAGGCCAACGTATTGGGCCGACTTGTAAAAAGTTGATCCCAAAACTCAAAAAATTCATCAACTCTTCTGGGCGGGTTGAAAATATTCATAAAGAACTTGGCTCCAGATAAATTATACGGAGGTGCCAGATGTTCTAGAATCATGAAATTACTAGTTTTTTCAGAATATTTTTGCATTTTTGAGCCACAACCCTTAGATTTCAGAACATGAATAAATGGTCGTTGCCCGATATCTTTACGCGGAGGTGATCTGGCAGCATGATACAGTTATTTCTCTATGATTGAGGAACTCCAGCAATTTGGCAGTTTGTCTGTGGCGCACCGAACCGGTGGCGCACCGGTAGAATTGGTGCGTTCCAAAGATGAAGTGGTTTTTCTGGCCTTTGACAACCGGATTCGTCGATTGGTGGAATTGCATGTGTTGCGAGGTGGAAGCACGCTGGATGGGGCAATGAAGCGTTCCGCCTTTGATCGCGCGCGCCAGGCTTCAGAGATTCGCGGTCATGCTTTCATGCGGATTCTTGAAGTGGGTGAGGATCAGGGATTGGTCTATTATACCAGCAACCTTAATGATGGTGAGTTTGTGGAGGACTACGTCAAGCGACGTGGTGCGGTGGCGCCAGCAACCTCTCTGGCGATGGTTTACCAACTGCTCGACGATCTTTTGCAACTGCGGGGGTTTAAGCGTCTGGTTTCACGCATGCATTTGGACCGCGTGCTGGTGACGACTCTGGAAGACACTTTCCTGCAACTGAGAGTGTTTGATTACGGCCTGTCGCAGTTGGATGCCGGGAACGAGGAGCAGAGTGGTGTCCGACTTGTCGTGGAAGCCTGCCGGTTGATTTTCCTTCTGCTCACCGGGCAGCCATATGCTGGCGAAAATCCGGATCGTTTCCCTGCATTGACGCAGCTTCCCATGAGCTTGCGCACTGCGGTTAGAGCCGCACTCTCCGATCCTGCGAATGCTCCGGCGTCCATCGAGAAGCTGCGCGATGATGTGCGCGAGGCATTCAGCGCCCTCTCAAGCAACATCAAGGCGCGCAATTTCCGCAAACACCTCGTGGTGAACGCCTCGCTGCTGCCGCAGTCGCAGTTGCAGGAGCTTCTGCTCGAAAGCGTCCCAGTTGAAACCATTTTGGGAACGCGCTTTCGTGTTGAGGATGCTGATCACACCCGCCGCTATCCATTCTCAATCCCAGCGATCAATACAAAAGCGGAGCAGGCTGTCACAGTTCATCTGCTGCCACCTTCGCGCATTGTAGAAAAGTCACGCTACGAGGCGGTGCCGCTGCAGATGTGGCGGTTCAATCCTGAACGGCACCCGAACATCCTGCGCTCCCTGAGTCTGTGGGAAAGTCCGGACTGGACCTTCCTGACCGAAGAGCGTGAGCCTGGCTTTGCCCTGAGCCGTCTCATGGCGGAGCGCATCACGTTGAATCCTGCCGAGGTTACGGTGCTGATGCGCCAGATCCGTGCGGGATTGGATCAGGCTGTAGAATGCGGTGTGCAGCGTGTAGATCTGCATCCATCAAACATTCTTCTTCGCGTAGGTAAAAACGGGCCATTGCTTGCCCGTGAACTTGAGCGCCTGATGCAGAAGCGTCTCGATGCTTGGCCTTCTTTTATGGTAAAGTTGCGTCCGCATATGACGATGCGCAGTCTTTATGAGCCGCTCCTCGTGGACATGGATATCATTGAGGGGCAGTTGCATGAGGATCATCTGCAGGATCGTGATTTCCGGTATCGCTCTTTCGTTACGCTTGCCGTTTATCTGCTAACAGGAGAACGCCAAAGTGGGGGTACTCCACGGTTTCCCGAATCTGTTCCTGAGGCGGCAGCAGCTTATGCACGTGAATGCATGGAATTGACCCGTCGTGCCGGCAAAACACCCAGCCCTGCTGAATTCATTGATAAATTCGATAGTTTGCTTTCTGCACCAACTGTTGATCTGGCAACTCGTCTGCGCGGCAACGTTGTGGCGATAGAGGAGATGGAGAGTGCGGGGTCGGTTTCTGATTTCGCAGACGACTGGAATACGAATTCTTCAGAACAAGATGATCTGGCTGGCGATGAGATATCCCCTATCAAGAGCGGAATTAAGACGCATGATTTCAATCCTCTGCTCGATCAGAGGCGCGGGATGCCTTGGGGTGCTCTGGCGGCCGCTGCTGCGGTGATTCTTGGTGTTGGTGCGTGGATGTTTATGGGAAGTAATAGCGAACTAAAACCAGAAGTGGTTGTTGTTTCTTCTTCAGCAGAAGGGCCTTCAAACACAAAGGTTAAACCATCACAGGTTGATGAAAAGAAAACTGCCGTGAAAGAGCCAGTGGCTACAGTTGCTCAGAATAAAACCGTTTCGGATCAACCGGCAGCCCCTCAACCGCAAAAATCACCAATCGCCATTCCTCCCGCTAAATTTTCCCCAGCGGTCGCCGTGGCTGTGCAGAATCCTCTCAGTCAGCAGTCTTCCGCATCTCCGGTGGCACCAGGCACTGAAGTGGGGAAACCTGCCATGGCAAAATCGGTGGATGTTTTAGCGGCAAACGCAACGCCTTCGCCTGCTGCAGCAGACCTGAAACCTGTCACACCAACAACTTCAAATCCAGTGGTGAAGCAGTCTGATCCAGATCCTATAACCATTCGTCGTGCAATCGTTCCCTCAAAGGAGGAGATCGACCGTATGAAACAGGGGCACGTCGAAAACAGAACGGGGCAGATGCCCGCTTTGTCCACCGCATCACCTTTGCCACCGAAACGCAAAGTAAGCCCGTGATCATTACCACCGCTCAAATTTCGATTATGCACCAGGACAAACGTGAGAATCCTCACGAAAGGGCGGAATTTGCTTGGACTCCCGGCGCACTCACAGGTAAAAATACCTTCGTGGAAAATGTGCGCTGTAAACGAAGCCGCCTTGATAGTGAAGTCCGGGGTATGCCGGATGAAGGATCGGCGGGCGTAACAGGACGTTTTTCACCATTCGAATCATCGAACGGCACAAATCAAATTAGTAATAGAGAAAACTAGGAGAGACTGATGAAGGTCAACAATACAATCGTCATTTCAATCGGACAGGCAGGCAATCAAATTGCGGCGTCTTTCTGGAAAACCATCTGTCAGGAACACGGCATCGATCCCCAGACCGGGCAGACTGGTCAGGGCCAGACACCCAAAGGCAACTGGAGCGCTTTCTTCTCCAAGTTAGGGGAGGCATCCTCCGGTAGCTACGTGCCACGTGCTATCATGATCGATCTCGAACCTAGTGTGATCGATAATATCAAAGCCACCTCAGGTTCTTTGTTCAATCCTGGTAATCTTATCAGCCGTACCGAAGGCGCAGGTGGCAACTTTGCCGTGGGTTATCTTGGCGCTGGTCGCGAGGTGCTGCCAGAAGTCATGGGGCGTCTCGATGCCGAGATTGATAAATGTGACAATGTTGGAGGCATCATTGTCCTGCATGCTACGGGTGGCGGTTCCGGCTCTGGTTTCGGAGCTTTGTTGATTGAATCTGTTAAAGAGAAATATCCTGAATTTCCTGTCTTGAGCTGTGCGGTGCTGCCTTCTCCTCAGGTTTCTTCAGTTGTCACTGAGCCTTACAACACGGTCTTCACGCTCAATACACTGCGCCGTTCCGCGGATGCATGCCTGATCTTTGACAATGAGGCGTTGTTTGAACTCGCGCACCGCAAATGGAATATAGAAAGTCCTACAGTCGATGACCTGAACCTGCTCATTACCGAAGCGTTGGCTGGATTGACTGCCTCCATGCGTTTCAGCGGCTTCCTTACCGTTGAAATCAGCCTGCGTGAACTGCTCACCAACTTGGTGCCGCAGCCTTCGCTACACTTCCTCATGTGTGCCTTTGCTCCGCTTACGCCTCCTGATCGCAGTAAGTTTGAGGAAATGGGGGTCGAGGATATGATTCGTAGTTTGTTTGACAATGGTTCTGTATTCGCGGCCTGTTCGCCAATGGAAGGCCGTTTTCTAAGCACCGCAGTGCTCTATCGCGGTATCATGGACGATAAGCCGTTGGCTGATGCCGCCCTCGCGGCTATGCGTGAGCAACTTCCGCTAACCTACTGGATTCCCACAGCCTTCAAGATCGGTTACGTCGAGCAGCCCGGCATCTCACACCGCAAGAGCATGGTGCTTCTGGCCAACAACACGGAGATTGCCCGCGTTCTTGATCGTATCTGTCACAACTTTGACAAGCTATGGCAGCGCAAGGCATTCGCCAACTGGTACCTCAATGAAGGGATGTCTGAAGAGCAGATTAATGCACTCCGCGCCTCAGCTCAGGAACTCATCCAGAGCTATCAGGTTGCTGAAGAAAGCGGTGCCAAAGCTAAGGTCCAGGACAGTTCGGTCGACATACCGCGTGGCAGCTCCAATTCGGATGACAGCCGTGGCGGTATGAGTCTCCGCGATCTTGTGGATCGTCGTCGCGCATAACACATCAAATTAGCAGATAAACAACAGTTTGGAGGAAAACCCGTGAGAGAGATTCTGAGCATTCATGTAGGACAGTGTGGTAACCAAATCGCCGATCGTTTTTGGCGGCTAGTGCTTCGTGAGCATGGCTTGACTGAGGCTGGTACGCCTAAAGATGGCAGCACTAACGTTGCCGCGAACACCAACTTGGAAATTTTCTTCCATAAGGTTCGCGACGGGAAATACATCCCTCGCGCGGTTCTCATCGACCTCGAGCCTGGCGTCATTGCCCGTATTGAGGGTGGCGATATGGCGCAGCTTTTTGACGAAAGCTGCATTATCCGTAAAATACCTGGTGCCGCGAACAATTGGGCACGCGGTTACAATGTCGAAGGTGAACGCATCATCGACCAAATCATGAATGTAATCGATGCGGCGGTTGAAAAGACGAAGTCGTTGCAGGGTTTCCTCATGACCCACTCCATTGGTGGTGGGTCCGGCTCCGGCCTTGGGTCGCTGATTTTGGAGCGTTTGCGTCAGGCTTTTCCGAAGAAGAAAATCTTTACTTTCTCCGTCGCGCCATCGCCGTTGATTTCTGACTCCGCTGTCGAGCCATACAACGCCATCCTCACGCTTCAGCGAATTCTAGACAATGCGGATGCCGCAGTGTTGCTCGACAACGAAGCTTTGTTCCGTATTGCAAAATCGAAGCTGCACCGCAGCCCGAACTACATGGATCTCAACCATATCATCGCTCTCATCATGAGTTCGGTGACGGCGTCCTTACGCTTCCCTGGTAAACTCAACACGGACCTGAGCGAGTTTGTTACCAATTTGGTGCCGTTCCCCGGCAATCACTTCCTCACTGCATCGTTTGCTCCTATGCGCGCTCCAGGACAGGAAGGACAGGTGCGCATCAACTTCCCCGATATCGCACGTGAAACCTTCTCGCAGGACAACTTCACAGCTGCCATCGACTGGACTAACGGTGTTTATTTATCTGCGTGTGCTCTCTTCCGTGGCGATGTGAAAGCCAAGGAGGTCGAGGAAAACATGGCGGCCATCCGTAAGAGCCTCAACTTTGCCAGTTACGTGCCAACCGGTGTCAAAATCGGCGTGGCTGAGACTGCGCCTGAAGGCTTTGCTTCAAGTGGTCTTGCTCTCGTCAACCACACCGGTATTGCTGCTGTCTTCGAGCGCCTTATCACCAATTTCGACATCATGTTCGACAATCATGCCTACACACACTGGTATGAGAACAATGGCGTCTCACGCGATATGATGGCGCATGCGCGCAACACCATCGTTAATCTCGCCCAATCCTACCGCGACGCCAGCTAGCCGAGCATAGAAACATCTCGGTTTAGGATCTCGACGAACAATCTTTAACCCATCGTGGATACTGCCCTGGAGCGCCAACTTGCCTCCGCCTCCCGCAGCGTCGAGGAGGCGAGGCGGCTTGCGTATCACGATCCGATCCGTGTTGGCGCTTTGGTGGAACAAATCAGTGTCCTAGCTGATCTGCGTCAGAAGGAGGGCGATTTTCGAAAGGCAGAGTCCCTTTATCGTGAAGCCCTTTTCCGTGCTCAAGAACTGCGCAGACAGGACCCCGATTTGCTCACCGGTATTTACTCCCTCCTCGCCCATTTGTATGATCGCTGGGGGCGCATGGACAAGGCGGCGGAGTTCTATGAACTGGCTCTCAATATTAGCGCTGACAATGGCCTCGCTGACAGTGACAAGGTGGCCACGATCAAAAACAACCTTGCCATGATCTTCAAGCAACTCCGCCACTTTGATAAGGCGGAGCGTTACTACTGCGAGGCGCTCGAAACCTTCCAGCGTATTGATGGCGAGCAAAGCTCACGTGTTGCCTCTGTCTACAACAACCTTGGAGTGCTCTACTATAGCAGCATGGATGTAGATCGTGCGCAGGCCATGCATGAGCGTGCACTGGCTATCCGCCAGAATTTGAATGATGGTCAGATGGATCCTGCCGACCTCTCTCAAACCTTTATCAATTTAGGAGCAGTGTACAAAGCATCCGGTGATTTCCAGAAAGCCGAGGCTTGTGTGGATCGAGCCAAACGTATCCGTGCAACGATGAACGGTTTTCATCCAAATCCTCGCCGCTCGGCTTCACTGCTGATCGACAAGAGCTTGTAACAACAATTGCAACAACTGTTTAATACAATTCAACGGGGGAGCGTTTGCCGTCCTCAATACTGAGATTACTAGCACCTTCTTCGCCGAGCGTAGCGACGCGCAGATCCCAGATGTCGCGGTTGATGGCAGTAAAGCGGTTCAAGTCGAACTTGTCCGGGGTTACCAGTCGCTTCTTGGTTTGATCGATGCGGACCAGTGCATCATGCAGCACTGGATCTTCGACGCCTTCGAGATGCTGACGAGCTAGTTCGACCATTTCGATGCGGTGGCAGATCATGACGAGGTCGTTTCCAGCGCGTACAGCTTCCTGAATGGCCTGCTCGAAGGTGACTTCGTTTAGGATGGCTCCCATGTCGAGATCGTCGGTCATAGCGAGACCATTGAAGCCATACTGATGTCGAAGTAGCTTAGTGACGATGTTATGAGACAGGCTTGCGGGCCAGCGACCACGATCGGGATCATACGCAGTGTAGTTGCTGTGGCATGTCATCACGCTGTCGAGTTCAGGCAGTAAAGCAGAGTAGGGCAGTAATTCACTGCGTTCCATCTCCTCGCGACTCTTGGTGATCACGGGCAGGAATTCATGTGGGTCACATTCAGCAGGGCCGTAGCCGGGAAAGTGTTTGCCGCAGGAGAGGATCCCTTCCGCGCGCATCGCACGGTTGAAGATTCCGGCGTTATTGATCACCTGCTGCGGATTGCGGCCATAGGTGCGGCCCTTGAGCGAATTGTCTGCCGCATCGTCGTAGGAGATGTCGAGTACCGGGCAAAGGTCGAGATTGAAGCCGAAATGGCGAAGGATTTGGCCGGTGAGTCTGCCATGTTGCTTAATCAACGCAGGATCGCCTTTGTCGCGCAGTGCTTGTGCGTTTGGCGGTTCTTCACCGATGAGTCGGAGTCGAGAAACGCGACCACCTTCCTGATCAATCGTGATGAATGGCTCGATGTCCGAGATGTCACGCAGATCGTCGATGAGTTTGCGGAGTTGTTGTGGTGTCTGAATGTTGCGGCCGAACAAGATGAAGCCGCCAGGCTGGAGTTTTTTGAGTCGAGCGGCAGTTTCAGGACTAAGTTCGAGTCCGGGAACCCCCATGAGGAGGAGTTGACCTAGTTGGCGGGAGGAGGGCATTGTGGATACTGTTCAGAGGATTAGTAGCAGTGCGGAAAGTCGGCTTCGAGGAGCGCAAGGGGTGTCAAGGGTCGTTTTGCTAAAAGTTTGAGAAGAATTGGGTGTTTTGGGCTCTCATCTGTGCGACTCAGTGGTTTCTTTTTGCAAAAGAAGGGGGGGTGGGTTGACGCGGGCAGCAAAACTTTTTAACATGGTCCCGTCTGTGAGGCAACTCGCGGGCCACATTTGCAAGCTTCCTCAGCTCCGCATTTCGTGCCAATCGGTCCTCCATCGTTGTTGGTTGCTGGATCGCTACGGAACCCTCCGGCTACGCATGCCGGAGGGTTCTTTGTTTCCGGGGCAGTGTGTTGAGTCAATGTGAGCAAGTGTGTGATTAGTGTGTGAGCAACACGCGAACAACGCTCACGCTGCACCGAGTTGACGCGCCCATTGAATCGCACGCAGCATGCCCGTCGCCTTGTTGACCGTCTCTTGGTATTCAGATGCAGGAATAGAATCGGCCACGACACCGGCACCGGCCTGCACATACGCTTTGCCATCTTTGACGACGCAGGTGCGCAGTGCGATGCAGGAGTCGAGATTGCCATCGAAGCCGAAGTAGCCCACCGCACCTGCATAGGCGCAGCGCTTGCTCTTCTCGCACTCATTGATGATCTCCATCGCACGCACTTTCGGCGATCCGCTCACGGTGCCAGCAGGGAAGGTGGCGCGCATCACATCGTAGGCGGTCTTGTCGGCACGCAGACGGCCATCCACATTCGAGACGATGTGCATGACATGGGAATAGCGCTCAATGATCATCAGATCGCTGACATGCACGGTTCCAAAATCGGCGACACGTCCGACATCATTGCGCGCGAGATCGACGAGCATGATGTGCTCGGCGCGTTCTTTGGGGTCGTTTAGCAGTTCCTGGGCCAGCGCGTTGTCCTCCTCGGTAGTTTTGCCTCTCCAGCGCGTTCCGGCGATGGGGCGGATGTCAATGCGACCATTCATGCACTTCACATGCACCTCCGGCGAGCTGCCGACGAGCGCGAAGCCCTGCGGGAAGTCGAGGCAGAACATGTACGGACTGGGATTCACATGCCGGAGTGCGCGGAAGAGGTCCAGCGTGGTGCCGCTGTAGTCGGTTTCAAAGCGCTGCGACGGTACGCCCTGGAAAATGTCGCCAGCACCGATGTACTCCTTCATTTTGAGCACCATCGCCTCGTATTCCACCTGCGTGGTGTTGCTCACGGGCGCGGGCAACGAGTCGCTGCCGACGGGAGCGAAAGTTTGCAGTGGCTTGGCGGCCAGTGGCTTTTCCAATTTTGCAATCACATCCGCAATCTGATCGCGCGCCCATTCATAGGCCGCTTCTAGCGTTGGATGCTCATCGGTGTGGACGTTGGCGACGATGGACAGCTTGCGGGTTCGATGATCAAACACCAGCACCGTGTCCGTGACCATAAACACCATGTCCGGCAGGCCGAGTTCATCTTTCTTTGGTGCAGGCAGTGTTGGTTCAAAGAAACGTACCATGTCATAGGCCAGGTAGCCGACCGCACCGCCGTGAAACACCGGCAGCGGCTGCGCTTCGAGTGGCCGGAAGGGCTGCATAAGTGTCTGCAACTCCGTCAACGGATCGCCGGTGGTGGTGAAGTTGCGCCTTTTGCCACGCTCCTCGATTTCGATCTCGCGACCACGTGCGGTGAAGATGATGCGCGGCGAACTGCCCAGCAGCGAGTAGCGACCCGAGTGCTGCGTTAGTTCCGCGGACTCCAGCAGGAAGCCACAGCGGCCATCGTGGATCTTTTGGAAAGCGGAGAGCGGCGTTTCGTAGTCGGCGGCAAGTTCCGCCATCACCGGCACGAGATTACCCTTCTGCGCGAGCGATTGGAAGGTGGCGAAGTCGGGCTGAAGATGAAGCTGGGGCATGCGCGGCGGGAAACGAGCGCGCATTCTGGATGCAAATGCGCCTGCTGGCAACGGCGCTTCAAAGCGCGCTGCGAATCGCGTTCAGTAAATCAGGATAGGCACCGAAGGCTTGGAACTGCGGAAACTGTGCCTGAATGCTAGCGGGAGCATGAAAAAAGAACCCGACATCGGCCTCACCGAGCATCGTTGTGTCGTTAAACGAGTCGCCGGCGGCGATGATGCGGTAGTTGAGTGCTTTGAAGGCCGCTACGGACTTCTGTTTTTGATTCGGCTGTCGCAGCTTATAGTTCACGATCCGGCCATCAGCAGCGACTTCGAGTTGGTGGCAGAATATCGTCGGCCAGGCGAGTTGACGCATCAGGGGCTGCGCGAATTCGGCAAACGTGTCGCTCAGGATGATGACCTGCGTGATGGAACGCAATTCATCGAGGAACGCTTTCGCGCCATCCATTGGCGAAAGTGTACCAATGACCTGCTGGATGTCTTGCAGCTTGAGTCCGTGCGCGTCGAGAATCTTCAGGCGGCCCTGCATAAGCACGTCGTAGTCCGGCTCATCTCGTGTGGTGCGGCGCAGTTCGGCAATGCCGGTCTTTTCCGCAAAGGCGATCCAGATTTCAGGCACAAGAACGCCTTCGAGGTCGAGGGTAACGATGGTTTGCTGCTTCATCGCGGTGAGATGTCATGGGATGCGCTGCTTGTCCAGCGA
>CANIZT010000126.1 GCA_947471905.1 Verrucomicrobiaceae bacterium
CAGCGCAGATGCTCTGGAGCGGCCCCAGTGCCTACACCAGCATGGTGCGCGTCCAGGGCGGTCTCGTCGGCATGCTCATCGAATGCGGCACGAAAGACGTGTATGAACAGATCGCCTTCGTGAAGTTCGCACCCGAATGGCTAAAGGCACGCAAGGCACCAGCAGCAGCATCGAAATGAATCACGTCTTCTGCTTTACCATCGCCTTAATGCTCACGTTGCAGGCACAGTCTGCTCATCCGCAAATCACACTAGTCGATCAGCACAAGACCTCATATGTCATCCATCATGCTATGGATGCTCCTGAGACGGCAAAGCTAGCCGCGCTGGAGCTGCAGCAGACGATTCAGAAGTCCACGGGTGTGTTGCTGACGATCGCGAGTGAGCCGATGACGACTCCGGCGATTCGAGTCGTATCGGATGGCAAGCTGCCGCATGATGGCTTTGAGATTCGAAGTGCGGGCTCGGATATCGTCATTGCGGGCAATGATGAGCTCATTTCGGCAAGGCCCGACACTTGGTTCTTGCCGAGTCATGGCACCTTGTTTGGTGCGATGGAGTTTCTGGAGCGATATGTTGGTGTGCGCTGGCTTTTTCCCGGAGAGCTTGGCGAGGACGTGCCGCATCATGAGACGCTGCGTGTGGCGATCACGGAGCCAATTCGTGGTGCGCCTGCTTTTGCGGCAAGGCAGCTTGCGGGTGTGGGAGAGAGCGATCCTGGCGCGAGTCTGCGTCGAAAAACGGCCATCGAGTGGATGAAGCGTCAGCGTTTGACCAATGCGCTGCACCCTTTCCTGACCGGCTATGGTCACTCGTGGGATGATTACCTCAAGCCTGCCGACATGGAGGCGCACCCTGAGTGGAAGTCTTCGAACGGTGAGGCTGTGCGCAAAGGTAAGGTGGTGTTCTTTTGCACGACGGCACCCGGTTTGGTGGAGCTGTTTGCCAAGCGCGTGATCGAAACGATGGACCGTAATCCCACGCGCGAGATGTCGAGCATCTCACCCACGGATGGCGGTGGCTTTTGTTTGTGCGAGAGATGCTCGAAGCTCGTCACCACCGATCCGCATGGCAAAAAGAATCATGCTGTGGCGATCCTGACGTTCTACAAACAGGTCGCCGAGATCATCGAGCGTGAGCGTCCGGGGCGTAGGCTTGGCGGCTTCGTTTATTACAACTACCAGTATCCGCCGCCGGAAGCTCCAAAGCTTCCGGACAATCTCTCCCTCTGCTGGGCGCCACTGAACTACTATGGCTATGGTTTGCTCAAGCCGCTGTATCGCGCCGAGTTTGAGGTCGTGATGAAGCGCTGGTGCGAGATCACGCCGCACTTCTACTACCACAATTACTCCACCTGGATGCGTAGCTACCACGGCGCACCGCTGCCGGTGAGCATCGACATCTTGAAGCGCGAACTACCCGCGGCTGCACGCAACAAGGCCTGGGGCGCACGCATGATCGGCACCAATGCGTGGGGTGCGAATGCGCCGATCAACTACCTGGTGGCCAAACAACTCTGGAACGCTCAACTCGATGTCAGTGCCACGCTCGACGAGTGGTTGCAGCGTGCCTATGGCCCTGGCTGGAAGCACATGCGGCAGATGTATGATGAACTCGATGCCAGGATGCTCGCGCACAAGGAGGCGCAGTCACCGATCTACAATGGCGGCCAGTATGAAGCCAACGAACCGGTGATTAAGGCCATTTACGCACCTCTGTTTGCCTCCATGGAGCACCACTACCGCCAGACGCTCGCGCAATGTACCAAGGACACGCAGCGTCAAAGACTCGCCATGCTCGGCGACAATCTCATTCAGCTTTACCACGCCCTGCGGAAAGCATCGCTCATCGCAGATGATGGCAAGTCCATCTTCCATCGCGACGACACTGCGTTTGCGACCTTCCTCAAAGAAATGGAGTCCACCATGAGCCTGCATTCCGACGGCCAGGGCTTGGACCACGGACCGATCTGGAAGGACCAGTATGGTGGGCCGTAGGTGGACAAGGTGGTACATCGCTCAAACCTGCTCGCCAAGATTCGACCACGGATTGACTTCGTCTGTCTCGGTGACTCGGCTCAGGACGACCACGGATTTGAATACAGGAATGCATTTCCCAACAAATCCGTGGTCAGCCTGAATCTGTGGGACCCCTATTTTCCGAAAACCAATGGCCGCCGTGCGTTGTTAGATTCACCAACTTTTGATTTTGACCTTATGCAACTTCATCTCCGTCAGTATTCAACTCGTCTCGCCGTCCTCATCCATACGATAGCAGGGCTGGCTCTCGTTTCAAATCTCCAGGCACAGCCGCAGAAGTATCTGATGCTCGATTCGCGGGTCATTGAGCGGGTGGAGAATGCAAAATTGGTGCTCGGCTCGCCGGTGAAGCATGCGGGCAATCCCGTGATGCAGGCTGATAAGCCTTGGGAGAACTCGATGAACAATCTCTATCCCAATGTGATCTGGGATGAACAGGAGAAGATCTTCAAGCTCTGGTATAAGTGCGTGTTGGCGGACAAGGAAGTGATCGCGCAGATGGATCGGCCCAGCACAGTGCATGACGTGGGTTGGTATCTGCTCTATGCCACGTCAAAGGATGGCATTCACTGGAGCAAACCCGAGCTTGGGCTTCACAAGTTCGCCGGCAGCGCGGCGAACAACATCGTGGCGCGTGATTGCCCGAACGTGGGTGTTTTCAAAGACCTGCATGATGCGGATGCGAGTCGCCGCTACAAGCTGGTGAGCGATGTCGGTCTCGGGAAGCCGCAGGTGCGCTTCTCTGCTGATGGCATCCACTGGGGCGATGCGATGGATGTGAAGGGCTTCGGCGCGCAGAACGGCGATACGCACAACAACGCCTTTTGGGATGAGCGCAGCGGCAAGTATCTCTGGTTCACCAAGCTCTACCTCGGCGAGCGGCTGGTGGCGCGCTTTGAGAGTGATGACTTCATGTCCTGGAAGAACAACGGACTCGTGTTGCGCTCCAACATTGAGGAAGGCCGCAACAGCCAGACTTACTGCATGCCGGTCTTCCGCTACGGCAGCATCTATCTGGGCTATGTGATGATGTATCACGTGGGCCGGGATCGCAGCGTCGATTGTGAGCTGAGTTGGAGCCATGATGGCCTGCAATGGCAGCGTGTGGCTCCGGGAACGCCCTTCATCCCACGCGGCGCGAAGGGCAGCTACGACAGCGAGTGCATCTATGCCATGGCCGGAGAGCCGATCATCAAAGACGGCAAGCTCATGATTTTCTACGGTGGCGATGACTTTCCGCACACTGGCTGGAAGCGGCATTGCCTGCCGTGCCTTGCTACACTGCGGGTGGATGGCTTTGCGGGCTACGAGCCGATGGATGCGGGCAAAACAGCCACGCTGATCACGAGTGCATTGCGTGCCGAAAAAGTATGCGTCAGCGCCGATGTGTCGGCCGGTGGCAGCATTCACATTAAAGCCCTAGATGATCAAAATACTCTCGTGGACGAAGCCGAGGCGATCACCACGGAGGTGACGGATGCCCCGCTCCGCTGGAAGCGCGGCACGGTGGCGGGCAAGCCGGTGCGCTTTGAGGTGCTGCTCGATCATGCGCGGCTCTACGCGATCAGTGGCGTCGAGTTGGTTCATCCAGAGATGAAGAAGCCGTCCAAGCCATTGGATGCATCGGGCCGCACCCCGCACCCGATCCAGACCAAGATTCTTTCGTTCAATGACGACGTGCAGGGCTGGAAGGGCGCGGATAACATCGAGCATCATCGCGATGGTGGAGCCAAGGGTGGTTTCGTGCGCGTCTCACGCAGCGGTGGGGCGCTGCCATTTGCCTTTTCACCTGCCACGGCAAAGGAGTCTCCCCTCGCTGGCGATTGGACGACGCTCGTGGGTGGAAAAGGCGCGAAGATCACCTGCCAGGTGCGTTCCGCCAAAGCGGCTGGGTGTGTCGTGATCGAGATATTTGCCCGGGACATCGCGCAATGGTCGATCGAGACCAAAGCCCCCTTCACCAACGACTGGACGCAGGCCCTCGCCACGCTGCGCTACGACTGGAGTGATGAGGAAGCCAAAGCCGCCGGGTGGAAGCGCCCCAGCCATGCCTTTTCGTGGTCAGACACGATGAAGAATGTCGGCAAGTTCGTCATAGCCTCCGCAGCCGGTGCTCAGGAGAGCTTTGATCTGGATGAAATCACCGTCATGGGATCGAACGAGTGAAACACGCCCTAGCATCACCTTACAGTTGCATCATTTCATGAAACACACATTCACACTTCTCACCATCCTGCTCTGCACACAGCTCCCCACCTTTGCGGAGGAACTCATCGCCATCGGCTCGCGGCGTGAGTTGTTTGTGGATCGCCTGCTCGTCGGCGAGATGAAGAACACCTCGCTGAAGTTGCACGAACCCATCATCGCCGAACCGCTGAAGGAACCGCGACCGAACGGGCATTACGCGACGGTCTTGAAGTCGGCGGACAAGTTTCAGTTCTACTACCGGGGCGACAAGGACCCGAAGGTGACGTGGAAGACACACGGCATCGAGGCTTATCACGATGGCGAGGTGACGCTCTATGCGGAGAGCAAGGATGGCATCGCGTGGACGAGGCCGAAGCTCGGCTTGTTTGAGCATCCGTCGTTCCCGGAGGGCAACATCGTCTTGATGAATGAGTTCACGGTGAATCACAACTTCACGCCGTTCATCGACACGAAGCCGGGTGTGCCTGCGGAGCAAAAATACAAGGCGCTGGGCGGCATTGCGTTTCAGCCGCATCAATCGGCGGTGCGGGAAAAGCGCGGCGTCGGCGGACTGAAGGCTTATGTCTCGCCCGATGGCATTCACTGGAAGCGGCTGCGCGATGAGCCCGTCATTCCCGAGGACTGGGGTAAATACTTCGACTCGCAGAACTACGCCTTCTGGAGCGACAGCGAGCAGTGCTACGTCTGCTGCTTCCGCCGTTTCATCAAAGGCTACCGCGGCATCGCGCGCACCACCTCGACCGACTTCATCAACTGGACACCCTTGGTCGAGATGCGGGCGAATCTGCCGAATGAGCATCTCTACACGCCCTGCACGCAGCCCTACTTCCGCGCGCCGCACATCTACGTCGCTATGCCCACACGCTTCATGGACAAGCGTGGCGCGGCCACGGACATCCTCTTCATGTCCACACGCGGCGGCAATTCATACGACCGCGAGTTCACGCAGAGCTTCATTCGCCCTGGCCTGAGCAAAGACGGCTGGCTCAATCGCGCGAACTACGCCGCCATCGGCATTCATCAAACGAGCGACACCGAGCTGTCCATGTTTCTCACCGGTGGACGGCGCTACACGTTGCGGCTCGATGGCTTTGTCTCGGTGAATGCACCACTCGCAGTCGGCGAGTTCATCACCAAGCCGCTGACGTTCACCGGCAGGCAACTGGAGATCAACTACGCCACCAGCGCGGCAGGCCAGATTCGAGTGGAATTGCAAGACGCCTATGGCAAACCGATCCCCGGCTTCGGTCTTGAAGACTGCGAGCCGATCTGGGGCGATCACGTCTCACGCATCGTGAAATGGAAGACCGGCGACGATGTGAGCGCTCACATTGGAAAGCCATTGCGGCTGCGTTTTGAAATGAGCGATGCGGATTTGTTCTCGATGCGGTTTCAACCTTATTCCAAGCCATGAAGGCATTTATCCGTGTCGTAAGGCAGCTTGTTCCCCGAGCGTAATCTCCCACTCATGTTTCACCGGTTAATACTATTTCTTCTCACGAGCAGCTCCGTTCTCGGCGCAGGGTTGAGCCTTGAGGAGGGCAAGAAGCTTTGGGCGATGATCCCGCCGCAGATCGTTCCTGGTGCGAGCATCGACAGCTTGATCGACAAGCAGCTTGCAGAGAAGAAGCTCGTGCCGAATGCGCCTGCGAGTCGGTCGGCACTGGTGCGGCGGTTGTATCTGGACCTCACGGGGCTGCCGCCGACGGATATGGCCGATAAATCCGAATTGTCTGACGTGGTTGATGCTCTTTTGAAGAGTCCGCACTTCGGTGAGCGCTGGGGACGGCATTGGCTGGACATCGCGCGTTACGCGGACAGTAACGGACGTGACCGCAACATCATGAACTACCACGCGTGGCGCTACCGCGAATACGTGATCGGATCGTTCAATGCGGACAAGCCTTACGATGTGTTCATTCAAGAACAGATCGCGGGAGATTTGATGTCAGCGAAGGACACGGCGCAGCGGGATGAGCGGCTGACGGCCACGGCGTTCCTGGCGCTCGGGGCCAAGGCTTTTGAGGAATCCAAGCAGGATCTGTTTCACATGGATGTGGTGGATGAACAGATCGAGATGATCGGGCGCGGCGTGCTGGGACTTTCGGTGGCTTGTGCGCGGTGTCACGATCACAAGTTTGATCCGATCCCGACGGCGGACTACTACGCCATCGCGGGCATTTTGCGCAGCACGCAGCCGCTTTATGGTCATGGGCCGCGAGGCATCAAGGCGACGATGTTTCATCACACGGACTTTCATCCGCTCGGCGATGAGGCGGTGCAAAAACTTGCGC
This sequence comes from Verrucomicrobiaceae bacterium, assembly GCA_947471905.1. Taxonomy (GTDB): domain Bacteria; phylum Verrucomicrobiota; class Verrucomicrobiia; order Verrucomicrobiales; family Verrucomicrobiaceae; genus Prosthecobacter. The sequence goes on from CANIZT010000126.1 coordinate 6,541, forward strand.
CGGCGGCTCTTGCTTACTTCACGAAGCTGGATGCCGACATTCTCACGATGCATCAGGCCCGCAGCTCACGCTATGGCGTTCAGAGGCGCATGAATGACGCGAAGCGGCTCGTCGAAAACTCCGGCGGTGAGGCCAAGACAAAGGCCGAGGCTGATTTGAAAGCGATCGAGGCCCAAATCGCGGATTGGGACGTGAAAATCAAGAAACTCGAAGCCGATGTCGAGGCGCTCAAGGTCGCTCCACCGCCGCAACCAGCCTGGACGATGGGTGCGCGGGATCGCAGCGAGATCATGGACTGCCGCATCCACATTCGTGGCGAAACGACGACCCTCGGCGACACGGTGCCGCGTGGTTTTTTGCAGGTCATTTCGCTGCCTGGAGCCAAGCCGCCCGCGAAAGCGCAAAGCGGTCGCCTGGAGTTGGCGCAGTGGCTCACGCATCGTGACAACCCGCTCACCGCTCGCGTGATGGTGAACCGCGTGTGGCAGAAGCTCTTCGGTCGCGCCTTGGTGACCACGCCGGATGACTTCGGTGTGAATGGTGCGAAGCCGGGCCATCCTGAGTTGCTCGATTACCTCGCGGTGCGCTTCATGGAGCAGGGCTGGAGCGTGAAGAAGCTCATCCGCGAGATCGTGCTGTCGAAGGCTTATCAGCGCAGCACGGATCAGTCCGTGAAGGCAACGCAGAGTGATCCTGACAACATCTGGCTCTGGCGCATGTCGCCACGGCCAGTGGAGGTCGAGGTGCTGCGTGACTCCATCCTCGCGCTCAGCGGCCAGCTTGATCCGTATCCGCCGCAGAAGCAGTTCCTGGAGCGCTTTCATCCGCAGAGGGACGCGGAGCTTTTCACCTTCACGCCCTTCCTCACTGCGGATGCCATTGTGGATCATCACCGCAGTGTGTATCTGCCCATCGTGCGCGGCACGCTGCCGGAGATGTTCCCGCTGTTCAATTTCGCTCCGCCCGAGCGGCCCATGGCGCAGCGTGAGGAGACCATCGTGCCCGCGCAGTCGCTCTTTTTGATGAACAACGCCTGGGTGCTCGAACAAGCCCGCCACACGGCCACGCGACTCCTCAGCGACACAAGCATTGCTGATGACTCGAAGCGCCTCGACCGCCTCTACGAACGCGCCTTCTTCCGCGCACCCACGGCTGCAGAGCAAAGCCGTGCCCTAGCCTATCTGAAATCCAACGGCCCCGAAACCGCTTGGACAAGCCTTTGCCAAACCATCATCGCCAGCGCGGAGTTCCGCGTGGTGAGATAAAAAGAAAGCCCCCATGCCCACTCGCAAGCCCAAACAACGAGCCATCACCGCACCTCCTGCGCGTCCCGCTCGTGGTCGTGTCCGCGAGGATGCGCGGTTCACCGCCGTGGCTCCTGCGGGCGACATGCCAGAGGGTTACGGCAGTCTTCTCAGCGAGATCAAAAGCCGACTCACTCAGGCACGCCTGCGCACCGTGCTGGCGGCCAATGCGGCGATGGTGGTGGCCTACTGGGACGTGGGCTGCTCCATCCTGGCCCGCCAGCAGGCCGAGGGCTGGGGCGCAAAGGTCATCGACCGCCTGTCCGCAGACCTGCGCCGTGCCTTTCCTGACATGAGCGGGCTCTCACCGCGAAATCTCAAATACATGCGTGCCTTTGCCGCTGCGTGGCCGGATGGAGCAATTGTGCAAGAGGCCCTTGCACAAATTGGTTGGTATCAAAACATCGCGCTGCTGGACAAGCTCAAAACACCCCAGGAGCGGCTTTGGTATGCGCAAAAAGCGGCGCAGCACGGCTGGTCGCACGCCATCCTGACGCTGCAAATCGAATCCCAGGCCCATCAGCGCAGCGGAAAGGCGCAGAACAACTTCCCACTCACTCTGCCGCCTGCGGACTCTGATCTCGCTGCGCAGATTTTCAAAGACCCATATCTCTTCGACTTCATCGGCACCGGTGATCCGCGAAGGGAACGCGAGGTCGAGCAGGCGCTCGTCGATCACATCCAGCGCTTCCTGCTCGAACTCGGTGCTGGGTTCGCTTTCGTCGGCAAGCAGGTGCATTTGGAGGTCGGCGGCCAGGATTTTTATCTCGACCTGTTGTTCTATCATCTGCGGCTCAGGCGCTATGTCGTCGTCGAGCTAAAGAACCGCGAGTTTCAGCCAGGCGATGCCGGGCAGATGAATCTTTACCTCTCCGCAGCGGACGATTTGCTCCGTCATGCCGATGACCAGCCCAGTATCGGCCTGCTGCTGTGCAAAGGCCGGAACAAGCTTGTCGTCGAGTATGCGCTGCGTGGCATCGAAAAGCCCATCGGCGTGGCAGAATGGGCCACACAGCTCGTCGAGAATCTTCCAGCTGAGTTTGAGTCCAGCCTGCCCACCGTGGCGCAGATCGAGGCCGAACTCGCCAGCCATGTGAAATCGGGTGCCAAGCCCCGTTCCAAAAAATGAACTCACCCATGACCACCCGCCGCCGACTCCTCCAGCAAGCCTCCGCAGGCTTTGGTTATCTCGCGTTTGCCGACATGGCGTCGGCGGAAAGCAAACTGAACACGCATTTCCCCGCCAAGGCCAAGCGCGTCATTTTTCTCTGCATGAGAGGCGGTCCATCGCACATGGAGACGTTTGACCCGAAGCCGGAACTCACGCGGAGGCATGGCGAAGCGGGACGCAATAAGGGGACAAAGCTCCTCGGCTCGCGGTGGAAGTTCGCCAAGCACGGGCAGAGCGGAATCGACATCGTGGAGCTGTTTCCCGAACTGGCGAAGCATGCGGACAAACTTTGCGTGCTGCGCGGCATGCACACGGATAACGAAAACCATCCGCAAGCTCTGGAGCAGCTCCACACGGGCAGTTTTCAGTTTGTGCGTCCATCGATAGGCGCGTGGACGGTTTATGGGCTTGGCTCAGAAAACGAGAGCCTGCCCGGCTTCATCAGCATCAATCCGCTCACCGCACTCGGTGGCCTACGCTATTACTCCAGCGCCTTTTTGCCCGCGTCCAACTCCGCCACGCTGCTCGGCAATGCGAACCAGCCCGGTGCCAAACTCCAACTCGGCAACATCACCAATCCGCGTCTCGACAATCCCGCGCAACGCGGACAACTCGACCTCCTTCAGGCGATGAATCGCGATCTCTTCGATCAAACCGGAGATCCGCGTGTGGAGGGTATCATCTCATCCTACGAGCTGGCCTTTCGCATGCAGGGTGAGTTGCCACGCGTCATGGACCTCAGCAGCGAGAGCAAAGAAACACTGCAACTCTATGGTGCGGACAAATCACCCACGGAGACCTTTGGCCGCCAATGCCTGCTCGCACGGCGATTTGCCGAAGAAGGTGTGCGATTCATCGAAATCAGCCATCAAGAGTGGGATCTGCACGGCGGCCTGCAAGGCGGCATGACGCGTAACTGTTCCCAGATCGACAAACCCATCGCCGGACTGCTGCACGACCTCGATCAGCGTGGATTGCTCGAAGACACGCTCGTGCTGTGGGGCGGCGAGTTCGGCCGTACGCCCGATGATGCCACGCAGGACGGCCGCGGTCACAACAACAAGGGCTACAGCATGTGGATGGCCGGTGGTGGCGTCAAAGCCGGCCACATCCACGGCGCTACAGACGATCTCGGCGTCGAAGCCGTTGATGGCAAAGTCCACATCCACGATCTGCACGCCACGATGCTGCATTTGCTCGGCCTCGATCACGAACGCCTGACCTTCCGCTATGGTGGCCGCGATTTTCGGCTGACCGATGTGAAGGGGAATGTGGTGAAGGCGATTCTGGCGTAGCTTAGACCTCGCTGATGATGCCGTTGCTGGCACCAAAGGTCTGCGCCTGGATGTCCATGTGATGGAGCATGCGGACGTAGAGATTGGAGAGTAGCTTGTTGGTTTTTGTGTCGAAGGCTAGGTGGCCTTGATGCTTGAAGCTGCCGCCAGCGAGGAGGATGGGCAGGTTGTTGTTGTCATGGGAGGAGGAGTTGCCGAGGTTGCTGGCATAGAAGATGGCGGTGCGGTCAAATAGGGTGCTGTCGCCCTCGGTGGTGGTTTTCATCTTCTCCATGAACTCTCCTAGCACTTTGATCTCGGCCTCTTCGATCAAGGCGAGTTGCTCGAGCTTGGCGGGGTCTTGGCCGTGATGTGAGGCATCATGGTGTCCGAGATTCACGCCGGTGATCTCGGGACGCTCCTGGGAGCTGAGCCAGAGGGAAATGACGCGCGTGGAGTCAGTTTGCAGCGCGAGATGCACGATCTCATACCATTGGCGTGAGCGCTCGACGAGTTGCGGGCCGCTGAAGTCGGCGGCGAGCACAGGAACATCGACTTTGGGCTTCGGTGACGTGCTCCAGTGCTCGTCTTGCTGCAGTTTTTGCTCGGCCTCGCGCAGGGAGGTCAGGAAGAGATCGAGTCGGTCGCGGTCGTTGTCGCTGACGCGTTTGTTCAAGGTTTTGATCTGCTCGCCCACGTCATCAAGGATGCTTTGGCCGTCCTTCACGCGTTGCAACTCACGCGCCTCTTCCTCAGGGGTGCCGGCGATGAAAAGCTTGCGAAACACCTGCGTGGCGCGGCTTTCCGCTGGAATGCGCACGCCGCGCCGGTTCCACGCCACATCACCACCACCGAGGACGAGAGATGGATAACGCGTTTGATTGCCAATGTGTGACGCAGCCTCCTGATCGAGTGAAATGCCGTTTTTGATGTCCTTGTCGCGAATGAACTCAGGCGCGACACCGGTCAGCAGCCCGACCTCAGCAAAGTGTCCAGCTGCATAGCGATGCGACATGCCCGAGAAGACCGTGAAGCGATCGCGGTGGTTTTGCAGCAGCTTGAGATAGCGACTGG
>CANIZT010000127.1 GCA_947471905.1 Verrucomicrobiaceae bacterium
GCCCTGGTGCTTACTTGACAGAGAAGATGAATAAAATCATTTTCCCCACAGTATCGTTTCAAGGTGCAACGATTGAAGAAGCCATTGAATACCTGCGAGTCAAAAGTCGTGATTTGGACACCTTCACCGATGCTTCTGGGGTTAAGGGTATTAACATCATTCTTCGCACGGGTGATGCTCCAAGCAACGCCTCGATCAGTCTTGATTTGAAAGATGTTCCAATGTCTGAAGCGCTTCGTTACGTGACTGAACTAGCTCAAATGAAATTCAAAGTAGAAGCGCATGCTATTCTTGTGGTGCCGCTTTCTGAAAATGCCAGCGAACTTTACACACGCAGCTACCGCGTCCCCCCAGATTTCTTGAGTTCAGGTGGTGGAGATGCCGGTGGTGCAGCTGCTCCGGCTGCTCCTGCTGATCCTTTTGCAGCCGGTGGTGCAGCTGCAGCCGGTGGTGGTGGCTTGATTGCTAGAAAAACGGCGAAACAAATCTTGGAAGGCTCTGGAATTACTTTCGCTGATGGTGCCTCTGCCAGCTATAACCCAGCTACCTCTCAGTTGGTGGTCAGAAACACACAGCCCAATCTTGATTTGGTGGAAGCTCTTGTGGAATCCATCACCAAAACAGCGCCTAAGATGGTGGTCATTACCTCCAAGTTCGTTGAAGTAACGCAGAAAAACACTGAAGAGCTTGGTTTTGACTGGCTACTAGGATCCGTTGGTACGAATGCTGATAATGTATTTTTCGGTGGCGGCAGCACGGGAAGTGGAACTGCATACAATGCCAACAGCTATCCTTTTCAAACCAATCAGCAAATTCCACCTACTTTATCAAATGGTCTTCAGGTGTTCCCAGCACAGAATGTCAATGCTGCTTTTTCAGGGCCATTGCCAACTGGTGTAACTCCAAATAAGTTTCCATATGGTGCAGGCCCCATTTCATCTGGGTTGAGAACTGGCAACTACGCATTGAATAACAATAGCATTGATAATTTGCTCACCACGGGTGCCACGACTGGCACCTTGGCTAGTGCTCCAGGGATTTTCTCAACAGCTGGTATCTTCACAGACCCCCAATTTCAAAACGTCATTCGTGGCCTTAGCCAGAAAAAGGGTATTGACCTGATGAGCGCACCCAGTGTCACGACCAAGAGCGGGACGCGGGCTACCATGGAAGTGACTCGTGAATTCATTTACCCAACGGAATTTGACCCTCCGCAACTTCCGCAAGGTAATGGTGGTGGTGGTATTACACTTGGTGGCGGTGGTTCTCAGCAGATCGCCACTCCTACGACTCCGACGGCCTTTGAAATGCGTCAGACGGGTGTGCGTCTCGAAGCGGAACCTACGGTGGGGGCAGACGGAAATACAATTGAACTAACTCTGGCTCCGGAGGTCGTTGAATTTGATGGTTTTATTAACTATGGCTCCCCTATTCTCTCGCCTTCTAGTTCATCTTTCTCACAAATTACCCAGACATTGGCCGCTAATGTAACTACCACAGCCTTTGTGCCCATTGTTCAGCCAGAACGTTTGATCACTCCAAACATTATCAATCAGCCAGTTTTCTCCGTGCGTAAGGTGACTACGGGTGTTTCCATCTGGGATGGTCAAACGGTGGCACTAGGGGGCTTGATTCGCGAAGATGTGCAGGATGTGCAGGATAAAATTCCAATTCTTGGCGATATACCTTTCATCGGACGTCTGTTCAAATCAGAGTCGGAACAGCACTTTAAACGTAATTTGATGATCTTTGTCACGGCGCATTTGATTGATCCATCTGGCCAGCGCGTGAAGAACAATGCGCCTGCAAGTGATGCAAGCGGACCTGGTTCCGTGGGCACTCTTCTACCAGCTGTGACACCGGTTCGATAAAAACATTCTAAATTTCTGAGCGAAATCAGGCAGGACTTGCTTCAAGCATCCTGCCTGATTTTTTATTTCATGTCATAGCCGTTTATGAAATCTTGGCTGATTACGGGAGGGGCAGGTTGTGGCAAGAGCTCAGTGATGACCTTGATGTCAAAGGCATTTTCCTTAGCCGTTTGCTCATTTTCTGCGGATGCAGCGATAGGGGAGCAGATGAAGAAACAGTCGATTATTAATCGGCTTGTTAACGCCTTCGGTTCTCTGTCGTTACAAGCCCCCGGTGTGGTGAATCGCCAATGGCTACGAGAAATCGTCTTGCCCGATGTCATTCTTCGAAAGCAATTAGAAGAAATCCTGCATCCGCCGGTGCTGGCCGCCTTGGAATCAGCCCGAGAGCAGGCTACTAGGTCAGGCATGAATCTTTTCCTTGCGGAAGTCCCTCTGCACTATGAGATTGGCTGTACAGTTTCAGCAGACTTCGTCATCGTGGTGGCTTCCAGCCGGTCGGTGCAGGTCAGGCGGATGATGGAAACCCGGAACCTCGACGAACCAACCGTTCAAAAGTTCTTGGAGGCCCAATGGCCCATCGAAGCTAAGGTTGAAAGAGCAGATGCGGTCATTTGGAATGACGGTTGTCTGGCCTCTCTTGAAGACCAAGTGCTGACGCTGGCAAGCCCACTCTTGCAAGCATGAACGACCCAACTATCGAATCCTCCGCCACTGCGGCCCCTAATTCCGTCACTGAAACGACGGAATCAACTTCTGTCGCGTCTGAGAATCCCCAGGAAAGCCCCCCCATCGATTCTCTCCCACAAGCTGGCGAGCAACAAAAGCCAGAAGGTGCGCAGCCTCCGTTCCCGCAGGAGGTTTCCATCAATGATCTCCAAAACAGCACGCTGGCGGAACTGCTGGAACTTTCGGAGACTGTCGGCTTCCGTTTGAACGCCAGCCGCACGAAGCATCAACTCATCTACGACCTTTGTTCCTGGCTCGCCGAGCACAAGACACGTCTCAAAGTTGAGGGCGTCCTTGAGATTGGCCTCGACAACTATGGCCTCATACGCTTTCCGAAATATAGCTTCACGCCGCTGCCTGAGGATGTCTTTGTCCCGCTGTTTCTGGTCAGGAAATTCAATCTGCGCCCCAGTCAGAGAATTGCAGGTTACGCCAAAGCACCCAAAGACCGTGACAAATATCTAGCCATCGACCGCCTGACTGAAATCGAAGGCATGCCCATCGAGGAATGGGAGTCCCCTGTCGAGTTCGACAAACTGACTGCCACCTTTCCAAACAAGCGCATCATTCTTGAGACCGCCAAGCCCTGCGCCATCAGTTCCCGCATCCTCGACATCGTGGCACCACTCGGCAAAGGCCAGCGTGGCCTCATTTGCGCGCCGCCGCGTTCAGGCAAGACGGTCATTCTCAAAGACATTGCCAAATCCATCTCGCAGAATCACAAGGAGATCACGCTCATCGTTCTGCTGCTAGATGAGCGGCCCGAGGAAGTCACCGATTTTGAGGAAACCGTACAGGGCTGCGAAATCTACAGCTCAACCTTCGACGAAAGCCCCAAACGTCACAGCCAGGTCGCCGAAGTCGTTCGTGAGCGCGCCTGTCGTCTGGTCGAGATGAAGAAAGATGTCGTCATCCTGCTCGATAGCATCACGCGTCTTGCCCGCGGCTACAATGCGATGCAGGGCGGTAAAGGCGCAGTTATGTCCGGTGGCGTTGGCACCAAGGCATTACAGAAGCCTAAAAAGTTTTTCGGAGCTGCCCGCAATGTTGAGGAAGGTGGCAGCCTGACCATCATCGCCACGGCGCTCATCGAAACTGAAAGCCGCATGGACGAAGTCATCTTTGAGGAGTTCAAAGGCACAGGTAACATGGAAGCCACGCTTGATCGCGAAATTTCCGAACGCCGCATCTTCCCCGCACTGCATTTGCTCAAATCCGGCACTCGCCGCGATGATCTGCTTTACCACCCCGACGAGTTCAAGCGCATTACCCAAGTGCGTAAGCAACTAGCCGCCGTCCCTGCTGCCGAGGCACTGGAGTTGCTCATCCGCAACATCAACCGCACTGGTAATAACGCTGAAATCCTTCTCATGGGCCTGAAATGAACGAAGCCGTATCAAACCCGGCGGACTACGAGTTCATCGACACTCCCACGCATCTCGACCAATGGGTCACGCAGATGCGGCATTGGCTTTCTACTAGCCCGGACAAACGCTGCTGTCTCGATACTGAGGCCGACAGCCTACACCACTACCACGAGAAGCTCTGCCTATTGCAGGTAAACTGTGCCGGGCGCTATGCCCTCGTCGATCCTCTCGCTATTTCGGATGTCACGCCGCTGCTCGAACTCCTCGATGCTCACGAACTATGGTTTCACGGCGCAGATTATGATCTGACGATGCTTAGGCGCACCTACGATTGGAGTCCGCGTGTCATTCGCGACACGCAGATCGCCGCACGTCTTCTCGGAGCACGCCAATTCGGCCTAGCTGCCTTGGTGAAAAACACTTTCGATATTGATCTTTGCAAAGCTTCGCAGAAGGCCGACTGGAGCCGTCGTCCTCTTCCGCCGAACATGCTTTCGTATGCCGTGGATGATGTGCGTTACTTGCTCACAATTGCGGACAAGTTTGTCACTCAACTCCGGGAGAAGGGCAGGGAAGACTGGTTTCATCAAAGCTGCCGTGAATTGCAGGAAGATGTCGCCGCGCGTGACAATGCTCAGCGCGAAGATCCTTGGCGTGTGCAAGGTTGCGGCCGTCTGCATCCCAAAGGACTGGCCGTTCTTAAGGCCATGTGGGAATGGCGTGAAGGCATTGCCAAGGAGCGCGATACCCCGTGCTTCAAAATCATGTCGAACAAGCAGATGGTCGCCTATGCGGAACAGTTCGAGATCGATCAGTCGCTCAATCCGCCCAACGGATGGCGTCCGCGCTGGAAAAAAGAGTTCCATGACATCGTGGCTGCTGTCATCGCGTCCCCATCTTCCGATTGGCCGGCACGGGCGAAAAAGGTCAAAGGCCGACTCAGCGACTCCCAGCGCGATCAGATCGACAAACTCTGCGCCCACCGTGAAAAAGTGGCGCAGGAGCTGGAAATCGAGCCGTCGTTGCTTGGATCACGTAGCACCATCGAAGAACTCGTCATTGATGGCAATCCAGCGAACCACCTCATGAGCTGGCAGCACGATTTGATGGCCCGCGGTCTGGAGCTAGTGCTACAGGCGGAATAAACCGCTTCGCTGCGTTACTTCTGCTTCAACCAGTCTGGTAGCACGATCTCGGCGCTTTTGATCGGCGCGGTGTCACCTTTCCAGACAAAGCCTGCGCTTTCAAAGCTCTCGCGATGTTCGCGGAGAAAGCTCAGCAGCCTGTGTCCTAACTGCTGATTGGGCGAATCATGGCGCACGGCAAAGGGTTGTACTGCCATTGACTTGTCCGCTGGCAATGGCACCGCATCGAAGTGGGCGCTGTCGTTGTGAATGTTGATGCGATACACCACCGCCGCATCAAGCGAGCCTGTGCGCATCTGGTTGACGAGAAAATCCGCCGTAGGCACCTGCGAAGACGCGTTCTTGCTCACGCTATCCCACAGGTTCATCGACTTCAGCATCGACTTCGTGAGAAAGCCCAGAGTGGACTGTTCCGCATTGCAAAGACCAACACGCAACCCAGGCCGTGCCAGATCGGCCAATGTGCGGATGTTCTGCGCGTTACCCTTCGGTACGGCGATCACGATCTCCGCCTCTGTCAGGATCACTGACTCGGGGAACTGCTGCGCCACGGGCGGCACGAAGCAGATGTCGCAGGCATAATAGGCGTCCGGGAATTTGGGATTGCTGCTGTCACCCATCGTTTTCATCGTCGCGCACAAAATGCCGCAGCCATTAAACACCGTCGTCATCGTGATACCCTCGCGCGTGGCGAACTGCTGCAGCAGTTTTTCAATGGCGGTGCGGTTCACGCCACCGCTGTAAAGGATCAGATCAGGGATTGCTGCCCACTTGTCTCCAGGCACCGTCTGGAAGCCATGTTTTTGAAATATGGCAGCCCCTTTTTCGGGCGCAGCCAGATAGCGGGCAAATCGCATCGCCTCAGCGGGCTGCTGGCAGAACGACAGCACCGCTGCTGTGGCAAATTCTTCATGCTTCGCCAACTCCGGCAGCATCACGGCCTCGAGTCCAGTGAACTGCGGCACAGTCGAGTCCCATACAATCGCCGCATCCACCGCCCCCAGTGAGAGATCAGCTGCAATTTCTGTCACCGTCGGTTTCATAACGGCCGCCTTGGCTGCGAGCGCATCCCAATCACCTCCGAGCAGTTTCTTGCTCACCCGGCCGATACTCGCCGCTTCAGGATTTGGCAGCGCCAGCTTGATCTCGGCTTTTTTGAGCGCTTCTAAGCTGTCGATGTGCTTTGGGTTACCCTTGGCCACCGCAAGCGCCGGCTTCTGTTTCACCAGTCGAAACTCCTCGCGAGTCACATCCAGCTTTTTTGCATCCGCCAGTGCTCCATCATCTGCCGTGATAAAAAGATCACCCTGCTTGGCGATTTTAAGCTGACTCAGCAGTGTTCCCGTACCGCCGTATTGTAGTCGAACCTCCGTTCCCGTCTCCTTTTGATAAGCGAGGGCGATTTCTTCCACCGGTTTCTTCAATCCTGCGGCACAGAATACCGTAAGCGTGCCTGAACCCTGTTTGTCAGGCTTCAACACGATCCACACCGCCGCTGTGGCGGCTGCCAGAAGGACAAGGGAGAGCAGTTTTTTCATCATGCCATGCTTGAACGTGAGATGATGAGGGCATCGCGCATTTTTAGCCAATCAATTTCTCAATGACCCGCCCGCCAAACTGCGAGAGTTGCTTGAAACGACCCGCGTGATAGAAAGTGAGCTTGTTGTCATCCAGCCCCAGCAGCCGCAGCAGCGTCACATGGACATCACGGACATGATGCACCTCTTCGATCGCTTCAATACCGCGATCATCTGTGCTGCCTATCGTGTGCCCCGCCTTCGCGCCACCGCCTGCAAACCAAACCGTCATCGCCTTCGGATTGTGATCACGACCATACGCCGTGCCGCCGCGCACGCCGTTGTCCGGTGTGCGGCCAAATTCACCGCACCACACGATCAGCGTGTCATCAAGCAGGCCGCGTTGTTTGAGATCTTTGATCAGCGCTGCAATAGGCTGATCCACCTGGCGGATGAGATTGCCATGCGCACGCTCAATGTAGTCGTGACTGTCCCAAGTGCCGGCATAGAGCTGCACAAAGCGCACGCCTTTCTCCACCAGCTTCCGCGCTAACAAACACTTCCGCCCAAAGGCATCCGTCGCATCGCTACCGATGCCGTACATCGCCTTCGTCTTCTCATCCTCAGCGCTCAGATCCAGCGTCTCTGGCACCTGCGTCTGCATGCGAAAAGCCAGCTCGTAATTGTTCATCCGCGCCTTCAGCTCATCATGCCCGGGATGCTCCTCGGCATGTTTGGCATTCATTTTCGCAAGCAGATCCAGATTCGCCCGCTGATGCTCCGGCGTGATGCCCTGCGGCGGCCGCAGATCGAGAATCGGCGATCCCTTCGGCCTCAGCGGCGTCCCCTGAAACTGCGCGGGCAGGTAGCCATTGCCCCAGTTCGCACTCCCGCCCTGCGGATAGCTGATCTCCGGCAGCACGATGAATCCCGGCAGGTCCTGGTTCACCGATCCCAGCCCATACGTCACCCACGAGCCGATCGCCGGATCACCACCGAAGCGATTGCCACAGTTCATCTGATACATCGCCGTCGGATGATTCACCGAGTCCACCTGGCAGCCTCGGAAAAAACACAACTCATCCGCCACCCCTCTCAGATGCTGCCACGGCTCACTCATCCACGCGCCTGACTGCCCATGCTGCGCAAATTTGAAGGGCGACTTCACATAGTAGCGCTTTCCGCTCTCCATCGCCGACTTCATCTTCCCTTCCTTGGTGAACTCCTTGAGATGCAGCTTCTCCAGCATCGGCTTCGGGTCAAAGCAGTCGATGTGGCTCGGCCCGCCCTCCATCATCAGGAAGATGCAGTTCTTCGCTTTCGCCGGCACCTGCTGAGCCTTCGGAGCCAGCGGCCCTTTGGCTTCTGCCGCCATCAGCGACGTCAAAGCCACGCTGCCGAGCGATGCGCCCATTCCATAAACAAACTCACGGCGCGTCGGCGCATGAAAGGCACGTGATCCAGCACAGGGAAAGTAGGAGGAGTTCATTGACAAAAGTGGATGTAATACATAGTTTAACACATGATCAAGACCATCACCAAAATCGGCAATTCCCAAGGCATCATCTTCGACTCTGCCCTTCTCCAACTCGCCCGACTCAAAGTCGGTGATGAGGTGAATGTGGAGGTGCATACCGGCGGAACGATCACCATTGCGCCGATGGAGCCTGCGGTAATTGAAGCCTCAACAGCAGCTGAGACTGCGCGACGACTCATCAAGAAGAACAGTGAACTCTTCCGCAGGTTGTCATGAGTTCGAGACTCAATCATCCCACTGTCGAAGCCGTCTTGGCCATACATGTAGAAGTACTCGCAGCCCATGGAGGCAGTCCAGGTCTGCGCTCCCTTGAACTCTTGGAGTCCGCTGTGGCTGCCCCGCAGGCGACCATGATGGGAGTGCCCATGATCACCGAGCCAATCGAGGTCGCCGCTGCCTATCTCTTCTACCTCTGTAGCAATCATGCCTTCGTCGATGGCAACAAACGCGTCGCCCTGGCCACGTGCTTGGTATTCCTCAGCGAAAACGGACTTTTGAAAAATGAAACCCTCGACGTGGCCGACTGGGAAAACCTCACCCTGGCAGTGGCCGCAGGAGTCCTCAGTCGTGACGAGGTCACGGCGAAGCTGCGTGGGCTGGTAAGCTGAAGCCTCAGTAAACATACGAAAATTCGTTCGAGTTCATCAGCACGAGACACAGATCGGCCAGGGCGCGTGTGTGGGCATCGACATCTGAGGGCTGGAGATCGGCGATGAAGTCGGTGTAGCCGGGGAGCTTTTCCTGGAAGCTGAATTTCTCTCCCGTGTTCTCTTCCACAGCATCGCGCTTCACGCTCATTGGCGGCTTGGGCTCGGCGATGACGACGCTGGCCTGTTTCTTTTCCATCTGCTGCCAGTGGGTTTCGCAGGCTGCTTTTTCATCGGCCGTTGGAGCGCGACCATAGCTGAGCTGAAACACGCGCGTGATGACATCTGCGGATTTTTCTTTCAAAACACGATTCGCCAAAGCCAATGCCCGATCATAGCTGCCCTGGCCATTGAAGAGGCTGAAGACTTGCGGAGTTACGGTGGAGACCTCACGGGCTTCACAGGAAAAGTCAGGTGCAGGCTCATTGAAGACCTCCATGAATGGATCGCGCACGCCGCGAATCTTCAGCGCATATAAACTGCGTCGATGCCGCTGATCCGGCAGCGCATTGGGCACCCAAGCTGCAGCAAACGTGCCCATGACCTGCCGAGGCTGCATGGCCACTTCGATATTGATCTCGGGTCGATTTGGAATGCCACCGAGTGTCGGATTTAACTCGCCCGTGATGCTGAGCATGGTGTCACGCAGTTCCTCAGCCATGAGGCGGCGGGGTTTGAAGACGGCATAGTGTGATTCGAGATCCTCACGAGAGAGAGGAGCGCGGACACTCTTGTCCGCAGCCTCTTTCTTAGCGGCTTCACCGCCATTGGAAGAAAGGCGGGCAGGAGTGCCCGCGCTCCCTTCGAACTGAGCACTTCTTCGATACGCCGCACTCATCATGATGACACGATGCATTTCCTTAAAGCTCCAGTTCTTCTCGACCAACGTCGCCGCCAGCCAGTCGAGCAGTTCAGGATAGCTCGGTCTCTTGCCTGTGCTGCCGAAGTTGTTCGGATTTCCCGCGATGGCTTGGCCAAAATGCCAGAGCCACAGGCGATTCACAATCGCACGAGTGGTGAGCGGGTTGTCTTTGCTGGCGATCCAATTCGCAAGAGCCGTGCGGCGACCTTCAATGCCATCAGGAAACTCAGCGCTGCCGAGCACGGACAACACGCCCGGCTTCACCGGTTTGGTCGGTGAAAAAGGATCGCCACCACCAAGAATGGCGGTTTGTTCCAGCTCGCCGTTGGTCATGCGATCTTCCGGCATGCGGATCGGCTGATAAACGCTGACCATCTGCGGTGTGCGACCGTTATAGACGCTGAAGGCAAAAGGCTCATAGCGTTCCAGTTCCCACTTCAGGCGCTCCAGGCCTTTGCGTGCCACACGCTCGTTGCCGTAGTCCTCAGGCTTGAAGCCGACGAGCTTGGGCGGGTATTGATCTTCAGGCAGATTCTTTTTCTGAATCGCGCTGCGAGCTGTTTCGAAGACACCGGTGAAACTGCGCCCCTTCTTCGTCTTCCCGCCTTTTTCAATGAAGAGACGAGCCGATGCCACTGCCGCGTCCCACTCTTTGCGATCCAACTTCTTCTCGGCATACCACGCCTCCGCATTGGTCAGCAATTTCTGATCGAGCGACTCTAGCATGGCCATGTGCTCGACGCGTCGAACCTCCAGATACTTCTTCTCTTCAAAACCTGCCGTATTCTCTGCTTTCAAAAACGGCGCTGGCTGCTCAGCAAGCTGCGTGGTGCCAAAGCAGGCCTGCATCGAGTAATAATCATGCGTTGGGATCGGATCAAACTTGTGATCATGACAGCGGGCACATTGCAGCGAGTGCGCCAGGAAGCACTCTCCGACGCTGTTGGTCACATCATCCAAAAACCTCTGTCTCGCGATCTTGGCGACCTCCATGCCCGTCAATTCCCACGGCCCCATGCGCAGGAAACCCGTCGCGATGAGTGCCTCGGTATCCTTAGATTTCATCTCGTCGCCAGCGATCTGCTCTTTGATGAACTGATCATAAGGCTTGTCCGCATTGAAGCTGCGCACCACGTAATCACGATAGCGCCAAGCATTCCCGCGCTCGTAGTCATTCGCAAAGCCGCTGCTGTCCGCGTAACGCACCACATCCAGCCAATGCCGAGCCATGCGTTCACCGTAATGCGGTGATTCGAGGAGTCGGTCGATGAGCTTTGAATAAGTCTCATGGGACCCATGGGTCCGAGAGTGCTCTTTCACAAATGCCTGCACCTCCTCCGGCGTCGGCGGCAGGCCCGTGAGATCATACGTAGCACGGCGAATGAAAGTGCGCGCATCCGCCGCTGGAGCAGGATCCTTCACGGCGAGCAACGCATCAATGGGATGCAGGGAGGGCTGAGCACTGAGCATTGGTTTGCTTACCGGCTGGTAACCCCACAGCGCCTCAGGCTTATACCGTCGATTCGCCCACTCTGGCGAAAGCGCGCCAATAACCTTCACGGTGATACCGTCCTCTGCGCTCCATTTTTCAGCATTGCTTTTGGCGATCACAGCGCGCTTTGCTTCATCTGGCCACGGCGC
>CANIZT010000128.1 GCA_947471905.1 Verrucomicrobiaceae bacterium
ATTCAGGATCAAATCGCCGCCGGGCTGGATGTCATCACGGATGGTGAGCAGACGCGGTTTGACTTCAATCTGAGCTTCTACGGCTTCATCGAGGGCATCGCGCTCGAACCGGCCAGCCCGCGACGCTTTGGACCGCCTGCGCATGATCAGCGTGGCAAGCATGAGATCGTTGGCGACCTGCGTGCTCCGCGTGGACTCGGTGTGGTAGAGGAATTTCAGCGTTTGAAGCGTCTCGCGGCACAAACTGGCAAGCGCCTCAAAGTTTCCGTTCCCGGCCCCTACACACTCAGCGGCCGTCTTTCGCCGAATGAACGCTACAAGGACCGCTACGCCATCACCGAGGCCCTTTTGCCCATCGTGAACAAGGAGATCGCCGACCTCGTCGCCGCAGGCGCGGAGGAAATCTGCGTCGATGAGCCCAGCATGAGCTGCTACGGCTACCGCGAGGACACGAAGCGCTTCGTGGACATCTTCAACCGCACTGTCGCCAGCGGTTACGGCAAGACGCGCATCTGCACGCACCTCTGCTTCGGCAATTTCAAAGGCCATCCCGTCGGCTGGCGCAAGTATGCGCCGCTGTTTCCCGCCTTCCTCGATCTGCAATGCGATGAAGTGCATGTGGAGATGGCGAATCGCGAATACGCGGAGCTGGAGGTCATCAAGCCGATGGCGGAGCGCTATGACGTTGCTGTGGGCATCATTGACGTGAAGAGCTACCACATCGAAACACCGGAGCAGATCGCCGACGCGGTGCGTGCATGTTTGAAGCATGCGCCTGCCGAAAAACTCGTCTTTGCGCCAGATTGCGGCCTCAGTCAGACGGCACGCTGGGCGGCGAAGAAGAAGTTGGCGAACATGGTGGCCGGTGTCGGCCTCGTGAAACGCGAGCTGGGCCTGTGATCAGGAGATTTTGACCACGCCGACCGTCGTGTTGTCCTGACGGTCGTTATTGATACGGCGGATGGCGAAGATGATCGCGTCGGCGATTTTGTCCGCAGTCGTGTGCTTGCCGAAGCTGAGCAGTTCTTCGAGCGCCTTGTCGGTCAGCGTGAAGATGCCGTCGCTGGCGGCGATGACGATGTCGCCTTTCTTCAAGGGCATCGGCGCTGCGGGTGCGTCGATCATCATGATCGGCAGTCCGAGCAGGGCAGACTGCAGGGTGTGGCGGTCAGGATGATGCTCTGCTTCTTCAGCCGTGATTTCTCCGCGTGCAGCTCTGGCATCAATGAGGGGCGAGAGGCTGTGGTCGGCGTTGATGCGGAGCAGTTCACCATCGCGGAACAGGAACAGCGGTGAATCACCCACGCTGATCCATACCATGGTCTGCTGCGTGATGAGCACGCCCACCATCGTGGTGCCCATCGGCGGGGCCACATTGGGCATGCGGCTGGTGATGTAGCCGAGGGTTTCGTTCGCGGTTTCGACCGCATGCTTGAGCTTCCACGAGTGCGGGCCTTCCTGCTCGTGAAAAGCACGCACAAAGGCGTTTACGCCGATGTAACTGGCCACGCTGCCACCGGCATGCGCTCCGAGTCCATCGCCGATGACGAGCAGCAGGCGCTGCAGGCTCGGCTCCTCGGGTTCGGCGGCATCGGCAAAGGAATAGTAGTCTTCTTGGTTGTCGCGGCGACCGCGATATTGCCTCGCGGCAAAATCCTGCTCCTGGATGAAGGCAGGCGGTTCGGTGTCAAACAGGGGGACTCGGTCGGTCAGGACGTGGGTGGCGCTCACTCGGTGGAAAACTGGTAGATCGTGGTGCTTTCAAAGGTCTCGCCCGGACGCAGGCTCACGCTGGGGAAGTTCGGATGATTCGGGCTATCGGGATAGTGCTGCGTTTCGAGGCAGAAGCCATGACGTTTGGCATAAACATGTCCGCCTTTGCCCGTCACGCCGTTGAGGTGATTGCCGGTGTAAAGCTGCACGCCGGGCTCGGTGGTGCGCACGGTCATCACGCGCCCGCTTTTCGCTTCCTTCACGATGGCGGCGAGCTTCATGCCGCTGCCGGAGAGAACGTAGTTGTGGTCGTAGCCGATGCCTTGGATCAAAGGTTTGTAGTCAGCTCCGATGCGTTCGCCAATCGTGTGCGGCGTGGTGAAATCGAGCGACGTGCCTTTGATGCTGACGATTTCGCCGGTGGTGATGAGATCATCGTCCGTGGCGGTGAGTTGATCCGTTGGAATGGTCAGTTCGTGACCGAGAATGTCACCGCTGCCTTCGCCAGCGAGATTGAAGTAGGCGTGGTTGGTCAGGTTGATGACCGTTGGTTTGTCGGTCGTGGCCTTGTAGTCGATCTGCAGGCCTTTGTCCTTTGTGAGCGTGTAGGTGACCGTGCTCTTTAGCGTGCCGGGAAAACCTTCCTCGCCATCGACGCTCGTGTAACTGAGTTCCACACCGTCAGTGACCTCCTTCGCGGCCCATATTTTCTTGTCGAAGCCTTCCTTGCCGCCGTGGAGCTGATGCTTGCCGGAGTTCGGCGTCACCTGGTATTCGATGCCGTCTATCTTGAACTTCGCGCCGCCGATGCGGTTGGCATAACGGCCGGTGATGCAGCCAAAGAAGGGATTCTTGGCAAGGTAACCTTCCAGCGAGTCAAAGCCGAGCACCACATCGTCAAACTGGCCTTTGTTGTCCGCCACCTTCAGCGCGACGATGTACCCGCCCCAGTTGGTGATCTTGGCCTCCATGCCGTTCGCGTTGCGCAATGTGAACAGCTTCACTTCTTCACCTGCGGCGGTTTTTCCCCACGTCACGGACTCGACGGAGGCGCTGGCGGCATGCGACGGACTGGCGATCGACATGAGAAGCAAAAGAAGGGTGGAAAGCGCGGGGAAGCGCATGGCGTTGGGTTGGGAAGGTGGGCAGTGAGTTTGGCGGCAGTGCCGGGCGTTCGCAAGAAGGGATTCCGGGGCTGGCGCATGAAGTTTTTGCGCCGTCGCGAAGATTTTGTGTAACCTCCGCCGCTGCTTTCCCCACGGAGCCGGTACCATGGACACTTCATCCCCATCACCCGACCCGTTTCACGGCCTGAACCCGGCTTCCCTCATGGCCGCAGCCGCCATGCCGACAGATGGCGGTGCGGACACGATTCCGCTCACGGCGCGTGATCTTCCCTCGCTGGAGGAAATCGCCGCCGCCTTCCCGGATCTCGAAATCCTCGATCTTATCGGCCACGGCGGCATGAGCGCCGTCTTCCGTGTCCGGCAGCCGAAGCTCGGCCGCGTCGTCGCGCTCAAGGTGCTGCCGAAGTCGCTCGCCGTCACGCCGGGTTTTGCCGAGCGCTTCACACGTGAGGGCCGCGTGCTCGCACGGCTCAGTCATCCGAACATCGTCGCCGTGCATGACTTCGGCGAGAGCGGCGGCTTTTGCTATCTCATCATGGAATACGTCGATGGTGTGAACCTGCGCCAAGCCATGCGTGCTGGTCGCTTCACCCCGGAGCAGGCGCTCAACATCATTCCCGCTCTCTGCGATGCGCTGCAATTCGCCCACAGCCAAGGCGTGCTGCATCGCGACATCAAACCGGAGAATATTCTGCTCGATTCCAAGGGCCGAGTGAAGATCGCCGACTTCGGCATCGCCAAGATCATCAGCGAGGATGCCGGTGATGCCATGCTGCTCACGCAAAGTGGCGCACGGCTCGGCACCGCGCCCTACATGGCCCCGGAGCAGATCGAACAGCCCGCCACGGTCGATCATCGCGCCGACATCTACAGCCTCGGCGTCGTGTTTTACGAAATGCTCACCGGCGAGCTGCCGCTCGGTCGCTTTGCCGCGCCATCGGAGTTCGCCGCTGTGGGTGGAAACATCGACGAAATCGTCTTCCGAGCCCTCGAAAAGGAACGCAGCCGTCGTCAGCAGAGCGCGGGTGAATTCAAGACTCAGATCGAAGGGCTCGCCTCCATGCCGCCTTATGTGCAGCGTCCGCTCGCGCAGCAGTTTCAAAGCTTCGAGTACAAGTCCAAGCGCATGTTTTTTGGCAGGCCGCTGGTGCATGTCGCCATGGGCATAGATCCCACAACAGGCCGCAAACGCGTGGCACGTGGCTTCTTCGCCTTCGGCGACAAAGCTGTTGGTGTGATTGCTTTTGGTGGTTATGCGCGGGGCTTGCTGGCCTGCGGCGGCGTGGCGGTCGGAGGTGTGGCGCTCGGCGGTATGAGCGTTGGCTTGATCTCGGTGGGAGGTCTCGCGCTGGCTCTGTTGCTAAGCTGGGGAGGCTTGAGTGTGGGCTTTTTGTCTTCCGGCGGTTTTGCTCTGGGCTGGGCGGCGGCAGGGGGCTTCGCCGCAGGAGTGCATGCGTATGGAGGGCAGGTGTTTGCGCTGGTGAGCGGCATGGGCGGTCAAGTCCATGCACCCCAGGTGGTCAAGAGTCTGACGGAGATGCCGGTTATGCTGCAATGGTTGGCGCGACTTATGACGCAGTCCTCCGCTGTGATTGTCTGGATCTGGCTCCCCATGGTGCTCCCGTCCACACTGGTGCCATCGTGGGCGCGCAGGCAGCTCGAATTTGAGGCGCAGGGCGGCGATCAACGTGCGACCGTCTGGCACCAACGGCCCTCCCGCGTGTTTTGGCTGCTTCCTGCAACGCTCCTGATGTTCCTTGGACTTGTGTGGATGTCCTTCCGCTGGACAAGCTCGGGCGGAGTAAACGCGCAGGTCGTCATCGCCACGGTGGTCGAAGGCTTTGGTTTCCTGCTTTCAGCGCTCAGTCTGCCGCTGTGGCTGCGACTCGTGCCGATGAATTCTTTCTACGGCGTACGTCTGCCTTCCACTTTCACGTCGAATGAGCGTTGGTATGATGTAAACGCGTATTTCGGCAAGCAGCTCTTCATTTGGTCGCTTGCTGTCATCGGTGCGGGAATCGCGGGCTTTTATCAACTGCCACGCCACCAGGATGCCTATCCGTGGGCGGCCATCACACTCTCGCTCGTTGCCGTCGCCGCGTCGGTGATCTCCACGCTCTGGTGGATGCGCCAGCATCCGGCGGACAAGCCAGCTCCTTCCCGAAACCGTCTTGTGAGTTGGTTCGGCCAAGCCGTCTTGGCCGTTGTCATCGCGCTGTTCATCAAGAGTTTTGTCTTCGGGCCGTATCGCATTCCACAGGGCAATGAACCCGGCGTTGCCAAGAATAGTCAGTGGATCGCCTCACACATCGACACCGGATTCTCCACCGGCGACCTGATCATCTTCGAGCACGAAAGCGGCCATAACTGGATCGCGAGAGTGGTCGCACGTGAAACCAAAGGCCTGCGCCTCAAGCGCGGCGGCAGTCCTGATGAGTTTTTTATGCCGTGGGATAAAATCGTGGGCAAGATGCTCTTCTCGCACTTCTCGCCGGATGCGCTGCCCAAACCATGACCCACAACTTCCATGACACGCGCTGGACTCTCGTCGCCCGTTCGCGTGGCGATGACACAACAGCGCGGTCGGCGCTCAGCGAGCTGTGCGAGGCTTACTATGCGCCTGTGGTGGCCTTTCTGCGGCGTGATGGCCGCGCAGAAGATGCAGCACGAGATCTCGCACACGACTTTTTTGCCAAGCTCCTCGCCGGAGATGCCATCAAAGGTGCCGATCCGTTGCGCGGCCGGTTTCGCAATTACCTGCTGTCCGCGTTGAAGCGATTTGCTGCGGATCAACGAGATCGCGATCACGCGGCGAAGCGCGGCGGCGGTCAGATTCATGCGGTGATCGAAAATGATGATTCCAGCACCGGCGCAGGCCTGCAAATCGCAGATGACAGCGTGGAAGCGCCGGATGTGGCCTTTGATCGTCAGTGGGCGCTCACGGTGTTGGCGCGTGCGTTGGCCACGTTGGAAGCAGAATTGCGCGACAGCGGCAAAGGACTCCAGTTTGATACGCTGAAGCCGTGGCTGACGGCGGATGGCGATGCAACACCTCAAAGCGAAGCAGCCGCGAAACTCGGACTGAGCGAAGAAGCGATCAAGGTCGCCATCCACCGCCTGCGCAAACGCTTCCGGGATGCCGTGAAGGCCGAAATCGCTCAAACTGTGAGCGATTCTGGCAACGTGCGCGATGAACTCGATGCGCTGATGGCAGCGCTGCGTTAAGCCGTTGCGGCAGGAACGATGGTCTCGGGCTTCTTCTCCTTGAAGGTGCTTTGGATGTAAATCTCGCGCAGCGTCTTGAAGTCGATGGTTGTCGGGCTGTCAGTCATCAGGTCGCTGCCCTTGTTGTTCTTCGGGAAGGCGATGACTTCGCGGATGCTGTCTTCACCGCTGACGAGCATGGCCACGCGGTCGAGACCGAGCGCGAGACCGCCGTGCGGAGGAGCGCCAAAGCGGAAGGCGTCGAGAAGATGGCCGAACTTGTGGGCCTGTTCTTCCTCGTTCACGCCGAGCACGCTGAACATCTTGGCTTGTAAATCCTTCTCGTGAATTCGGATGGAGCCGCCACCGAGTTCGTAGCCGTTGAGAACCACGTCATAGGCTTCGGCGCGCACCTTGCCGTATTCCCCGGCCTCCATGAGCGGGATGTCCTCCGTTTTCGGACGGGTGAAGGGATGATGCACGGCCACCCAGCTCTGTGTTTCCGCATCGTGGGCCAGGAGCGGGAAATCGACGACCCAGAGGAAGTTGAAGGCGGTGCTGTCCTTGGTCAGTTCGGTCATGTTGGCGATTTCGACGCGCACGCGGCCAAGGATGTCGCAGGCTTCCTGCCAGGTGCCGGCGTAGAAGAAGATGAGGTCGTTTTCTTCGACCTTGAGCTTGGCGATGAGCGCCTGCTGTTCTTCGGGCGTGAAGAATTTCCACAGCGGGCTCTTGTATTCGAGGACGCCGTTCGCATCGCGCTCCACCTTGATGAAGGCGAGTTGCTTCACCTTCATGCCCGCCTGCGTGGCGATCTCGTTCAGGCGGATCATCTGGCCGGTGGTGATGCCAGCGAAGCCTTTCACATTGATGGCACGCACGACGCCGCCACCCTCGATGGTGCTGCGGAAGATTTTGAAGCCGCTGTTGGCGAACACATCGGCCATATCGACGATCTCATTGCCGTAGCGAGTGTCGGGCTTGTCGGAACCATAGCGGTCCATCGCTTCCTGATAAGTAAGGCGCGGAAATGGCGTGGGGATGTCGCGCCCGGTGCCGGCTTTGAACATGCTGACGAGCAGTCCTTCGACGAGCGTGACGATGTCATCGCGCTCAATGAAGCTGGCCTCGATGTCGATCTGAGTGAACTCCGGCTGGCGGTCGGCGCGCAGGTCTTCATCGCGGAAGCAGCGGGCGATCTGGAAGTAGCGCTCCAGACCGGCGACCATGAGCAATTGTTTGTACTGCTGCGGGGCCTGCGGCAGGGCGTAGAACTTGCCGGGGTTCAGACGAGCGGGCACGAGGAAGTCACGGGCACCTTCGGGAGTCGGGTTGCTCAAAATCGGCGTTTCGACTTCCACGAAGCCTGCGGCGTCGAGATAATTGCGCGCAGCGTTGGTGATCTTGTGGCGCGTGCGAATGTTGCGGTTCATGCGCTCGCGGCGCAGGTCGAGGTAGCGGTATTTCATCCGCAGATCCTCGTTGGACAGCTCGCGGTCGAGATGGAACGGCAGCACGTCGGCCTTGTTCAGAGTCTTGAACTCGGTGGCGACGATTTCGACATCGCCAGTCGGCAGCTTGGCGTTTTCGGTGCCCGTGAGACGCGCGGCGACTTTGCCGGTGATCTGCAGTACGTCCTCGTCACGCAGCGTGTGGCTTTGCGCCGCCAGTTCAGCGTTTTCTTCGGGGCGAAACACCACCTGAGTGAGCCCTTCACGGTCGCGCAGGTCGATGAAGATGACGCCGCCATGGTCACGCGCCGAATTCACCCAGCCACACAGCGTGACGGTCTGGCCGATGTGCTCTGTGCGGACGGCGTTGCAGTGAAGGGTGCGGAAGATGTTCGGGATCATGGCTGAAAAAGGGCGCGTAGAATCGGTGGATTCGGCCCCGGCGCAAGAGGGAAGGCGGTGGTCATATTCTGCAGTCAGCGAAGTCATTCCGGGAATATTCGGCACTCATCTGCTTCTCAAAATGAGGTGCGAAGCTGTGTCCAAAGTGAAGTTGCATAGCTTCGACAAAATGGGGTGAACACCCCATAAAGTTAGACAAAATGAAAACAAATCTTTGACGATGCTCGTTTTTGTCGCAATATCACCCTGTAACTACCCCAAAACTGAACTCATGACTGCGATCGAAACCACCCCTGCAGTAGATCCCAATATCGAAGAAGACATCCGCCTCCTGAAGCGCATCGCCGAGCGCGACGCGGCCAGCTTTCAGGCCTTCTACAAGAAATACAGCGGCCTCATTTTCGCCTCGATCTCCAACGTGTTGAACGATCATCACGATACAGAGGACGTGATGCAAGAGGTGCTCGTTCAGGTCTGGAACAAGGCCCACCTCTACGAACCGCGCAAAGGCAAGCCTCTTACTTGGCTGACCACACTGTCGCGCAATCGCGCCATCGACCGCATCCGCTCCAAGCAGCGCCGCTCACGTCTTAACGACGACTTTGAAACCGAGAATAAGAAGGATCAGTTCGAGTTCGAGCCCTCCGGCCACGAGAACCTCGAGTACAAAGAGCGTGACGGCATCCTGCATCAAGCAGTCTCCCGCCTCACGCCCGACCAGCGCGAGGCCATCGAACTCACCTACTTCAGTGGTCTGACCCAGGCCGAAGTGGCAGAGCGTCTCCATGAGCCGCTTGGAACTGTCAAAGCACGCATCCGTCGCGGCGTGAACCGCCTCGAAACGCTGGTGAAGCCGCGTCTCGCCTGATTTTTAACCCCAGAACCTACGGAGGGGCGGACTACGGTCCGCCCTTCTTTTTTACACCCGCGCCCGTGAGTCGATGCAGATCGTCACCGGGCCGTCGTTGACCAGCGCCACCTTCATATCCGCACCGAAAACGCCGCGCTCGACCTTCTTGCCCATTTCGGCTTCCAGCATCGTCAAAAACTGCTCGTAGAGCGGGATCGCGTGCTCAGGACGTGCAGCACGGATGAAGCTGGGCCGGTTGCCCTTTTTCGTGCTCGCATGTAGCGTGAACTGGCTCACCACGAGCAGCCCGCCACCGATGTCCTTCACGCTGAGGTTCATCTTGCCCTCCGCATCGCCAAAGATGCGCATCTGCGTGACCTTCTGCACCAGCCATGCCGCATCCTCGAGCGTGTCCTCGTGTTCGATGCCGACGAGAATCATCAGGCCCGTGCCGATCTGGCCGGTGATTTGACCTTCAATGGTGACGGAGGCGGAGGAGACGCGTTGGAGGACGAGGCGCATGCAGTTACTTGCGTTCGATCCAGCGATACGCGGCCAAAGAGTTTTTCCAGAAGTACTTCTCGCAGGCTTCGGTGCCTTTGGCGCGGAAGTATTCGTCCACGACCTTGAAGACGACGTCGTAGGGCGCACCTTTGTCGGAAACGGGCCAGTTGCTGCCGTAGATCAGGCGGTCGGGGCCAAAGGTTTCCCAGAGATGATCGAGGATGGGCACATAGTAGGCTGTGTCGCGTGGAGCTTGGCCGGGTTCGCATTTCACCTGCTCGACGAGCGCCGAGACCTTCATGAAGATATTCGGCTGTTTCGCGATGGTGCGGATGTTGTCCTTCCACTCGGGTTTCAACGCCTGCGGATCGCCGGAAGCGCCGAGGTGATTGATGAGGATGCGGAGATCGGGAATATTGGCAGCTAGTTTCGCGGCGTGGGGCATGTAGCTGGGTGCGCCATTCAGATCGAGTTCCAGACCGTGCTCGGCGAGGAGTTTGGCTCCGGCGATCACGGAGTCGCGTTTTGCTTCGTCGATCAAGAAAGCGCCGCTCCACCGAATGCCTCGGAAGATGGGATTCGCAGCGAAGCGCTTCAAGTTCGCGGCGAATTCGGCTCCCGGATCGAGATGGCCGACAAAACCGACGATGCACTTTTCCTTCGCAGCGAGATCGAGAATCCACTGGTTGTCTTCCACCAGCGGACTGGCTTCGACGATGACGGTTTCTTTGATGCCATGCGGTGACGCGACAGCGAGCCAGTCGGCTGGCAGCACGGTGCGGTAGAGTTTGGAGCCTTTGCCGGGCCACGGAACGCCGCCTGGACGCGTGGGGTCATAGAAATGCGTGTGCGTGTCGATGATGCGTGTCGCAGGTGGTGCGGCTTGCGCGATCTCGGGAAGCAAGGAGGCTGCGGCGGTGGTCTGGAGGAAGCGGCGGCGGTTCATGGGAGACAAACGTCACACGATCTCAATGTGCTGCGGCAAAACGTCGAGAGCTATGGACAGAGCCTTTTTTGTGCGGGCATGGACGCGAAGTAGCACATCTCCAGCACGCACCGGTGTGCCCGTCTTGGCGATTTGATCGCAGCCAACAGCGAAATCGACGGGATCGGCGGCCTTGGAACGACCGGCACCGAGTTCGAGCACGACGTGGCCGATACCACCGGCATCCATGCGATTCAGCACGCCGCTGGCTGGTGATTTGAACTCGGCGATGAATGGAGCGCGATGCACCGAGGTGATTTTTTCGAGTGCTTCAACATTGCCGCCCTGCAAGGCGACCATCTGCTGGAATTTGCGCCACGCATCCCCGCGATGGAGCATTTGCTGAAGATCGGAACGAGGTGAAACAGCGACGGCAGAAGCAAGATCGAGCACGATGTCTTCAAGGTCCTGCGGGCCTTCACCTTTGAGGCAGCGCACGCATTCGGCGACTTCGAGGGCGTTGCCGGCGGATTCGCCCGTGGGTTCGTTCATGGCGCTCAATCTCACACTGGAACGCACACCGAGCGCGTTGCCGACGCGAACCATGCTTTGCGCGAGTTGATGCGCTTGCTCCTCGGTCTTCATGAAGGCGCCGCTACCGTATTTCACGTCGAGCACGAGGCGGTTAAGGCCCTCGGCGAGTTTTTTGCTCATGATGCTCGCCGTGATGAGCGGGATGCTCGGCACGGTGCCGGTGACATCGCGCAGCGCATAGAGTTTTTTGTCCGCCGGACAGATGCCGCTGGTCTGGCCGACCATGACGCAGCCGACTTGGTCGATGACATTGTGAATTTCGACTTCGTTCAGCTGCGTGCGGAAGCCGGGGATGCTTTCGAGCTTGTCGAGTGTGCCGCCAGTGATGCCGAGGCCGCGACCGGAGATCATCGGCACCCACACGCCGTCGCACGCGAGCAGTGGCGCGAGCACGAGCGAGGTTTTGTCGCCAATGCCGCCGGTGCTGTGCTTGTCCACGCGCATGGGATCGTGCGAGTTCCAAGCGAGCATAGTGCCGCTGTGCAGCATCGCGTCGGTGAGCGCGGCGGTTTCCTCCGGCGTCATGCCCTG
>CANIZT010000129.1 GCA_947471905.1 Verrucomicrobiaceae bacterium
TCAAGCGCACGCTCGATTCTTTGGCCGGAAAAATTCGGGAAGGGTGATCTTTTGGTCTTTGTTGAGTCTATCGCTTGTGCGGCATTGCATAATCGATCCCGCTGAACGAGGGTTCCGGTTATCGCATGTTACGAACGGTTGGCAGTCACACTCTTTCCATCGTCCATGAATTGGGTGATTTCGCCCTGTTCACCGGACATTCTTTTCGTTCGGCCATCGGCTCCAGACGTCTGTGGCGGCGTATTGTTCGTGCTGGCTTTGAGCAGGGTGTGCGTTGTTTGCCGGTGATCTTAATTGTTGGCCTCTTCACCGGATTGGTGCTCGGTTTGCAGGGATATTATGTACTGAACCGTTTTGGTTCGGAGAGTTTGCTCGGCACGCTGGTTTCACTCAGCCTCGTGCGTGAATTGGGTCCGGTGCTGGCCGCGCTAATGCTCGTGGGGCAGGCCGGTTCCGCGCTCGCCGCTGAACTGGGCATCCAACGCAATACCGAGCAGATCGCCGCACTAGAAACGATGGGTGTGAGCAGTCATGCGTATCTTGTGACGCCGCGTTTGCTTGCTGCGCTAGTGGTGTATCCGATGCAGACTGCCTTGTTCATCACCGTTGGCTTGTGGGGTGGAAATCTCTCCGGTTCGCTGCTGCTGGGACTGGAGCCGGGTGTTTATTGGTCATCGGTGGAGCGAGCGATTGAGTCACAGGATGTGCGTGAGTGTTTTACGAAGGCAGCCACCTTTGGCCTGCTGACCATCG
The DNA here is from genome assembly GCA_947471905.1 of Verrucomicrobiaceae bacterium. Classification (GTDB taxonomy): domain Bacteria; phylum Verrucomicrobiota; class Verrucomicrobiia; order Verrucomicrobiales; family Verrucomicrobiaceae; genus Prosthecobacter. Next base: position 754 of record CANIZT010000129.1, read on the forward strand.
CTTTGTGCGCCTATCATGGTTTTAATGCACATCGTTGTCGCTCTGCCACCGGCGCACGCGCCGTCAGTGCCTCAACCACTCGCGCCGTGGTACAATCAAGCATCATCGTGCTGGCTGCCGATTATGTCATCACTTCGTTTCTGGTCTGATCATGGGTGCCGATACACAGAACTTGCTGTTGCACATCGAAGGCCTGTACAAGCGCTTCGATGAAAATGTCGTCTTGGCGGGCGCGAGCCTCGATGTGCCACGTGGTAGCCTGGTCACTGTGTTAGGCCGTAGTGGCGCGGGCAAATCTGTGCTGCTGAAGTGCTTAGCCGACGTGATTCGCCCGGACGAAGGAAGCATCAGTTTTGATGGTCACCCGCTCAATATGGATGATGCCGCCGCCCGTGCCGAGTTCCGCCGCCGTTGCAGTTTCCTGTTTCAAAGCAATGCCTTGTTTGACTCATTGACTGCGTTGGAAAATGTGGCGCTTCCGCTGGAGCAGACCACTGATCTTTCCGACAAAGAAATTCGTGAGCGCAGCCTTGAGGCTCTGCACCAACTCGAACTCGACGTTCATCAAGATCGTTATCCCAGCCAGCTTTCCGGTGGCATGCAGAAACGCCTGGCTCTGGCGCGTGCGATTGTGACGCGTCCCGAACTGGTGCTGTTTGATGAACCTACCGCCGGACTCGATCCGCTGCGGCGCAATGCGGTCTTTGCCATGATCGCCAAATATCAGCGGCAGTTCGGCTTCACGGCGCTCGTCGTCACCCATGACCTGACGGAGGCGCTGATCGCCAGTGACCGCGTGGCACTGCTTGACAAGGGACTGATGTGCTTTGAAGGCACTCCCGCTGAATTTTCTGCCTCCAATCATCCGGTGGTGTGCGATTTTCGCGACAGCGCGGACACACTTGGCAGCACACTTGCTGCTATACGACGCGGCGAAGCACTCCACTCTGAAGACTCATGAAACAAACCAAGTTGGAACTTTATGTGGGTGCCTTTGTGCTCATCGGTATCGCCGCCGTCATCTACCTGACGGTCAAACTCGGCTCTGGATCATTCATTGGTGGTGACACTTATCTTATAGAGGCTCGCTTCGCCAACGCTGGTGGCCTCAATGCGGGTAGCAGCGTGCTGGTGGCCGGTGTGCCGGTGGGCCGCGTTGAGGGTATTCGGGTAGATAACACCGACTACAGCGCCATGGTCACGCTGCGCGTGCTTGCTGGTCTGAAACTGCCGACTGACACCATGGCATCAATCAAAACGACCGGTCTCATCGGTGACAAATATGTGGCGCTGGCTCCTGGAGCGGACGAAACGTACCTCGAAACCGGTGCTCGCATCACGATGACGGAGTCCTCCGTCGATCTTGAATCCTTGATCGGGAAGATGGCCTTTGGTAGTGTTGATAAAGCAAAAGACGAAAAAGAACCCGCCCCATGACCCTCCGTTCGTTCCTTATTCTCCTCATGGTCGCGTCGCCGCTGGCCGTTTCCGCTCAGCTTGCAGAAGCGCAGACGCGTCTCAAATCAGCGGTGAATGAGGTGCTCGCCGTCGCCGACCGCACGGCCAGCCGGGGCACCTTGGCTGATAGTCTGCGCCCGGTGCTACAGAAGCATGTGAGCTTTGAAACGATGACCAAACGCGCCGTCGGTCCAGGCTGGAAGCAGTTCACACCTGCCCAGCAGCAGCAGGCCACGCAGTTGTTCACCACGCTCATCATCCGTAGCTATAGCAACAAGTTCACGCCTGGTGAGCATCCTGCCATCACTTATCAAAATCCGGTGTCTCCCGCGGCCAGTCGTGTGGATGTTCCCGCCAGCATGGTGTACAAAGGCAGCCACTACACAGTCATCTACCGCATGGAGCAGGAGGGAGGTTGGCGTATCACGGACGTAGTGATCGAAGGGGTCAGCTTAATAGCCAATTACCGCAGCCAATTGGATGCCCAGTTTAAAAAAGGTGGCGCAAACGCCGTCATAAGCTCTCTTAATCAATCCGTCTCCCGCCCACAATGAAATCCAACGTACTCACACACCTCCTGCTGCTGGCAGTGGCTCCGCTGCTGACCGACTGCTCCTCCGCCACTAAACCCGCCGCCGCACCGGTGTCTCCTGCAGCGGTTGCTGCCAAAGGTAAGGCCGCCGCCAAAGTCGGTCCGGCTGCCCCTGATGAAGTCGATGAGTATGCGACAGCGAAGGTCTCTGATCCCATTGAGCCGTTCAACCGCGGCATGTTCTGGGTCAACGACCAGCTTTACACCTTCATCCTTCGTCCGATCTCGAAGGGCTATGAATTGCTCATGCCTAAGCCAGTTCGTAAGGGGATCGACAATGCTTTTGAAAACGTCAAATTCCCCGTCCGCTTCGTGAACTGTACTCTACAGGGCAAGTTCAAGCGTGCCGGCCAGGAAACCGGCAAATTCGTGGTCAACACTGTTGGCGGCGTTGGCGGCATCTTCACCCCGGCTGAGAAAATTTCCTCGCTCGCCAACGTGCCAGCAGAAGACACGGCGCAGACCCTTGCCACTTGGGGCATCGGCCACGGTCCGTATATCGTGCTCCCCTTGTTCGGCCCCAGCAGCGTGCGTGACACCGTCGGTATGGCAGGTGACTACGCACTCAATCCCGTCAATTGGCCCTATCTCTACTGGTATGGCGACAGGTCTAAGCACGACTGGACGTCCGTCCCACCCCTCGCCAACACGCTTCGCTCTCTGCCAGCCCAGCTTGATCTTTACGACAATGCCACCAAGGACGCCGTCGATCCCTATCTTTCCGCTCGCAGCGCTTACATTCAAAATCGCGCTGAAGCAGCGAAGAAGTAAGGTCTGAAGGGCCTTCTGGATTCTACAACCTCCGCAACCCATCCTCCGTCATCGGGGTGAGGATGGCTTCGTCGATGGCGTCGATGTGGGCCAGAGTCTCGTCGCTGAGGACGGTGTCACGAGCGCGGACGGTTGACCCAATGGCAGGGGGCGAGATAGGTTCGGCCATGTTCGGCGGCGACGGGGGTGAGTGCTTCGCGGTCCTTGCCAAAGCCCATCTCGAGGTAGTAGGTCTGGCCCGGAGCGATTTGCAGGGTGGGTTGTTCCTGCTTGATTTGGTTGAGCAGGTTAAAGCCAGCCAGCGAGGCCCAGTTCCATCCCTGCTTGGTTTCCAGCTTCAGCTCGTCTGGGTAGGCCTGAATGCTGCAAAACCCGCCGCGCCGCATGGCATGCACCACCTGCTGGCCGTTGGCATAGATGTCCCAGATGTTGCCGCTGCCCAGCATGCCGGCACGCCAGTAGATGAGGACTAGGCCTTTGCCTGGTGCGGGAGCGAGCGCCGGGGAATGACTGCTGGCGGAGTGGGCGGCGCTGCTCGGCGCTTAACGAGAGCGAGAGAAATCCTGTGCGGCCTCGGCGATGTCGGCATTCGGGCTGTCGATCCCGCGTGTAATAAGGCGGGAGAGCAGGCTGGCATCAAGGCGCTCATACAGTTCCAACAAGCAACGATACTCCCAATCGTCGTCGTAGTTGAGCATGCGGTCGGCAATCCCTTCGATGCGCTCCAGCAGCCATGGCCGAGGCAGGCTGGCTGCTGCGTCACGGCCCAGCTCAATGAGCGAAGCATGCGTGGCCTGGCAGGCGCAGGAAAGAATCTCCGCGATCACTCGGTCCGCCTGCGGTGCTGGCAACGCTGCCACGGCGGAAGGATCCGTCACGAGATCAGGCGAGATGGCATCCAGAAACGCCTTGAAGTGCATGTGATAGGAGTTGGCTGGATTCAGGGTCATGGTTTGATCTGTTCAGCTCTGTTAGCGCGGCGGACGGACGAATCGTGGCGTCGTGGCGAGCCATTCACGGTGCTCATGGAGTGCGGCGACGATTTTATCCAAGGCGAGCAGTGGTAGGGTGATGGCAACGCCCCAGGTTTCATCATCGGGGCCGATCAAGAGGGTGATTTTCTCAGCATCCGCACACCAGAACACGGGGGAGCCGGCGCATTGGCCGATGCGGATGGAGACACGGCTTTGCCATTCCGCGTCTCGCACCTGGGAAAAGAGGTCGATCTCCTCCGACCGCACCCAGACGACGACGCTGGAGTCCTGGCGGTCGATGCCCAACGTGGCGACGGGGTTTCCTTCGCTGTCGTAGGCTTGGTTGGCGTAGATGGAGAGTGCTGGTGGTGTTTCCATGAGGTGGAGAGAGTCAGGGCTGCCATTCAAAGGAAGGCCGCCAGTCAGGGGTGACGTCCATGATAGGAGATAGCATGTAATCGCCTGAGTGCGGCACGTGAGTGAGCACCGAGAAACTGTCGTCTGCGGCTATGATCACCAGACTGGCGTGGAGCATGGAGGCGTCGAACGGCCCGGGCTTGTTGCCCCAGCCGTCATCATCTGGCGGTTGCGGCGTTTGTTTGAGCAGCGCGGGCAGGCGTGCTTCCATCTCGCTCCAGCGCTCAAGCTGCGCCTCCGTCGGTCCCGCCACCTTGCAGCTCAAAGTCAGCTCATACCCGAGGCGCTCACTGGTGATTCGGGCCCACCAATGGCCGTCGTCAAACTCGCGGTAGGTTCCCAGCACCGGGTGCGGCTTGTCCACAAACGTCACTGGAGGCGGGGTTTTAAAGGTGACGAAGTGATGCCGCGCTACAGCGAGCGCGAACACGATCAGACCGGCGCAGAGACCGAAGAAGAGGAAATACGGAGGAAACGACATGGCGTGTCTTGCTCAGGCAGTGCGGTCAGTTGGAGCTGGGAGAAAGGAGGTGCGCGAAGTTTTGGTCGGTGATCATGCGGGCAAACTCCTCGGGGCTCAGTGTGACACCGGCTTGTTGAGCTTGCTGCTGATGTTCGGCCCACATTTGCCGCAGGGAGTCGTCCAGAGAGTCGCCGAGCTGCAAGGTCGTGCGCAGGGTGGCGCGCCAGTCGGCATCGCCTCCGAAGATCCGCTGAGTGATTGATGCTACCAACTGATCCTTGTCCGGCGCGAGGCTGCCTATGGCGCTCAGGACGTAGTTTTCCAGCAAGATGAGCAGCGGGCGACCATCGTAACGACCACCCATCGCCGTGGCTAAAGATGGCTTGGGTGATCGGCGGAAGAAGTCAAAGAGGCCCATGGATGGGAGTAGCCGCTGTCAGGTTTAAGAGGCTGTCTCTTTACAAGCGTCTCAACCCATCCTCCGTCATCGGTGTCGGGATGGCTTCGTCGATGGCGTCGATGCGGGCCAGAGTCTCGGCGCTGAGCACGAGGTCGGCGGCGGCGAGGCTTTCTTCAAACTGCGCGACGGTGGTGGCGCCGACGATGGTGGAGGCCACGAAGTCGTGCTGCTTGCTCCAGGCGAGGGCCAATGTCGTGACGCTGATGCCGAGATCAGCGGCGATGACTTGGAGGCGGGCGGTGGTTTCGAGGCTGCGTTCATTCACGAAGCGGGCGGCCATGCGTTTCTGGCGCGGGCCGCCGTTCTGGATGTAGTCGGTGAAGCGTGCGCCTTTGGGCAATGCACCGCCGTTGTACTTGCCGCAGAGCACGCCGCCACCGAGTGGGGAGTAGGGCAGGAGGCTGACGTTTTCTTTGCGGCACACTTGCGCGAGTTCGCTCTCACAACGGCGGTTGATGAGGGAGAAGTTGTTCTGCAAGGAGGCCATGCGGGCGAGGCCGTGCTTTTCGGCCTCCCAGAGGTTCTTCATGACGCCCCAGCAGGTTTCGTTGCTGCTGCCCCAGGCGCGGATCTTGCCCTGGTCGATGAGATCGGTCAGTGCGCCGAGGGTTTCGGCCTGCTCCATGCCGTGGTCGGGCCAATGCGTCTGGTAGAGGTCGATGTAATCCGTCTGTAGGCGGCGCAGGCTGTCCTCGCAGGCCTGGAAGATCTGGCGGCGGTCCAGCGCGGTGAAGCCGCCGCGAATCGGCGGACGGAACCAGCCGTGGCCGGGGCCGGTGACCTTGCTGGCCACGATGATCTCGCCCCGCGTGCGGCCTTTGAGCCATTTGCCGACGATCTGCTCGGTCACGCCAAACAGCTCCGCACTCGGCGGCACTGGATACATCTCCGCGGTGTCAAAGAAGTCGATTCCGGCGTCGATGGCGCGGTCCATGATGGCAAAGGACGTTTTCTCATCGGCCTGCAGGCCGAAGGTCATGGTTCCCATGCAGATGTCCGTGACGACGATGCCAGTGCGGCCGAGGCGGTTGCGTTTCATAAGTCGCGGATGCTAGCAGGGGATGGCGGAGAGCCAAGGGCGAAGAGCGAAGAGGGCTTCAGGCATGAATTTGCCGCTGTCCATGCCTGGCTCCTGTCTTTGCTGATGCCGCTAACAGGTGGATGGTGAACAGATGGGTTGGGTTTGTCCCAACGCCTAGATAGCCGACGGTTTTGTTGCCATATTGCGCAAAGCTACGCAAAAGGTCGATTTCCACACAAGACCTTTGGTCTTCGGCATAAGCGTGACGGACGGCGCGCTTAACTACGCTGATGTCATGCCGCCGGATTCGAGATGGCGCATGGCCTGCTCCCATCTCGGACAGGCGAGTGGGAAACACGGGCTGCCGGTCCGGTGGCTCCGGGCGCTGGGCAATGAAAGCGGCGCGGGGGAGGGGAGTCTGCGGGGCCACGCCAGACCATCCGGCGTGGCAGGCAGGAGACGCGGTGTGCTCACTCCCTGATGTCTGCTGGCAGGCCGCAATCTCAGGCACGCCGCGCGCCAATCCTGGCTGGCGGTCAGGTAGCTCGGGAACGTCAGCCGGCAATCCGTCCTGACGGTCAGGAAGGTCCGGTGCGTCAGTCCCTGAACCTTTGCGCCACCTGCGCCGTTGCAAGATGCCGATTCGTGATCCCTTGCGCCACTTGGGAGGCTCTGGCATGCCGGTTCGTGATCCTATGCGCTACCTGAGAGGCTCCGACATGTCGATTCGTGATCCTATACGCCACCTGGAGGGTGGCAAACCGCCGATGCCTGATCCTATGCGCGACCTTGCAGGTACAGACCCGCTGATTCGCGAGTCTTTTACGTCGATACCGAGACTGCCGGGTGACGTTTCCTGATTGTTTACGCCACCTAGGAGGCTCCGGGGTGCTGTGCCGCAATCCGGGCTGAGGTGGGGGAGTCTCCGACCTGCCGATTGCTGATCCTTTGCGCCACTTCGGAGACGCGAGAGTCTTGATCGGGAAAGCGTTGCCACGTCCTGGAGCGGGCGCTTTGGCAGATCGCCTTGGGGGCTGCGACTGCGCCGCGGGTGAAAGGACAGGCGGCAAAAAGAAGATTGCCTTCCGAGGCGGTTCCACGGTAGTTTTATTTACATGCCCAAGCGCAGCCGCTCCCCTGCCAGCGCCGCCGATCCTACGGCGCGGAACCGAGACGTCATCTTCGCTCTGTTGGCTGACCCGGTGCGGCGGCGCATCTTGGAACTGCTCGCCGACGGTCATCCGTACACGGCCTCGGGCTGCGCGAAGCACGTGAGCCGTCGCCTGGATGCAGCGCTGAAGCATCTCATCGCCCTGCGCAATGCCGGAGTCGTGACCACCCAAGCGGACCCGGTGGATTCCCGCCGCCAGCTTTACACGCTGGTGCCGACGATTCCGGTGAAGCGCACGGAAGCCGGACGCGTGGAGATCGACTTCGACTGCTGTCTGCTGCGGTTGTGAGGGTGCGGGTCAAGGAGTCAAGGAGTCAAGGAGTCAAGGAGGTCAACGGTCAAGATGATCCGCTGTGACGATGCCTTGAGTGTCGAAGCTGGCGAGGGGTGGGCCATCGGGGATTCCATGCCATTTGTCTTGCCTTAGAACGGCCGGGGCGTGTAGAACCAGCGGTTCTGGCAGGGATGCACCCAGCAGCCAGTCTTCCTACCGATGAAACGACCCCATGAAGCCCTGCTGGCCCGCCGACTGCTGGAAACCCATGCGCGTGGCTACGGCTTCGCGCTGTTCTACCGCCGGGTTTGGAAGTGGTATCTGCTGCTGGGGCTGGTGTTTGCGCTGGTCCTGACGTTTGCGGCTGAGGCGGAGTTGTGGCTGCTGTTCCACGGCTTCGTGGGCTGTGCCTGCGGGGTGCTGCTGCGGGACATCGCCTGGGTGCGGGCGATCCGCAAGAACTGGCCCTTCAGCGTCAAGGTCACGGATTGGGAGAAGGTGCGGCGGATGGCGGAGGTGGCGGAACCGGAAGCGTCTCAGCCGGAGCGCTGAGCGTGATACTGGCAGCCAGCCGGTAGGCTCGGAAAAGCACCGGCAGGCTGCCGGTTTTACCGCCTCCGGGCCGGGCGGCGCTTTACCAACTCCCTCTACGGTGCGTGAGGGAACATGCGCGCTGCCTTCTCCTGCATCGATTCCAGAATTCCGCCTAGGGATGGCGAGTGGGAAAGTGGCGCGGCGTTCTGATTAATGCTTGTAACCTCAAGATGTCCCACTAAAGGACACACGCGTAGTCGGCAGATGGCTGCCATTTAAAGTCCCGGGCGCACTCCTGCCGCCCGCTTCAGAGCTGAACACGAACTCAGAGTCAGCTCAGGAAACCCCGCCGGGACCATGTCCCTGCGGTTTTTGTTCCATCTCACCCACCCCGCCGCACCCCATGCTTTGCTCCCGCTTGAAACACGTCGCCCGCACCTGGATCCTCGGTTACCTGACGGCCTTGCTGTTGCTCCCAGCCGACATCACGGCGCAGACCACCATCACCTACACCAATGGCCAGACGGATGCGACGAACTACTCCGTCGCCACGCCCAACGACCCCACCACGCTCAGCATTACTTCCGGCACCGCCACGCAGAGCGGCAATCTCAGCGGCGTGGGCAGCGTGTTCAAGACCGGCGCGGGCACGCTCATCCTCACCGGGGTGAACACCTATAGCCTTGGAACCACGATCAACAGCGGCAGCCTCGAGGTGGCCACCACCGGCTCCATCACGCACTCTGGTGCTAGCATGACCGTGGGCGAGTTCGGCACCGGGGTGTTGAACCTCACTGGCGGCAGCGTCAGCAACTCTTACGGCTATCTGGGCTTATATTCCGGTTCCAGCGGCACGGCGAATGTGAGCAGCGGCACCTGGACCAACAGCAGATATCTCTACGTCGGCTTGCAAGGCACCGGGGTGTTGAACCTCACCGGCGGCGGCGTCAGCAACTCGAACGGCTATCTGGGCTACAATTCCGGTTCCAGCGGCACGGCGACTGTGAGCGGCGGCACCTGGACCAACAACAGTGCTCTCATCGTCGGCCTTTACGGCACCGGGGTGTTGAACCTCACCGGCGGCACGGTCCATGTCGGCGGCGTAGCCGGCACCGGCACAGTGACGATTGCTTCACAGACGGGCAGCTCGGGCACGCTGAATCTCGGCACCGGTGGCACGGCGGGTACACTCAACGCCGCCACCGTGAGCGGCGGGGATGGCACGGCGCTGGTGAACTTCAACCACACGGGTAACCTCACCTTTGCCCCGGTCCTCACCGGCAGCCTCAGCGTGACCAAGCTGGGCAGCGGCACCACCACGCTGTCAAAGGCGAACACCTACACCGGCAACACCACGGTGAATGACGGCACGCTGGCGCTGGCCTTCGGCACGGTCACCAGCGACATCTTGCCCAGCAGCACCGCCCTCACGCTGGGTGGCGGTACGCTACAGCTCACCGGCACCGGCACGCAGACGGTCAATGGCCTGACCACCACCGCCAGCACTGGCAGCATCATCCTCATGGGCAGCGGTCAAACGCTCACGCTTGGGACACTGACCACTGGAGATTCCTCCGCGCTGAACTTCAACACGGCGGCAGGTGGAGCCAATGGTGCCACCGTCGGCACGGGCCTCATCGTGCTGACCGGGCAGACGGCGGGCGATGCCATCAATTCCGGCTTCACCGTCACGGACAGCAAGGGCTTCGGCCTAGCCACGGTGAACGGCTCCGATCAGGTCATCCGGTTGACTAACACCACGCTACTACCCGCTAGCGGGGCGGTCTCAGGCACCGACTACCGCATCGACAACAACAATGGCGGCACGGCATCGGACGGCAGCCGCAGTCTGGCCATCACGGCCTCGCAATCAGCCAACAGCATCACGGTGGACACCAGCGCCGCCAACGGCGTGGTCACCCTGGCCTCCGGCGTGGTGCAAAGCACCAACGTGTGGAACTTCGGCGGCACCGGCAGCAACACCTGGCAGATCAGCGGCAGTGCCGGCGGTGCGGGACTCCAGTCGGTGAACTCCGGCGACACGATCCAGATCAACAACTTCAACACCGGCGCGGTCACGCTGGCCGCTCCCATCTTGGACAATGGCGGCACTGGGGTGAACCTCAAAGGCACGGGCACCACGGTGTTCGCCGGGGTGAACACCTACGAGGGCGGCACCACCGTGGCGGGAGGTACCCTGGAGGTGGCCACCGGCGGCTCCATCACGCACTTTGGTGCTGACATGACCGTGGGCGAGTTCGGCACCGGGGTGTTGAACCTCACCGGCGGCAGCGTCAGCAACGGCTCCGGCTTTCTAGGCGCGTCCGCCGGCAGCAGCGGCACAGCGAATGTGAGCAGCGGCAGCTGGA
>CANIZT010000130.1 GCA_947471905.1 Verrucomicrobiaceae bacterium
GAAATGACTCGCATGGCGATGCACAGCGCGCTCAACGGCGATGTGCATGCGATTCGCGTCTCACAACTGTGGCTGGAAGACTGGTGCGACCGCAACACACCTGGACACGGCATCAACTGGACGAGTCCGATGGAGGCAGGACTGCGGCTGATGAACTTCTGCTGGTTTGATGCGCTCGTGCGCGGCTGCAATGACCCTGAACTGGCCCGCAGACAGGATGAACTGACAGCACGTATCGTTCCCGTGCATGCCTGCTGGATTTGGCAGCGCAAATCGTTCGGTTCCTCAGCGAACAATCACCTCATCGGCGAGCTGAGCGCACTGGTGATGGCAATCACGCGCTGGCCAGCTCTCGCACCAATGATCACTTCTGCGCAACGTGTGTGGAAGCTGTTGGAGCGCGAAATTTTGCAACAGTTCGCACCGGATGGCGGAAACAAGGAGCAGGCGCTGCATTACCACCTATTCGCGTGGGAAATGAGCTGGCATGCGAGCATGGCGGCAGATGGAATGAAGGATGCTGTGCTCGATCGACTGACGAAAGCGGCCCAGTTTTTTGTCGATGTTACCGAAGCGCCTGAGAGCTGGGATTTTGGCGATTCTGATGATGCACAGGTGCTACCGATCGCCTTGAAACGCTCGAATACCGCAGCGGAGTTTCGTGGCTGGCTGTTGGGCAAGCCTGAGGGTGCCATCTTACGTTTCTGGCTGGGTGAATCACCCAAAGGCGTGCGTTCCGCGATGCGCAGCAAGTGGCTGGTGAATGCAGATAGCGGACAAGCGATCAGGCGAGACGCACGCTGGACGGTGAGGGCAGATGCGTCGCCGCTCGGGCTTGGCAGCATGGCGGCGCACGGGCATCTCGATGCGCTGCACGTCTCGCTGTGGTTTGAGCAGCATGCATTGGTGATTGATCCTGGAACGGGTGCTTACTATAGCAATCCAGCTTTGCGCAAGCGACTGGCTGCATGGGAAGCGCACAATGGGCCGGTGCCTGTTTCGGGTCGCCAGACACCAGAACGTGTTGGCGCTTTCCTATGGATGAAACATCATTCGGTACCGGGTTTAAAGGTGCATGAAGACATCTGCGTCATGAGCCTTGATTGCGAAGGAAACCACACGCAGCGAGCCGTGCATGCGACGCAGGATTATGTGGAAGTCTGCGATGAGGTCGGCACTGAGATTTCTCACGTGGTGACGTGGCAGCTCGCACCAGGATGGCGAATTACGCAGGAGCGGAAAAATGGCTTTGTCTGCATGCATGAAGAGAGTGTTTCGGTGCATGGCACACTGAATGGCGATGACATTGAAGGATGGGAAATCGTGGAACGTGAGGCCTCGACGCATTTTCGTGAGCTGGTGTCATCACAGGCGGTGAAGATCACGTTCAAGGGCACATTGACGACGATCTGGCGCAAGGCGGGTTGATTGCACGAGTGATTTCAAAACAAAAAGGGCGCAGGATAATTTCCTGCGCCCTTTTTGTTTTGATCTTCACAGCTTGAACTCAACCGCCTTGTAGCAGCGGTGTTCGAGTAGCGAAGGCAAGAGACCTTTGACGCTGGGATGCACGAGATAAGAGCGGACGTACCAGTAAATGGGCAGGATGGGGGATTCTTCGAGCATGTGGGTCTCGGCTTCCTGGAGGGTGGTGAAGCGTTTGGCGGGATCGCCTTCGAGGAAGCTTTGGGAGAGCAGGGCGTCGTAGCGGGCGCTGCCCCAGCCGGTGTTGTTGTTGCCGTCGCCGGTCTTCCAGAGGGCGAGGAAGGTGGAGGGATCGAGGTAATCACCAACCCAGCCGGCGCGGCAGACGTCGTATTCGAGTTTGCGCTGCGATTCGAGATAGACGCCCCAGTCTTGATTCAAGACACGCACGGGGATTTTAAGATGCTGCTTCCACATGGACTGCACGGCCTCGGCGATGGTGCGATGGGCTTCGTTGGTGTTGATGAGAATGTCGAAGGTGGGAAAGTTTTTGCCATCGGGAAAGCCTGCTTCGTTGAGGAGTTGCCGAGCGGCGGCAGGATCAAAGTGCATGACGTCGGGTGTTTGATAGCCGACGCCGCATCCAGGTGGTGTGAGGCCGGTGGCGGGCTTTTGACCGGCGCGGAGGATGTTGCGGCAGATGGATTCGCGATCAATGGCCATTGCGAGTGCGCGGCGGACTTTGGGATTGTCGAAGGGCTTCTTGGTGGTGTTGACACGGTAGAAGTAGGTGCTCAGCAGTGGCTCATCGCGATAGAAGTCGGGGCGATTTTCGCGGTAGCCGGGGATTTTGGCGAGTGGGAGTGTCTGCGTGAGATGAAGTTGCCCGTCGAGAAAGGCGCGCTCTTCCGTGGTGTCGCTGACGATGGGGATGAAGGTGACGCCATTGAGTTTGACGCTGGTGGCGTCCCAGTAGTGCGGATTGCGCAGGGTTTCGACGGCTTGATTGATGCGCCAGCTTGAGAGGACGAAGGGGCCGTTGCAGACGAGATTTCCTGCGCGTGTCCAACGCGTGTTGCGGTCGGTCATTTTGCCGTGTTTCTCGATGGCGTGCTTGGGCACGGGGAACCACGAGTAGTGCTTGAGCATGCTGGGCAGGTAAGGGGCGGGACCTGCGAGCGTGATTTGCAAGGTGAGTGGGTCGATGGCTTTGACGCCGACCTGAGTGAAGTCTTTGAGCTTGCCGGTGTGATACGCTTCCGCATTGAGCATGGGGTAGAGCATGTTGGCGTAGTCGGCAGCGAGCTGGGCTGTGAGGATGCGGCGATACGAGTAGAGGAAGTCTTCGCTGGTGACGGGTGTGCCGTCGCTCCATTTGCCCTGTGGCTGGAGTTTGAAGGTCCAGGTGGTGAAGTTTTCGTGTGTCCAGGATACCGCAGCTCCAGGGCCATTGGCGTCAGGGTTTTCAGGTGCGGGTGCGACGAGGCCTTCAAAAATGGCATGGAAGATATGATGCTCAGGCTGGCCAGTGGCGAGGTGTGGATCAAGCGTGCCGGGCTCTGAGCCGTTACCAACAAGCAAAATGCCATCGCGCGTGGCGGCTTCGACGCGTTGAGGCCGATGGGTGCGCACGTGATGAAACCACGCGATGCCGCCAAGGAAAAAAATGAGTAGAAGAGCACGAACGAGCCAGCGCATGGCGGCGATCATGACACGCGATGGTCTTTGTAGCAACAAAACGGCCTCATGCGTGATGCATGAGGCCGCCTGGGGTTTTCAAGATTCAAATTCCGACGCTACTACCTGCCGAAACCGAAGCTGAAGCTGAGACCGCTGCGTGAGCGGCTGTATCCGGGGTTGTAGCCGCTGTAGCCATGCTGATGGCCGCTATGTCCGGACTGATAACCCGACTGGTAGCCGGGATTGTAGCCGTAGCTGGGCTGACGAGGGGCCTGTGTCACCCATTGGCCGACGGGGCGTCCACAGTGATCATAGCCGACGATTTGATAGACAGCGATGATCGGCGTGCCGCAGGAAGTGTAACCGACGACGCGGGAGGAACCGTTCTGGCAGTCAGCTTTAGCGGTGGAGGGAGCTGCGAAACCAAGAACAGCGGCGGCAGCGATGAGGGAGAGGATGGCTTTCATATGTGTGTGTGGAAGAATTGTTTCCGCACACTGAGACGAGGCCTTCATGAGCCTATTCAGTCACCATGAAAATAATTTTCGCATCTACTGCTGTGACATCGATTTCGGATCGAATGCATCACGCAAGCCATCGCCAAGAATGTTCAGCGCCAGCAGCGTGGCAGAGAAGAAAATGCCGGGATAGAGCAGAAGCCAGGGTGAGATGTCCATCACCCGTGAGCCATCTCCGAGCAGCACTCCCCAACTGGCATCTGGCGGCTGAATACCGAGGCCGAGGAAGCTGAGTGAGGCCTCCAAAAGCATAATGCCTGGAATGGTGAGACCTGCGTAAATGATTATGGTGCCGACAAGGTTTGGCAGCAGGTGTTTGAATAGCAGATGCCAAAAGCTGGCGCCATTGGCACGTGCGGCGACGACGAACTCCAGATTCTTGAGCGCAAGCACCTGTCCGCGCACGACCCGGGCCATCGTCAGCCATTCCACCGCACCGATGGCGACAAAAATCAGCCAGAAGTGCCTGCCAAAGATGACCATGAGCAGGATGACGAAGTTGATGAATGGAAAGCAGTAAACGATGTCCACGAGGCGCATCATCGCCGCATCCACGCGGCCTCCCGCAAGGCCTGAGATCATACCAAAGCCAACACCGATGACCGCAGCGACTGCTGTAGCCAGAAACGCAACCTCGAGCGAGACACGACCACCTTGAAGGATGCGTGTGCCCATATCACGACCGAGTGAATCGGTACCGAGCCAGTGCGCAGCGCTGGGACCAGCCGCTTTGAGTTCGAGATCCTGCTGATCCTGCGTGTAGGGCGAAAGCATGGGCCCCACCGCGCAGGCAAGGACGAGCAGCACCAGAAAGGCTAGCGCAACGGCATGCACACGCTGTCGCATGAGTCGCTGCCAGGCGGCGTGCATGGGAGAGAGGCTTTGTTCCGCGTGGTGGCTCATGCTTGAAGTCGGATACGCGGGTTGAGCCAAGCCTGAAGGATGTCCACCATTAGATTAAAGCTGACAATGAGCACCGCGTAGAAAGCAGAAATGGCGATAAGAAGTTCCTGATCATTGTTGATGGCAGATGCGATGAAGAATTGCCCGAGGCCAGGCAATTGAAACACCGTTTCGACAATGAATGAGCCCGTGAGCAATCCCGCCGCCGCAGGACCAAGGAAATTCAACACCGGCAAGCATGCGAGCTTTAAGGCATGCCGAAAAATGATCGTGGTATTGTCAGCGCCTTTAGCTCTGGCCGTGCGGATGAATTCCTGTGCTAATGTCTCGCGCAGACTGCCGCGTGTGAGCCGCGCAATGTAGGCACTGTAGATGAGACCCAGCGTGATGGATGGCAGCACCCAATCGGAGCCATCAAACCAACCGGAGGAGTTAAACCAGCGCAGCTTAAGACCAAACAGAATGGCCAACACCGGCCCAAGAACCATGCTGGGCGTGCAGATGCCAATTGTTGCCGCAAGCTGACTCGCCCGATCTTCCAGCGTGTTTGGCCGCAGCGCAGCCTGTGCTCCCATTGGAACACCAATGCAGAGGGCTAGCAGTAATGCAGGCAACGCGATGGCTGCTGAGATGGGAAAGCCCGAGATGATGATTTCATCCACCGTTCTTCCCGCGAAGACTTGCGACTCAGGAAACTGAAACGTGGCGTAGTGAACGAGATGCCGCCAGAGCTGCACTGGGATCGGCTTATCAAAACCGTAGTATTCCATCTTCCTCGCCAGCACTTCAGGTGAAAGCGTCCGCTCTGAGCGGAACGGTCCACCAGGGGACGCACGCAAGATCAGAAACGTGATCGTAATCACCGCGAAGATCACGACGATGCCCTGGATGAAGCGGCTGAGGAGAAAGCGGATCATTTCGACTTCTCGTAAAGATCGCTGATGTCAGCGGCGGCGAGTTCGATGAGATACGTCGCGATCTTGGCACCGAGGGCTTCGAAGTAGCGCTTGCCTTTCTCCGCCGTGCTGTGCTGTGGATCACCGCTGCCGGTGTCGTTGGTGGCTTTGGACCAAGCGCGTTGTGCCCAGGCCCATTTTTCGTTGATGGCCTTCAGTTTCCAACGGTTGTCCGTGCCGGGGCCCCATTCGGATTTCGGTAGCACCAAATCGGGATGCAAATGCAGAAGCAGACTGGTTTCACGTTCATCAGCGTGATCGCCGACGACGGTGAAAATGTCGTCGCCTTTGACGGCTTGGAACCACGAGACGGTGGAGAGAAACATCCTTGGGTGCTTCGCTTGAAGCTCACGCAGCATCTGGCGGAAGTCGTTGCCACCGTGGCCGTTCATGATGACGAATTTCATCACGCCGACGCCCTCGAGGCTGCTGATGATGTCTTCGAGCACCATCATCTGCGTGGTGGGATTCATGTTGATGCAGAAGGGCACATCGAGCTGCCCTGTCTGCACGCCAAAGGGGACATTCGGCAGGATGGCAACCTTAGCACCTGCTTCCCAAGCGATGCGACCCGCCTCGGCGGCGATGGCGTCGTTTTGCAGCGAGTCGGTAGCATACGGCAGATGCCAGTTATGTGCCTCCGTGGCTCCCCACGGCAGCACGGCGGCTTCATAACACGTGGCTTTGACGTGTTTCCAATTCGTTTCGGCGATGATCCAAGGTCTCGGGCTCATGGGGTGAGGCTAAAGAGGCAAGCGGATGATGCAATGTTCGACAAACTCGCCCAGCGAAGTTGGTCAAAGCGGAGCCGATGTTGCAATTTGTGGCACCGTTGAGATGGTAGATGATCATGTTTGAATCACGCACAGATCCACTTGCCACACGTCATGTCTTTCTGAGGCGCGCATTGAAGTTTTTTGGCCTAGCGTTCATTGTGATCGGTATCGCGCTGGCCATTGGTGTGCTGGGCTATCATTTCATCGCCGAATTTGGCTGGATCGACAGTTTGCTGAATGCATCGATGATTCTCGGTGGCATGGGGCCAGTTGGCGAGCTTCCGTCCGACGCGGCAAAGGTCTTCGCTTCGTTTTACGCGTTGCTCAGCGGGTTAGTGTTCATTTCGGTGATTGGCATTGTTCTGGCGCCAGCGGCGCATCGCGCGCTGCATCTATTTCATTTGGATGAGGAGGATCAAAAGCCATGAGTCACCAACGCGTCGTCATCGTGGGCGCTAGCGACAAGCCGCACCGCTACAGCCACCGCGCACTGCTGCTGTTGCGCAAGCACGGCCACGAAGTGGTGCCGGTTCATCCAAAGTTGACGGAGATCGAAGGCGTTCCAGTCATCGCAGACCTTAATTTGATCAATGGTCCAGTCGATACGATCACGATGTATGTCGGCAGTGCGATTTCAGCGGGGCTGCAGGACAAATTGATCCGCTTGAAGCCGCGGCGAGTGATTTTCAATCCTGGTGCAGAAAATGCGGTGCTGGCAGAGGCTTTGCAAAAAGCCGGAATTGTCTCTGAGGAAGCCTGTACTCTGGTGCTGCTGAATACAGGGCAGTTTTGAACAGGTCAGACCATAGAAGGTCTCACTTCACTACTTCCATGCTCGAAATCCATAAAGCCAAGTTCCACGAACGTAGCCGCCTACGAGCGAAAGGCGCTTCGGACGAAGAGATCGAGCAACTGCAGCATCTGCCGTTCAAACCTGCTTTTGTGAATGGGAAACGGAAAGAACGAGTCGCAAACTCACCTGATGAGATACCGACAGAGCAGTTCGCGTTTCGGCGGTAGAACTGAGCGGCGTCTTGCCCGCCAGCAATGACCTGCTAGCATCGGGGCACACCACGCATGCCCGAGAACCGCTTTTACTCTGCCTTCGATTTCGCGACGCTCGATCCTCGCCCCCAGCATGAGGGCGAGTATAGAAACGCTTTTCAGATCGACCGCGACCGCATCATTCACAGCAGCGCCTTCCGCCGTCTGCAAAACAAAACGCAGGTTTTTTTATCGGGCGAGTATGATTTCTACCGCACTCGACTTACGCACAGCATCGAGGTGGCACAAATCGGCCGCAGCATCTGCGCCTGGCTCACTCAGCAGAGCGAAATCCTGAGCGATGACTGCTTCATCGACGCCGATCTCGTCGAAAGCACCTGCCTGAGTCACGATCTCGGCCATCCGCCCTTCGGGCATGCGGGCGAACGCACGCTGCACAAGCTGATGGAGCCGTATGGCGGCTTTGAGGGCAATGCACAGACGTTGCGCATCCTGACGCAGACACTTTTTAGCGAAGGCCGCAACGGCATGAATCCTACACGGGCGCTGTTGGATGGGGTGCTTAAATACAAGACGCTCTTTGCCGAGAAACCCGCGAACAAGGCCAACCACTACCTGTACAACGATCAGGAGCGCTGGCTCGATTTCACGATGGGAGGCCAGGCGTTTCCCATCGAACTCACTCCCGGCAAGGCACGCAACGGTTTTAAGAGCATCGAGTGTCAGATCATGGACTGGGCCGATGATACAGCCTACTCGCTTAATGATATCGCTGACGGCATTCATGCCGGATTCGTCAATGTCCAACGACTGGAGCGCTGGGCAGAGGAACAAACGCTCAGTGAGGATGACAAGGCTGATGTGGCCTTCTTGAGCAAAGCGATGCGTGAAAATCGTGTCGAAGGACGGTTAAACCGTCTCATCGGCGAATGCATCCGCGCGACGAAGCTGGTGCCGACGGCGAACTTCCTCAGCCAGAGCACCCGCAGGCATCAATTCACGCTGGAAATCGATCCCGTGCAGCGTCGTCGAGCGGATCTGCACAAAAAGATCGCCCTCGATCTCGTCTTCCGCAGCCCGCAGCTCCAGCAGCTCGATCACAAGGCCGATTTCATTCTCACGCGGTTGTTTGAAGTGCTGCGCGACCGCTATATCGAGGCGGTGCAGCCCAAAGGGTTGCATCTCATGCCAGCTGCGATCGAGAAGGAAATCCAAACGGGTGCCGACACCAGTATCCGCGCCCGCCTCGTTTGTGACTGGATCGCTAACATGACGGATCACTTCGCCTTCCGCACCTACCGCCGCTTATTCGACGCCGACTTCGGTTCGATCACGGATTTTGTGTAACCGCCCTAGAGCTTCGCGATGCGGCGGCAGACTTCTTCGACGTTCGCGCGGCTGTTGAAGGCGCTGATGCGGAAGTAGCCTTCGCCGGCGCTGCCGAAACCGCTGCCGGGCGTGATGACGACGTTCGCCTCATTGAGCATCTTGTCGAACATCTGCCAGCTCGTGACACCATTCGGGCAGCCGACCCAGACATACGGTGCGTTCACGCCGCCAAAGACTTGCAGCCCGGCCTTCTGGCAGGCTTCGACGAGCAGCTTCGCATTGCCCATGTAGTGCTCGATGAGCGCTTTGACCTGTGCCTTGCCCTCGGGGCTGTAGATCGCCTCCGCACCGCGTTGGACGATGTAGCAGGCACCGTTGAACTTCGTGCTGTGACGGCGGCTCCAGAGCGGATGGAGGGCTTGCTTGCCGCCTGCTTTGGTTTTGCCCATGAGCCCCTTCGGAATGACCACGATGCCACAGCGTATGCCGGTGAAGCCACCATTCTTTGAGAAGCTACGGAATTCGATGGCGCAATCGCGAGCGCCTTCGATTTCATAGATGGAACGCGGCAACTCCGGATCGCGGATGAAAGCCTCGTAGGCGGCGTCGTAGAGCAGCGTGGTGCCGTTCGCGAGGGCGTATTTCACCCAGGCTTCGAGCTGCGCACGTGTGGCGACAGCACCCGTCGGATTGTTCGGGTAGCAAAGGTAAGCGAGATCGACGGGCTCAGTGGGAATGTCGGGCACGAAACCATTGGCCGGTGTGCATTTGAGGTAGTGCAGCCCGGCATACGCACCGCTTTCGTCCGCATCGCCGGTATTGCCTGCCATGACATTCGTATCGACGTACACCGGATACACCGGGTCGGTGATAGCGATTTTGTTCCCCGCGCCGAAGATGTCGAGGATGTTGCCAGTATCGCACTTGCTGCCATCGGAGATGAAAATCTCATCGGCTTCAATGTTTAGACCACGAGCTTTGAAGTCGTGCTCGGCGATGGCGTTGCGCAGGAAATCATAGCCCTGCTCAGGCCCGTAACCGCGGAAGGTGGCGCGGTCGCCCATTTCATCGACTGCCTTGTGCATCGCTGTACGGACGGCTTCAGGCAGCGCCTCGGTCACATCCCCGATGCCGCAGCGGATCAGGCGTTTCGCGGCCTCGGTATTGGCCTCCGTAAAGGCCTTCACGCGGCGGGCGATTTCAGGGAAGAGGTAACCGGCTTTGAGCTTGTTGTAGTTTTCGTTGATGTAGGCCATGGCGTTGGAAAAAGGGTCGCCATTGTGGCGAGTCGGCGGCTGGATGCAAGACTTTGGCTACCTACACAACACACGGAATAGACGGAACCGGACTGGCGTATGATTAAAACCATGCGTGGCAGCCTGCTTTTCCTTTTTTCGTGTCTTCTGTGTGTTCCGGAGGCCATCTTCGCTCTGGATTTCCCCACCACTCCGCCGGTGGAGCCAAAAGATGCCGCGAAGACCTTCCATGTGCTCGACGGCTTCGAGATGCAGCTCATCGCCGCTGAGCCACTCGTCACCGATCCCGTCGTCATCACCTACGACGCCGATGGTCGTGCTTACGTGTGCGAGATGAATGATTATCCTTACACCGACAAGGAGAAGCACAAGCACGCGCAGGAGAACCCCACGGATCAAGCCATCGGCAAGGTGCGCCTGCTCACTGACACCGATGGCGACGGCACCTTCGACAAGACCACCGTCTTCGCCGAAGGCCTCTCCTGGCCCACCGGCGCCGCGTGTTGGAAAGGCGGCATCTTCGTCACCGCCACGCCGGACGTTTGGTATCTCAAAGACACGAATGACGACGGCGTGGCCGATGTGCGGCAAAAAGTCTTCACCGGCTTCAAAAAGCTCAACGTGCAGGCCGTCATGAACAACCCCATCTGGGGCCTCGACCACCGCATCTACATAGCGGGCGGCTCGAACGGCGGTGAAATCCAGCGCGTGCCCGGCAGCGAGAGCGTCATGCCGCTTCCGAAGGACTTCAAACCGCTGCTCATCAAGCGCAACGACTTCTCCTTCGATCCCAGCACCGGCGACGTGCGCCTCGAAAGCGGCGGCGCACGCTTCGGCAACACCTTCGATGATTGGGGCAACCGCTTCCTCTGCAACATCCGCAATCCCTGCCAGCACGTCGTTCTGCCGTATCGCTACCTCGCGCGGAATCCGTATCTCGCCGTCCCCAGCGCTCTCAACGACTGCGCCGAGGCCGGTGACCAACTCCCCGTCTATCGCACCAGCCCCGCCGAGCCCTGGCGCGAGTTCCGCGCGAAGCGCTGGGTGCAGGAAGGCAGCAAGTTGCCAAACAGCGAGCTTGTCGGTGCCGGCGTCGTCACTTCATCGAGCGGCATCACCGTCTATCGCGGCGACGCGTATCCGAAAGAGTATCGCGACTTCGCCTTCGTTGCCGACGTGGCCGGTAATCTCTTCTACCGCATGAAGCTCGTGCCTGACGGCGTCACCTTCAAAGCTGTGCAGGTCGATGGCACCAAGAACTTCTGCACCAGCGACGACCTCTGGTTCCGCCCCGTCAATTTCGTCAACGCCCCCGACGGCTGCCTCCACGTCTGCGACATGTATCGCGAAGTCATCGAGCACCCCTGGAGCATCCCCGACGACATCCAC
>CANIZT010000131.1 GCA_947471905.1 Verrucomicrobiaceae bacterium
CCGTCGTCATCGCTGTGCGTGATCCACACGCCGGTGCCGGGCACTTTCGCAGCGACGATGTCTTCCTCGGTGTCCTGATTGCGACTGCGGGTGAAAGCGAGCCACAGACGACCGTTTGACGCATCCTGAACGACGCAGGGATTGCCACACGTGTCGCGTTCGAGATTGGCGATCACTTGCTGCGGCTCCCACGTCTGCCCATGGTCCAAGCTACGTCGCAGGACGATGTCCACATCACCAAACATGCGCCGCTGCTCCATGCGACGCTCGGCAAACGCCATCAACGGCTTCTTCGGCAGCCACCAGATGGCCGGAATGCGGTAAATCTTCGCGTCTTCATCGCCAGCCTTGAATGGGATAGTGTAGAGCAATGACTGGCCCTGCCCGCGGGCGAATGCGGTGATGACGAAGAAGAGAAAAAATCGCGCGAGGTTCATCGAGTGTCTCATTGCTTCTCAAAACGTCCTTCAGGCCAGCCTTTCGCATAACTGATGACCCAAGTGCCATTTCGAGTCGGATAGCGGATGTCTTCCTTTCGCTCGAAATCAGTCTGTCCAACGCGGTGCAGGCTCTTGAGATGCTCGCCCGCGACTTGGCTCACGATGGCTGTGCGATTGCCAAGCGCATGGCCAGTGGTGGTGAAGACTTTGCCGTCCACGAGGTCCTTCGTCACACGCACATAAGTGAAGTCGAGTCCACTGGCGCTCATGTTCGCGGCGTATTGGTCCACCAGACCATCGGTTTGATCATCGACGCCATGCGCTGTGAAAATCTTCGCCGTGCAGCCGAGTTGCTTCATCAGGGCGAGATGCGCGGGATTGCCGAGGTCGTGGAGTTCCTGCCGGTCGGGCGACAAATAGAACGGATGCTGCGGATCGCGCACATAGCGGGCATTGAGCGAACTGCCGCCGGGCAGGTTGAAGGCGATGTCGTCGGTGAGCTTCTTCATGCCGCACATGTCGATCACGGCGGTGAAGGTGCGCGGTGCGAGCTTGTTCGCCATGAGACTCACATTGCCGCCGCCACTGCCACCCGTGGTAAAGATGCGCGTGCTATCGAACGCGATGCCGCGCAGCTGTAAGTCGCTCATCACGAAATGTAGAGCTCGCAGTGCATCGAGCGCCTGAAGCCAGCCAAAATCATACGGCTCCGGGTCCTTGATCGAGGCCTGGGCACCGCTTTGCAGATAATCGACGCCAATGGCCACCACGTTGTAGGTGTTCGACAGGACGCCGGGATCTGCTGAACCGCCAGAGGCCGTGCCGCCCCAGTTGTGCAGTGAAAGCATGATCCCCGTGCTCGGCCTCACACCCTCGATCTTCGCGCCCGCACCTGGATAGCGCACATGCACCATGATCTCACGCGGTCCCGGCTTCAGCGGCCATTCCTGAGCCGGAATGGACACGGTGCCCATCGTTTGAGGCAGGGTAGGCTCCGCTAGCGCCCAAGTGAGCAATGAAAAGAATACAGCGAGGGTTCTCATGGTGATGGGAGAGGTTCGAGATGGGTATCAGCAAGGCATTAGTCGTTCGTCGATCCAATCACGCTTAGATCATTAAACCGCAGCGGCTTTGTCACCGGCATCATCTTGGTGAGGTTCAAGGATTGGCGGTGCGTGATGACGTAGATGCCGGTGAGCTTCAAAGGATAGTCGAGTTGGCCATCGGTCCTGCCTTTCCATTGCTTGAAGCCGCTTCCGGGCTCGACGTGTTTCAGCGGAGAGTCGTCGGTGAGTGGGAAGCTCATGAAGCGCCAGCCGTCGAAGTCCAGGGCGCTGTAGTTGCCCCAATCGCCGCCGTCGTAGCCGCCATTCGAGATGAAGTGCTCGCCTTTCGCGTCTTCGATCTCCCACAGGATGCGGCCCCAACTGCTGTCGCCCCTTACCCAGACGCCGATGCTGTGTGGCTTGCCGGGAATGGGCGCTGGCGTCTTCAATTTCAGTGCGGTGTATTCACCGACTACGGCAGGCAGTTCGCTCGTCTTTTGCAGGGCGACTTCGATGCAGGGGCCATGCTCGGGATCGTTCTGCTGGGTGAGTGTGAACGTGCCCGGACGCCACAACTCACTCTTCAAGGCGTCGTCGTTCACCAGCGACCAGTCAGCCGCGTTGTCTATCTTCGCGACGACGTGGGTGCCAGTGGGTGGCGGCTCAAAATGACGCTCTCCTGCGGTGATGCTCACCACGGAGACAGAACTGGTGAAGTAGCTCACCGCGCTTGAGGCCGAGATCTTAAGACGCTTGTCCTTCGTTGCCTGCTGACGTTGCACGCCATAGAAATCCGTCAGCGTGAGTGTGGTATCAGCGGGCAGATCGATCTGCATCTCGCAATCGCCACGCGTGGTCCAAAGCGCATACACGTGCTTACCACCGCGCGTGAACTCCAGCGCGTGTGCACTCGATGAACCCGTGTCGAGCTGCCGTCTGAGCTTCACGCTGTCGAGCACCTTGGTGAGCGTTGCCAGGGCGGCATAGGCGGGCTTCGGGTAGTGCAAAGGGTGGCGTTGGCACAGGCCGCTGCCGCCCCACAGCGCATCGTAATAGGAATTTCCCACGTCCTCAATCCCGGCAGCAGAGATCGTGGGGAAACGATGCGCGAGTCCGATCAGCATGTCCCGCGCATACCACTCGGCGTGACGTTGCGAGCCAAGATCGCGCTCGGCTCGCGAGGTGAACTCGAAGCAGCCTGCCAGCGGAAGGTCGTAGCCAAACTTCCGCGCTGTCTCACTCATGAGCCAGATGCCGCCACTGGTGTGAGGACTGAGTTTCTCTGGCGCGATGCTTTGCCCCGTGGTCTCGCTGCCGAGGTAGTCGATCAGCTCACGCGGAAAGCCACGCCGGAGCATGACTGCGATCATGCCGATTGATCCGCCGGAGTTGCCCGCGATGATTTTGAGCTGTGGAAACTTCGCTCGGACGAACTTCGCACCACGCAAACCGAGTTCGTAAAGATCGTCCTCGCGCTTCGCGAGCGCTTCATCCTTAGCCACATACTTCACGTCATACAGCTCCGGCGGATACGCGCCTGGATCGTAGCTCTCGTGAAACAAATCGACGAACTGGCAATGTGGGAAGCGCTGCAGCATCTCGGCGATGCTTTTCTCGGCACGCGCCTCAGCAGCGGGCCAGTCCTGGAGATCGGCAAGCCGAAACGGCCATTTGATCTGATTCAGCGAGACCTTCCACGGCGCGAGTTCCGGCTCTGAGTCCTTCGTCCAGAAAAACGTCGTGCGCCGCATCCCTGCCTTGTGCAGCATCTGCCCCGCGATGCCGGCATCCTTCGTTGAATAATGCACGCCATTGAACCACCAAGTGCCGAAAGGCGATTCATAGCCTGCCGCGCGCGTGTCTTTGCCTAACAGAGCAAACGCAGCCTCGTGCTTCATCAACGTTGCCCCGTGTTCATCATTCACGCTGATTCGCAATCCATACCAGCCGGGCTGCGGCATCGCCAAAGGCAGCGTGACGTCCGTCTCCGCGCCTGCTGCCTCCAGTGACACAGACTTCTCCTGTGTGGCGAGTTGCTTGCCATTCACGTCGCTGATTTGCCAGTGCACCACGTACTTCACCGGCTGCACCGCCCGCAGGCTCACGGTGGTCTCCGGCACTTCGTCATTGTGGAAGATGTTGCCGGGTTGCGACTGCTTCAGCCGCAGTTCGACCGGCGACTTCTCCAAGGTCGCACCAAAGACATGCACTGCGCTGGTTGATTTTGCCAGCGGCATGCGGCGGCGATCGATCTGCACCTCCAGTCCGCCCATCTTGCCGAGAAACTCGAAGTCGAGATACGGCCCGATCTTCATCGCGGCGTACTGATCCTTTGTATCCGAGAGTAGATCGAGGATATCGCCCGTCTTCAAATCCACGCGCACAAGATAGAGCGGCACCGTGGTCTTCATCTTGTCTGCGCTCACATATTCCACGCTGCCCACCTGCTCGATGCCAGCGCCGGGTTTTTCATCGCCGCGCGGTAAGGTGAGCGTCGTGTCCGCTATCGCACCGCCGCGCCCTGAGATGGCAAATCGTGTCAGCCGCGTGGTCAGCACCGCATCCTTCTTCGCATCCGGCTCCACTGCGCACAGCACCCAGGCGCGATGATAAAACGCCTGCGGCACCGAGAAGTGCAGCGACTCCTTCATGCCATCGAGCGACGTGCGCGAGGTGAACTCATTCGTCTCCAGGAACCGCGGCCCCTGCATCATCTTCGCCTCTCCGACATCCGCATTGCCCGCTCCATCCACCACCACCATCGGCACCGCTTTGATCTGCTGCGGCCCCGGCTCCAGAGACAGCGTTGCGTCCTTCATCATTCCAGGTCGCGCAATGCGCCGCACATCGAGCGGCAAAAACATGCCGCTGTCTGCATGCGTGAACGCCCGCTCGCCACGCACTTCGCCACCTGCCTCCAGCTTGAAGCTCACCTCTGTGAGACGAACATCACTGACCAAGCGGCCGCTGTAGCGCCCGTCCATCCACAACTCCGCTCCCGCCGCATCCGCCCGCACCTCCATCGGCACCCAGCATTGCGATGCCGCTGGCAGTGTGTCCCACACCTTTGCCAAATCCGCCTGCTGTGCCTCCGTGTAGCGCAACAAGCGAGGTCGGCTGTGATAGGCAAACCGCAAGCCAGCGCCTGAAAACTCGATCCATCCATCAGGCATCGCCACCGTCTCCGGCATTTTTTTGCCCTCCTTCTCCACCGTCCGTTTCAAAGCATCCGCCTTCACCACACCGAGAAGCGTATGTATCTTGCCATCGGCAAATTTGAACATCAACGCGACTTTCCCCGCAGCACCGACACGGAACTCGGCGTCGATGGTGTTGGCGTCGATCAACGGGATGGTCTGGGCGTTGAGTGCGGATGCGAGGAACAAAAACGCACTGCATGTTCGGAGTGTGGACGAGATCATCATCGTGGGTGGCAGTTAAATCAGGGGCGCACCGGCCGCTCCGCGAGAAACTCGCGCACCGCTGCCGCGAGATTGGCACCCACAGCGCGGTAGCCTTCGGTGGTGCTGTTCTTGTAGTTCCAGATTGTTTCCAGACACAGGCTCACCGTGTGCGGATTGCCATTCATGCTCACCCAGTTCGCGCTGAATTGCCGCCAAAGCGGATGATAGGCGGGTCCAGTGGTCTTCGGTTTGTTGCTCATCGGAATGAGCGGCTTGATCTTGCTGATGCGCCCGTAGGCCAGCTCAATGAAGCGGTCCCGCAGGCCGATCATCGGCTCCTTCAGCGCGCTGCTTTCGAGGATGTAGAAGAACGTGGGATCGCCCGGTGCGGGATTGTGCAGATCAAGGAAGACATCCATGCGGCCTTCCTGAATCAAGCCGCTCACCTGCTTCTGCGCGGCGATGACTTCATTCCAATGCGGCTGCGGTGACCAGTCGCGATTGTGATCCTGTGGTTGTGCGTCTTTGCCGCCGTTGCCCGTCGCGGTGTTGTCGATGTCCATGATCGGCACGAAGAAAATCTCCGCATGCTGGCGCAGCCACGCTGCGTCCGCATCATCGCTCAGCAGCCATTCGCCAAAGCCCTGCGCCACCCAGCTCGAGCCGCTCTCCCACGCATGTTGCCGCGCCTGCACCCACACTCCGAAGCGCTGCGCCTTTGTGCGCTCGCCCTCCTGCACATGCAGCATTGGCACCGCGCGACCTTCGCGTGAGCGACACAACTCGGTGGCGTTCGCGTGATGCGATTTCTCGCTCATCGCCTCCACAAACGCCTCCGCCGTGGACGGCGTGTAAGGCGGCCCCCAAGCCACGAACACCGATGAAGCATCCACTTTGATCGTGTAAGTCATCACCTCGCCATCCTTCACTCCTTTCTCGGTGTGCAGCCAATTTTTGCCATCGTTGGAGAACGTCGCCATCTCCGGCATCGCCCACGATGAGGCGAGCGGCTTCGCCAAAGGTCCGCCTGGCACCAAAGTCGTCGCCGTGGAGCCCCGCAGCCGCAGTTTGACCACTTCACCCGGCGTGATGCCCTTCACCTTGAAATACCACCAGCACGGCCAGCCACGCGCCGGATCACCGCCCGGCATGAAGCTGATGATGCGTGTGGTTTGGTCGATCTCAACTGCGCTAACGGATGCGCCCTCGAAGTCAGCCTCGACGGTGATTGCAGCTGCCATTGCTGATTGGCAGACGAGAATGGATGAAAGGAATAAAAGCCTTATCACAGCTTCTTGATCGAGATGTTGCGGAAGAGCACCGCATCGTTGTGTCCGGCGAAACCAAAGTGGCCGCTGGTAAGAGTTGCACCTGGGTGAGCTTTTTTGCCCATCACTTCGGCCATGTCCACCTTGCTGAGATCGCAATCGAGGATGGTCTCGCCATTGAGCACGACTTTGATCGTGGAGCCCTTCACGGTGACCTCCTGCACGTTCCACTCGCCCGCAGGCTTCAAGTGACCGCGTTTGGCGGCGGCCATGCCATAAGCGGAGCCGTGGTATTGGCGAGGATCGAGCTTGGCATATTTGGGAGCATCATTATCGAGCACCTGCAGCTCACACATGCCCACATAGGCAGTGTCTCCACTGCCGGGATAGCGGATCGCCAGGCCATTGTTGCTACCTGCAGGAATTTTGACTTCCAGGCGCACCACAAAATCAGAATATTCATCGGCAGTGAAGATGGTGCCGCCCTTGCCTGCCTTGCAGGCGATCGCACCGTCCACGACCTCATAGTTGTCCACCGGGCCTTTCCATCCCGTGAAGTCCTTGCCATTGAAGATCGAGACGAATCCATCATCAGCGGCAAAAGAGGTGCTGGTGAGGAGAGCAAGGCATAGCAGGAATGGGCCGATGCAGTTCATGAGTGTGTTGGATTGGGTTGTGAGTGAAGTGAACGTCCAAAACGGGTCGAACATATCGAGTGCGCTGTGCAATCAGTAAGCTCCCTCAGCGCAAAACGGCAGATCGATTGGCACCATCATTCAAACGATCACGGAACAGTCGCTTTGACCTCCGCCGCCATCTCCAGCAGCGCGCCCATCATCTTCACGGAGGCCTGAGGTTCGAGATTGTTCGTGCCGGGCCAGGTTTCGTAGCCACCGAGTTCAAAGTGACGCGGTGTGGGCATGTAGCCGTAGTAGCCGTTCGCCAGCTCAACCATGAACGACTTCGCAAAGGGGCTGCGCTTGCGAAACTCCACGCCGGTCTCGGCAAAAGTCTCCGTCGGCGTGGTGCCGATGCACACCTCGCCGATGCGCAGGATCTGCACGGGTGTTTTTGTCTCCGGACTGGCTTGAGCGAGTCGCTGCACTCTGCCGGCATAAGCCAGTGGCAGATCGGCCTTGCCTCCCTGAATGCGCGGAGCCTTCGCTTCGGTTTCTTTGGCCCAGGTGATGAGTTCATCGGGGACCTTGCGCCACTTCACGTCGAGTTCGCGATACTTTGCCGCGAGCGGGGCGCTGTTTTGCCATGTCAGTTTAGCCAGTGCGCCGTTCACCTTTGTAGCCACATCTTCGGCGACATAGCGCATCTGCTCATACGGCTTCTTGCCTGGCTGCGGATTGCGGAAGTTGATGTTGTTTGCGTCGCCGCTGGTGCCGTTGGCCATCATCGCAACGAAGGGCGGATAGTCGCCGCCGCTGGCTTGCAGTTTCTTCAAAGCTTCACAATACACGCCGTAGTAGTCGGCAGAAATGTCCGCGCCGGTCACCCCGCCAACGTAATGCAGCGAGTAGGCCGAATAGACCGAGATCAGTCTTCCGCCAACCTCACGCAACGCAATGAAGCTCACCGTGGGATCGGGCTCGCCCGCTGGCTCGACGAGCGCCGGATTGCCCGCGCCTGGATTCATCTTCACCTTGTCGATCTTGCCGAAGGGATTCGGTGGCATGGAGCCTTCCTTGAGAAACCAGCGGCGGATATGCACATGCTCCGGCACATCCACCGTGCCAAACGCGATCTCTGCCGGGCGCAGCAGATTCACCGCACGCCGCACGCCATCGGCGATGCGACGCACGACGAACTTCTGGTAGTCCGTCAGCTCCAGATCCGAGAAGTAGCCCCGCACCGGCCCACCGAGCGCATTCACCGCCGAGTGCGTGTGCGTGCCGCTGATGAGCACATTCGCCGCCGGGATGCCGGTTTCCTTTTCGATCAGCTCCCGCGCCTTCACCGACACACTGCGGTGCAGCCCCAGCAAATCACACACCACCAGCGCGAGCTTCGTTTTGCCGTCATCGAGCACAAGGCAACGCGCATGCAGCTCGTCATGAATGTTTGTACATGGATACGGTGCGAAGCCGCCCACGACTTCGCCTCCGAGTTCTGGGGTGATGTTGGACGTGGCTGCACCCGCCATCAGCGGAGCCTTGGGGGCATCGACGGCGAAAACGGAAGCGGTGACGAATAGAGCGAGCAGGATAATGCGCATGGAATCAATACAGCTCCTCGTAGCATAGCCTTTCTAGGCTGTGTCATTCAAAGAGAGGCAGGCTAGAAAGCCTACCCTACCCAAACAACGCCATCACCGGTTTCCCTCCGTCCACGATCGGGATCGGACGATTTTCGCGATTCATGAGCATCAGATCGGGATCAATGCCGAGCGACCAGTAGATCGTCTTGGCGAGATCTTCGGGCGAGACGGGCTTGTCGTCGGGATAGGCGGCTTCCTTGTCGGACTTGCCATAGACGATGCCGCCGCGCACGCCCGCGCCGGCGATGAGCGCGGGGAAACATGTGCTCCAGTGCCCACGGCCCCAGGTGGCGTTGGGCGTCGGTGTGCGACCCATTTCGCCAATGGCGATGACGAGCGTCTCATCGAGCAATCCGCGCTCATCGAGATCGGTGAGCAGCGCGGAGCAACCTTGATCAAACGTGGGCAGCAGGTGATCGCGCACATCGTCGCTGTTGCGATGCGAGTCCCAGCCATAGCCATCGGGGGAATCGTAATGCACGGTAACGAAACGCGTGCCTGCCTCGACGAGCCGACGCGCCATGAGGCAGCTTTGGCCAAAAAGATGCCGCCCGTAGCGATCACGCATCGATTCAGCCTCGGCGCGGATGTTGAGCGCGCTGCTCGTTTTGTCAGAGGAGATTAGCGCCATCGCTCGCTTGCGATGCAGATTCATCGCGTCGCCATCGCCCATATCGAGCCGCGTGCGCAAAGCCTCGAATTGATCGAGCAAACCGACGCGCTCTTGGATTCGACTCAAAGGGATGACCGGCTTCAGTCCCTCGATCTCGTAGCTCAGCTCACCATCCGCACAGGCACGCCAGTAGGGATTGTCTTTCACATTCTTCTTGTCGATGACCGTCGTCATTGGGTTGTAAGCCTGGCCGAGCCAGCCCGCATACTCGCCGGGGCGGATGTATTGCCCACGGTCCTGCAACTTGCCGAGCCGGTTCGGCAGCACCGCATACGAGGCGAGATCACGCTCCATGCCGCCGGGCATTTTTTGGCTCAAATGCTCGACCACAGATCCCATCGACGGCCAGTCCTGCGGTGTGGCCGAGAAACCGCCGCCGACCGGCAGATGCCAGCGATGGCCGGTTTGCAGATAATGCCCCGCGCCACTGTGGTCGTTGTAATTGTGCGTCATCGAGCGGATGACCGCGTATTTGTCCGAAATCTTCGCCAGACGGCCCAGATGCTCGCTGATGAGCAGGTCCGGCGTGCGGCTGCGGATCGGCTTGAACGGCCCACGCACCTCGCGCTTCGCATCCGGCTTCATGTCGAAGGTCTCAAGCTGGCTCGGACCACCGAACAGGAACAAAAAGATCACCGACTTGGCCTTTCCGCCCGCAAAAGCTTGCTGCGCCTCCTCTGCGGCGAGAATACCCGGCAATGTCATCCCAAACAGCCCGGCGCCACCAATCTGCATCAACTCACGACGCGTAACGCCGGAGCAGTTGGTTCGTGATGTGCCGTTGATGGTGAGCATGCGGGCTGAACATACGAGCCCAGCTTGGGATCCCTTTCTCCCTCACGGCTTCCATTCCTTCGGCAAACTCAGCGACCATACTTCGCTCGAAAGCGGTCGCGCATGACCGCCTGCGATCCACAGCTTGTCTTGAAATACGAATACCGAATGTTCATGCCGTGCCTTCCAGCAGCTCTTCGTTTGAAGTCTCTGCCAGTTCTTGCCGTCGGCGCTGTGCCACACATCGCCAAAGTTGTCCTTCTCCTTCGACCAGCCGCCCAGCACCCACATGCGTCCGCGGTACACCGCAGCCGAGAACCACAGCCTTGGCGACCACGAGGCAGCTTCGGTTTCGCAGGTCCACTTCACGCCATCGCTGGAGGACCACACGTCGTTCTTCGCGTGATAGCTTGGCACATAGTTCCCGCCGCCGAAGACGTAGATCTTATCGTTGAGCGCCACGGCTTGATGATAGCCGCGCGGCGACCAGCCAGCGTTCGCTGTTTCGAGTTTCCACTCCTTGCCATCGGCGGACGACCACACATC
Organism: Verrucomicrobiaceae bacterium; assembly: GCA_947471905.1. Lineage (GTDB taxonomy): Bacteria > Verrucomicrobiota > Verrucomicrobiia > Verrucomicrobiales > Verrucomicrobiaceae > Prosthecobacter. The sequence goes on from CANIZT010000131.1 coordinate 10,418, forward strand.
ATTCTTCAAGCTCTTTTCAGTCCCAAAGTAGTAATCTTCGGTGCCGCCGAGCAGCCACAGGCGTCCACGATGCTCCACCAGACCCGCCGCGAGTCGAGGCGTCCAACTGGCAGCAGCGGTGACTTGATTCCATGCGACCCCATCGCCCGATGACCACACCTGATTGCTCGCAGAGTGTCCTGGAAGCCGTCCCTTATACCACCCCCCCATGATCCACATCTTGTCGGCAAACGTGATGTTCATCGGCAGATCGCTGTGCAGCCACGGCGCATTTTTTTCGACAAGTTTCCACGTCTTGCCATCGCCAGATGCCCACACATCACGTGGCGGCTCCGCATACGACTGAAACCAGCCGCCGCCGATCCAGAGCTGATCTTTGAAAACCCACTCCGCCTGCGAATCCCGCGCCTGCCACGGGGCGGTGCCTTCCAGCACCCAGTCTGGCTCCGCGAGCGAGTTGGAGGCAAACAACAGCAGCAGTGCGAGAGGTCTCATGAGGTGAAAAGTTCGCGGATCGCCTTCCCGCCATCCGACAGCGGGATCGCGACACCATTGGGCTTTTCAAGCCGCTGCGTGTCGGGGAAACCGAGTTTGCGGTAAATCGTCTCCGCGTAGTCGTAGGGCGTGTAAAGCGCGTCAGTGACATCGCCGCCTTCGCGATCCGTCGCGCCGATCACCGCACCGCTAGGGCAACCCGCACCTGCAAAGGCAATGGACATAGCGCGAGCCCAGTGATCACGGCCACCGTTCTTATTCATGCGCGGCGTGCGGCCCATCTCGGTGACGAAGCACACCAACGTCTCGGCCAGCAGACC
>CANIZT010000132.1 GCA_947471905.1 Verrucomicrobiaceae bacterium
CCGCAAAGCCCACTGCCGAAGTTCAACCTCGCTGAGTATTATTTCGTGAAGCACGAGTTCGATACCGCACTGCAAGCCTTCACCAAACTGACGACCGACTTCCCAAAGCTGCCGATGGTTATACGCCATCTGGTGCATTACAAACGCGCGCTATGCGAACTCAAACTGGGCCACCGGAAAGCGGCGGAGCAGATCATCGCGGACAGCTTTACCTTCATGGACGACACACCCGCATACTACTTTAGCAAGTCCGCGCTCTCCTTTGAGGCAGGGGACACTGCCAAAGCCAATGAATGGGTGCAGCGTGGTGTCGCTGTCTTCAAAGGCCCGGCTTGCGAGCCGTATTACGATGCTTTCAAAGAATTGCGCTGGGTGCCTGATATGGATCTCAATGCGCCAAAGGACCAGCCTAAGCAGCCGTGAAATGGCGCATTGCAGCCGACACCGGCGGTACCTTTACGGACTGCCACGCTCTCGATCCCCTAGGGGTTGAATCGCGCTGCAAAGTTCTCTCCTCCGGCCATCTTAGAGCTGTATTCGAAAGTAAGACGGACACACATGTCCATCTGAGTGGCCTACCACCACTGTCCAATGCTTTCCTCATTGGCTTTCGCATCAATGCAGTTGGAGAAGGCGAATCCTGCCTCATCACTAGTTTCGACGCGGCCACTGGTGAGATTACAGTCGATCAACAAGTGACTTGGCAGACTGGCGCCCTCCTAGAAATCACCACCGGCGAGGAAGCACCCGTCCTCGGTGCGCGTATTCTCACCAACACACCGCCTGGAAAAGCTTTTCCACCTCTAAGCCTGCGCATTGCCACCACGCGTGCCACGAATGCATTGCTGGAGCGCAAAGGCGGCCGCATTGCTCTCTTCATCACTCGCGGCTTTGGCGATCTCCTGCAAATCGGCGATCAACGCCGCAGCGACCTCTTTGCGCTCAAGCATGAACCGCGTCCGATCTTCCACGAAGTCGTCTGCGAAGTGCCTGAACGCGTCTCTGTCAGCGGCGAAGTGCTTGAAGCGCTCGACGAAGCTACCGTGCATGCTGCGGCGCTCGCTTGCATCGGGAAGGGCATCACCACGGCCGCAGTTTCGTTGCTGCATGGCCATGCGCACTCGCAGCATGAGTTGCGCGTGAGTAAAATCCTACGTGCTGCCGGTTTCCAGCACGTCACGCTTTCCCATCAAACCGCTGCCTTTGCCAAGCTCCTGCCGCGCACGCAAAGCACTGTTGCGGATGCCTATCTGCATGGTCCCGTGCATCAATTCCTCAGCGCCATCCGCGTCGTGGCTGAAGATATGCACATCATGACCAGCGCTGGTGGCCTCGAAACTGCCGACGCCATTCGTCCGAAGGACATGCTGCTCAGTGGTCCGGCTGGTGGTGCCATCGGTGCCGCGAATGCCGCACGTCGTGTCGGCATCACCAAGATCATCACCCTCGACATGGGCGGCACCAGCACGGATGTCGCACGCATTGACACACGGCCCGGCTATCGCTTCTCACAGGAAGTCGCGGGTATGAAGCTGCTTGCGCCTTGCATCGACATCGAAACCGTGGCCGCAGGTGGCGGCTCGATTTGCCGATGGACGCATCACGGTCTCGCCGTCGGTCCGCAGAGCGCCGGATCGAATCCCGGCCCCGCCTGTTATGGCAAAGGCGGTCCGCTGACCATCACGGACGTGAATCTGCTGCTCGGCCGCTTCGATCCTGCGCGTGCGCCGATCCCGCTCGATCTCGCCGCTGCTCAAGCACGCCTGCGCGAGCTTCATGCGCAAACCGAAGGCAGCCTCAGCGAGAAGGATTTGCTGCATGCTCTGCTCCGTCTTGCGGTCGAGCACATGACCGATGCCATCCGCCGCATTTCCATCGGCGAGGGCTATGATCCTGCTGATCACGCGCTTCTCGCATTCGGTGGAGCTGGGCCGCAGCATGCCTGTGCTGTCGCTGCCCAGCTCGGCATCAAGACCATTCTCGTCCCTGAGCATGCTGGCATCCTCAGCGCCGTCGGCTTGCAGGAGGCTGTGCCGGAGAAGATCACGCAGAAGGAGTTTCGTATGTCGCTACAGTCCGCCCTGCCGCAGATCTCGAGGCAGTCAGGCATTCAAATTGCCGAACTTCGGCTGCAAGGCCAAGACACGCCCATTCAAATCGAGTTCCGCGATCCCTACGATCTCCCCAATCTCTATCGCGAATCTTATCAGCGCTTGTTCGGCTACGCACCGCCATCGAATCGTGAGATCGAACTCGTCAGCATTCGTGTCATCACCAAGCAGGCGGAGATTTCCGTCAACACTATCCTAAGAGAGGGGAAGCGAATCTCACCAGTCCCGACTCTCATTCAGGACGCCTTCAGCACCATCGTGATCGAACCCGGTTGGCTCGTCGATCGCGTCGAAGGCTTCGGCCACATCCTTCATAACGCAGCACCCATCACAACATCTGTTCTCGAACGTGATCTCGTTCGGCATCGCTTCCATGCCATCGTCAGCGACATGGGCGCACTTCTCTGCCGCACGGCGATTTCCACGAACATCCGCGAACGACTCGATTTTTCCTGCGCGCTCCTCGATCCGCAGGGGCGACTGCTTTCCAGCGCGCCACACATCCCGGTTCACCTCGGTGCGCTAGGTGTGTGCGTGCGTGAAGTCATTGCTGCGATTCCGATGCGGCCGGGCGATACGATCATCACGAACCATCCCGCGTTTGGTGGTTCGCATCTGCCCGATGTGACGCTCATCACGGCAGTACATGATCAAACCGGCACACTGATCGGTTACATCGCTAATCGGGCCCATCATGCCGAGATTGGCGGCATCACGCCCGGTTCGATGCCTGCCAATGCCACGCGTTTGATCGAGGAAGGATTGGTCATCGCACCACGGCACTTGATCCGAGTCGGAAATTCCTGCTTCGACGAAGTCAGCGAGCTATTGACCTCCGCGCAGCATCCCACGCGCAATCTCGCAGACAATCTGGCCGACCTGCATGCGCAACTTGCAGCCAATCTGCATGGAGTTGAGCGTCTGCGTGCTCTGGCGACCGATTCCTTGCCTGCCGTGATGCAAAGCATCCTGGACCACTCTGCAACAGTCTCTCGTGCTCAAATCGAACGCTTGCCCGATTCAGTCTCCGCCAAGGAAAAGCTCGATGATGGCTCACAGATCGTTGTTTCGATGCAGAAGAGCGCAGGGAAACTCATTCTCGACTTCACTGGCACCAGCGGCGTGCATCCGCGCAATCTCAATGCCACGCCCGCCATCGTGCGCAGCGCCGTGTTGTATGTCATGCGTCTGATGCTTCAGGAAGATTTGCCGCTCAACGAAGGCTTGATGGAGCCCGTTGAGATCATCTGCCCCACATCCTTGCTCAATCCCGTCTTCACCGGTAATCCTGCCAATGATCCTGCTGTAGTCGGTGGCAATGTCGAAGTCAGCCAGCGGCTCGTGGACACATTGATCAAGGCGCTTGATCTCCAGGCGTGCAGCCAAGGAACGATGAACAATTTCCTCTTCGGTGGCGGCCAGTTTGGCTACTACGAGACGATTGCCGGCGGATCGGGGGCTGGTGAAGGATATGAAGGTGCTCATGCGCTGCACACGCACATGACCAACACCGCCATCACTGATCCCGAGATCATCGAACAGCGTTATCCCGTGCGTCTGCGCCAGTTTGCGATTCGCCGTGGTTCGGGCGGGCCAGGAGAATGGGGTGGTGGCGATGGTGTGATCCGTGAATTTGAATTCGTGAAGCCGCTGACGGTCAGCTTGCTAACCCAGCATCGCGTGGAGGCTCCGTTTGGCCTGCATGGCGGTTCTCCAGGGCAAACAGGTCAGCAAACTCTCGTGCGTGATGGTCAAAGCACGAAGCTCGCTGGCTGCACGACGTTTGAAGCGCAGGCCGGAGATCGCGTGATCATCGAAACGCCCGGCGGCGGCGGTTGGGGAGCGGTTACGGCTTCTTCGCGGGCACTGTGAGCCACGGATGCGTGTCGGACATGATGAGCAGATCGCCGCGTGGCTCGGTGAAGGGAATCGCATAGCTCGCCAGCACGGTCAGCACCGCATCCGGTGCGCTGGTGACGATCTCCACCGTAAACGGGGCCTGGCTGGCTGTTGCATCCGCCACTGCTTTGAGCATAAGTTTCACATCGCCGCCTTTCGCCGGCACATCAACGGCCTCGGCGGTGACTCCAGCCGGCAGTTGCGTGGCACGTGCCTGAATCTTGCCAGTGAACGTGCCGCTGGCTTTCACGTTGAGCTTCACTTCGACGCTTTTGCCAGCTTCCAAACGATAAGCGTGTGTGTCGAGCGTTCCTACGAGTGAGGGAGCAAAAGGCTTCACGGAGAGTTCATAGACATGATCGGCGCTGCCTTGATGGAAGCGGTCAGCGATCACGAGCTTGAACTCGCCGTCCTTCGGTGCCTTCCAGCGCAGTGACGGGTCGAGGTTTTCTTTGTCGCCATCGTCCGCCTGTTGCAGCGACTTGCCGTCGGCATCTTCGATGCGCAACGTGGCATCCAACGGGCTGCGGATGGCCTGGGCGCGAACGGCGATCTGCAAATCATCGCCCTTCTTCGCGGTGAGGCTGAAAACATCCTCCTCGCGGGCCTTCGTGATGCAGCCGGTGATCGTTGTCGGAACTGCGATCGTCTTCGCTTCACTTAATTGGGCTGTTTTCTTCGGCTCATTGGTGACGGTGAGACGGTAAATATGATTGGCACTGCCTTTGAGGGCTACATCGGCGGCGGGAGGGTGCGCGAAGGCGAAGACCTGCACGAACAACTTCCCATCAGCGAAGGGCGTGTAGTCGATACGTGGGTCGAGGTTGGTCGTGTCATGCCCGGCGGCAATTTCGGTGCCGCGTTCGTTCAACAGCCGCAACGCGGGGTCCATCGGCGAGCCGAGAGCGTAACCATGCAGCTCCAGCGTGATCCTTTTGCCCTTCTGCACACGGATCGCATGCGTATCGGCATCGCCCGCTTTCTCCAGCACGCCGTTGATCGTCACGTTCATCTTCGCCTCGCTCGTCTTGGAGTCAGCGATGACGTCATTCGGCTCCTTCTCAATGAACTCTTCGAATTTGCCGACTTCGATGATGCGCGGCGGCGTAGCGCCGTCATCGGCGTAAAACCGCACGAGGCAGGGGCCCGGCAGAGCGTCCTTGGCGATGCTGAGGAAATACTTCTTTGGCTTGTCACCGGCGAGCAGCACGATTTTAGGGTCGCTCGACCAAGCAAGCGGGGAGTCTTTCTCCAGCCCCTTGCCGGCAACCATGGCCTCTACTCGACCGCCCACCTGCCCGCCCGCCGGGAAGATGCTTTCAAAGCCCGGCGGAGCCGCTTGCACTGCGGCAACCCCAAACAGCAGCGTGACCAAACTCGCACGCGCACGCATCACGCAAACAGCTCGCGGATCGGTCTGCCGCCGTTGATGAGCTGCACGGGACGTCCGGTGTTGGTGTGAAGAACCTGATGCGGATCAATGCCCAGCTTCGTATAAAGCGTGGTGGCGAAGTCCTCCGGTGAGTAGATGTTTTCGCTGGCGTAGTAGCCCTTGGGATCGGTGGCACCGACGATGCCGCCGCGTGGCACTCCCGCGCCTGCGAAGAGGATGTTCATCGCGCCAGGCCAGTGATCACGGCCGCCGTCCTTGTTGATCTTCGGCGTGCGGCCAAATTCTCCCAATCCGATGACCAGCGTGCTTTCCAGCAGGCCACGACGGTCGAGGTCGGTGATCAATCCGGCCATGCCTTGGTCGAACTTTTGCATGAACTCGCCTTTGCAGGTCTTGAACAGCTCGCGGTGATGATCCCAGCCGCCGTAGTTCACGGTGACAAATGGAACGCCCACTTCGACGAGACGACGTGCCAGCAGCATGCGCTGGCCAAGATCGTTGCGACCGTAGAGATCGCGTGTCTTGTCGTCTTCACGCGAAATATCAAAAGCCTCCTGCGCTGGCTTCGAGGCGATCAAATCGACCGCCTGGCCGTAGAAGGTATCGAAACTCACCGCCGGATCTTCTGCCACGGCATCATTCAGGCGCTTCATGCGATCCAGCGAGTGACGCAAGTCACGACGGGCAAGACCGCGTGCATCGGAAATCTCGGAAGGCAGCACCACATCGCGCACCTTGAAGCCTTTGGAGTTCGGATCGCCACCGGCGACGAACGGCGCATGCTCCGCGCCGAGAAAATTTGGTCCGCCGCTGCGGGTGATGCTTGGCAGCGTCATGTACGCAGGCAGACCATTCTGCACGCCGCGCTTGTAACTCACCACGCTACCGAAGGATGGATGGAAGGTTACAAACGCGCCGCAGCCCACTGGCACCGGCGTCGGCGCACCGGTCATCATGTAATGATTGCCGCCGCCATGATTCGGATCCTTGTGCGTCACGCTGCGCAGCACCGTGAACTTGTCGGCCGCCTTGGCGAGATGCGGCACGGATTCGGAGAACCGTACGCCTGGAACACTCGTCGGGATCGTGCCGAACTCGCCGCGAATCTCGCTTGGTGCATCCGGTTTCGGATCAAACATTTCGTAATGCGAAGGTCCGCCATCCAGCCATACCAGAATGCAGTTCACAGGCCGTGCCAGCGAAGGTTGCGGAGCTGTGGCCGCCATGGCTCGTGCGCGCAGCAGATCAGTGAAGCCAAGACCACCACCCGCGGCAGTAAGACCAAGCTTCAGGAAATCGCGGCGCATGTGACCTGCGCAGTTATGGGTGAGACGAGACATTCGTTGGGGGAAAGACATCCAAATTACGGGTGCAAGAATGAGTTCTTGCGAAAGCGCACAAAAAGCCGGGATCAGTGATTAAACACAAACTCCGCCGAGTTCAGCAGGCTCCACAGCACGTCTTCAATCGCCGCCTGCCGGTTCGCGACTCCCACATCGAGTGCTTTGCCCGCTATCGCTGCTTCATCCGCTGTCGGCAGGCGTGAGTAGCACGCGAGATACAGTTCTTCCATGATCTGCGCGGGCGTGAGAGTGCTCTTGGTCAGTCTTGACGCACGACCTTTGCTGTCGATGAGCATCGCTTGAAGTCGGGTGGAATTCATCAGATGCAGGGCCTGTACGACACTGGGTTTCGCGTCGCGCTCACAGGGGCACTCAGAACTGGCATTCGGACGACCGAAGGCGTCCATGAACTGGCTTTCGAGCTTGTGATTCCACGTCTGTTTGGCCAAAGCATCGGGCGGCATGCCAGAGAAGGGTTCTTTGATCTCGGTGACCTCGCAGACGGCATCCAGCAGCGTCTCGGCAGGCAAACGGCGGCGGTAACTGCGGCTGTAGTTCTTGAGATCGGCGATGTTTGTCTCGTTCGGCAAACTGCTAAGACGATAGATCTGCGATAGCATGATGGTGCGCATCAGATGCTTCAAATCGTAGCCATGCTTCACAAAATCCTGGGACAACCAGTCGAGCAGCGGACCGTTGCTGGGTGGATTCGAGGCGCGGAAGTCATCCACAGGATCAACGATGCCGCGGCCCATGAAGCTGGACCAGGTTCGGTTGACCACGGCTTGTGCGAAGTAGGGGTTCTTCGGGTTCGTCATCCAATCGGCCAGCACGGCACGTGGATCCTGCGTTTCGGCGATGGGGATTTCCTTCTCGGCAGGCGGACGTGGCTTCAGCGCGGCCTTCGTCACCGGATGTTCGATGCTTGCCGCACCTGGAGAAAACCACCACTGCTCCGGCTCGCCGCTGATCGGCGCGGAGATGCCCTGGCCCTTGCGTTTCATCTGCGTGAAGAACGCTGCCATCTGGTAGTAGTCGGTCTGGTCCCATTTCTCCGTCGGATGATGATGGCACTTGGCGCACTCCAGCCGCACGCCGAGGAAGATTTGACCGATGAACGTGGCGGCGTCGATGGGTTCGCGTTTGTCTCGCCAGATGGCGACGGGGCCGTTCTTGTGCGTGTTGCCCTCAGCCGTGAGGAGTTCGGTCGCAAAGCGGTCCCACGGCTTATTTTCGCGGAAACTCTGACGGATCCATTGGTCGAGCAGATACACCGGCTTCACGCCGACACGCGAAGGATTCGGACGAATGAGATCACCCCACTTGATGGCCCAGTGATCGGCCCACTCGGGACGTTGCAGCAGTTGCTCGATCCACTGCTCGTGCTTCTTCGGGTTTTTGTCCGCGAGGAAGCTGCGCGCTTCCTCAATGGTTGGCAGCACGCCGATGGCATCCAGCGTGCTGCGGCGCAGGAACTCCGCGTCGCTGCACGTCTCGCTGGGCAGATGGCCGAGCTTTTGCAGGCGGGCATAGACGAGCTTGTCGATCTCGTTGCGCACCGTGAGCTTTGCATAGCTCTCTGCTGGGAACAGTTTCTCAGCAGGCACCGCCACGCGCGAAATGCTCACCTGGCCCATGTAGCGGGCCACGATGACCGTCTCGCCGCTTTCAGTGCTCGTCTTGATCTTTCCGGATTCATCGACCGCCGCGATTGATTTCTCCGATGAAATGTAATCCGTCAGCGCCGTGACATCGCGCGTGGAGCCGTCGCTGTATTTCGCGGTGACCTTCAGCGCCTGCTCCTCGCTCTTGCGATAGGTCTTCTCACCCGGCGTGACCTCGATGCCCGCCAGTGCAGGCTGGTTCGGCGTCTCAAACGGCATGCCTTGCCGAATCCAGTCCGCGATGGTCTTCGCTGATGGCGAGTCCGGTTCAAAGCGCTGCCCGCCTTCGTGCTGCACGCGCACGGTGGCCTTTTGCAGGATGAGGCTGTCCTCCGGCAGCGCGGGGAACACACGACGGCCACGCGAATCGTTCACGACCTCCATGTAATCGGTCTTCGGATCAAAGGCGAAGATGGAAAGCTTGAAGCCTGCCTGCCCGCTCGATTTCGCATGGCAGGAGCCGAGGTTGCAGCCGGCCTTGCTGAGGATCGGCAGGATGTCCTTGGTGTAGGAGAGTGCGTTGGGGTTAGGAGTTACGGGTGATGAGTTGGGAGAAGTGAGTTTGGTGATGGCTTGTTTTTCATCGAGGCGGAAGACATCGCCGGCGTCGCTGGCGGCGAAGATGTTTTTGCCGTCCGCGCTCATCACTGCTGCATTCGGCACGCCATCCAGTGTGGTGAGCTTCTTCTCTTTGCCGGAGGTGAAGGCCAGCCGCACACCATCGTGCGTCTTCAATTCAGTCACGCCATGCACGCCGCCTTTTTCGGTGAGGTAGGTGAGGCTGGTCGAGTCGGGGGACCATAGCAGCGCGTTCACACCGGCGTATTTGTCTCCGAGGAGCATTAGCATCTCCTTGCTGGCGATGTCCCACACCTTGAGATCCTTGTCCGCCGATCCGGTGGCGAGCCATTTGCCGTCCGTGCTGAAGCCGAGCGCCGTGATATGACCCACATGCCCCTCGATCTTGGCGATTTCCTTGAAGGTGGCCGCGTCCCACACCTTCGCGAGATTGTCCGCACCGCCGGAGGCGATCTGTTTGCCGTCGTTGCTGATCGCGAGGCTCAAAACATTGTCCGCATGTGCTTCAATCGTCTGCGCGGGCTTCGCCTCGCCGAGCTTCCAGCGATGCAGCACGCCTTTCACGCTCGTGGCACCGTCGGCGACGATCAGCGTCGTGTTGTCGAGCAGGAAGATCATGCCAGTCACACGGCCTTCGAGTGGTGCAGCCAGTGTGTCAGCGACCTTGCTCCAATCCGCCGGATTCCACACCAGCACGGAGCGATAACCGCCCGCCGCCAATCGTGTCCCATCGCTGTTCCATGCCAACGATTGAATCACATCCTTGTGCCCTTCCAGTGTGGCAATCACCGGAGCGTCCTTCGCACTCACATCCCGCACCACCACGCGATTCCCGACGCCTGCGGCCAGCCACTTGCCGTTCGCGCTCAGCGCCAGCGTCGTCGCCGGTGCATGACCGACGGGCTGGGCCACCAGCTTGTCCGCCGGTGTCAGTTCGCCGAACTTCTTCAACGCTGCATCATCCCAGGCCGCGCCCGCGTTCACCCAGGCCTTGAGCAGGTTGATCTGCTTCTCCGGCATCTGCTTCTTCGGCGGCATGTGCGCATCACCGGCATCGATCAATGCCGTGATCAGCGCGCTGTGCGCCGCATCGCCCGCTTTCAGCGCCGTGCCGTTCTCGCCGCCCTTGAGCGCCAGATCGCGCGTCTCCAGCGAGAGACCGCCTTTCTTCTTCTCCGCGTTGTGGCAGCCCAGGCACTGCGTCTTCAAAAGACCCATCGCTTGAGCCGGGCGCACCTTCAATTCCTCCGCAGCGAGTGAGGAGGTGAACAAGATGAGCAAAAGGATGTTCCAGCGGGCAATCATGAGCGTCTCAAACTACGGGCGCTCCAACGCGTCTCTTGCCGCGCATCACTCCTGGAGCGGCTGATTGGAGATCGACACGTCGTCCACATACAGCGTCGCAGATTTGTCCTGCTCGTTGTAGGCGCTGATGCCGATCTCGAGGCTGTTGTAGATGGTGTTGGCCAGGATCAGGGTTTGTCCATGGGTGTCGATGATTTTCCGCCCGTCCTGCCACAGTTCGATCACGCCATCGTCTTTTTCAGAGAGCTTGAGATGCGACTTGAGCTGAACCCACCGGCCCGTCGGGAACGTCACCTCGCGGCCTTGCTGCTGGCGGTAATAGGCGTGTCCGGCACCTTTGATCTGAAAGCACGCGTGTTTCCCGTCTGAGATGACGATGCGGATGCCTGGATGCTCGTTCATCCACGTCGTCTCCAGGTCCAGCACCGTGAACGGCATCCCGCTGCCAGAAGGCACGTAGCACCAGACCGACATCCACACGTCGTCGCCCTTCACGAAATGCAGCAGCTCCGTGGAGAGCGATGCTTTCGCTGTGATCATGCTGCGACTTTTTGGGACAGAAACCGTCTTCAAAGCGGTCTTGCCGCCATGCACCACTTCACCACTCGGCTCGATCCGGTTGTCGAGGAAGTCGGATTCGCCTTTCAGGATGCGCGTGCGCAGCTTCACGTAGTCGTTCACCGTCGGTGTCTTGGGCGATTGCAGTTCGCAGGTGGTCCAGCCGCGTTTCAGAC
>CANIZT010000133.1 GCA_947471905.1 Verrucomicrobiaceae bacterium
CACTGGGGTGAAGACCCCATGGCATCAGCAAGGTGTCCGCAGCTAGGATCATGCCGCTGCTGACAATCATCCTCCTGCAACGACGGCGGCTTCCGATAGAAAGACCCACACTCGCATGAACCAAAACTCTGTCTTCTGCATCGCTTTCTCCCGCCTTCAAGCCGACCAGATGGTCCAGCGCTTGAAAGGTGCGGCGTTCTCCATTCAGGGTATCTCCGTGCTTTCCGCCGTGGGGCCGATGGCTGCCGCCTTGGGTGACATGGTGGATGGTTTGTGCCGCCTTGGCGTCCCGTTGCCGAAGGCCAGGCTTTATCAGGTCAGGGTCAAGGAGGGACGCATTCTGCTCGCGGTGCAGGCGGGGACGGCTGATGAAATCACGCTGGCGAAGGAAGTGCTCAGCAAGGCCGGTGGAAATGACATTTGCGCCACCAGCGAGCCGTTGCCGCCCTACCGCTCGTCGTTTAAGCCGCAAACAGCGCAAGTATCCGAGCCCCGCTTCAGTTTCGCCTGAGCAGGATCTCTGGATATTTTTATGAAGACGCTCAAAAAATTGTTTCTGGATGGACTCGCGGAAATCTATGACACCGAGTCCAGGCTCGTCTGGTCCATGCCGCAGATGGCGGCGGCGGCAACCTGCCAGCATTTGCAGACGACGATCCTGTCCCATTTGCAGGAGACCAAAGCGCACGTGGCAAAGATCGAGTTGATTTTCCAATCCCTCGGCGAGCGAACCCGCCGGAAAACAAGCGAGGCCACCATCGCCTTCGTGAATGAGAGCCAAGACATCATGACCCGCTTCCGAGGGTTCCCCGTCGTCAACGCGGCGCTGATCGCCGCCGTGCAAAAGATCGAGCATTACGAGATCGCATCGTATGGCTGCCTGCGTGACTGGGCGGCTGTGCTACACAACACAGAAGCGGCCGACATTCTCCAAGAGATCCTCGACGAGGACAAGGCCACGAATCAGGCCCTCACAGAGCTGGCACGCACGCGCAGCAATCAGCAGGCGCTCAGCGAGCATGCCACGAATGACATCAAGCCGTTGGGCGCTGATGCGGCATCGGAAGTCGTGGCGGCTATCGAGCAGCTCGAGACCGAGGCCCCAACGCATGAGCCGTCACTCCCTGGGGTGTGTCATATGGCAGCAGTCGGGTGAACAGACAGACGAGAAACATTCAACCAAACTTATTCTATGAAAACCAACATGGGCCTGTGGCTTGATCAGCGAAGAGCGGTGCTTGTTCCGCATGGCGGCGCAGGCGATGAAGTCCAGGAAATCATGTCCGACGCGCAGCGGCATCCCGGCCACGTTGATGGAAAACACGCCACCGAACAACATGAAGCCCTGCTGACTGCGGCGGATGATGTGAACGAACGGAAGCACACCGCGCAGCTCCATCGCTACTACGCTGAGATCATCGCCTGCCTACACGATGCACGTGCGGTCTTGATCATGGGGCCAGGCGAAGCCAAGGGCCACCTGCGCACGCAGCTTGAAGAAGCCAGGCCCAACGACTGCATCGTGGTGGTAGAAACCTCTGACAAAATGACCAACCGGCAGATCATGGCGCGCGTGCATGAACATTTCCAGCAGCAGAGTCCCGTCATCGCATTGTGACAAGATTTTCAAGCGCGCTGCAAACGGGGTGAACACCCCATGGTTCCGCGGACGCAACCCACCCATCATTCCTTTTCAATAACACCAACACCCACACATCCATGAACATCATCGTCATCCTGCTCATTCTTTTGCTCCTTGGAGGCGGCGGCTACGGCTTCAGCACCGGCAACCATTACCTGGGCGGCGGTGCCGGCCTCGTCGTCATCATTCTCATCGTCCTGCTCGTTACCGGGCGGCTTTAATCAACCCCACAACATCCCACATCCATGAAACTCAACACATCCTTGTTCCTTCTCGCCCTCGTCCTCAGCGCTGCCATGACTTCCTGCGTCGATCCGGGCTATGCTGGCAACGGTTACGGCAGCGGCTTCAACACCTACTCGACACTGCCCCGCAACTACAGCGGTAGCGCCTACCAGTACAACAACCGCTACTACTCCGGCGGGCAGTATCAAACCGGCAGGTATAGCTACCAAGGACGCAACTATGACAGCCGGTACTATCACAACGGCCAGTACTACTACGGCGGCAACCATCAGCACTACCAAGGCGACGGCCACAATCATGGAGGCCCTGTGCCACAGCAGCGCAACGGCTACCAATCATACATGCAGGGGCGGTAATGAAGGAGCGCTAGTAGTTTTTCTCGACGAATTGAGTAACCGCTTTGACTCGGAGCACGCGCAGATTCGAGGCAACCAACGGCAACACCGTGGGTGCGCCTGAAAGTCGAAGCGGCGCCAACTCCTTGTTACTTCACGGTCCGCAAATTCGGCAGATCAAATTTTCCTTACTTTCCGAACGCTTCAATGCACGGGCCACCCACACCCAGCAATAGTCCCAGGTAAACTCGGAGATTCGCACCTCCTGCGAAACGGGTCAGGAGCTCGACTTGAGCAGCGATATCGGAAAGTGTGAGCAAGAGCCCAGTGGGAAAGTGGAGGTGGCACTTGCGAAACTCGTCCGCCAGTTGCGTTGTCTTTCACGGGTGGGGGAACCGTCAGACTTGCCATTCGTGCAGCGATGCCAAGTGGGGCGGTGTGGTGATTTAATCCGCATTAAGGCAATTAATCTCAAACGGGTCGCAAGGTGGTTTTCGCTGATGATACTCATGATTGTGAGGGTTTGGGCTGTGCCTCAGGCCTGATAGGTGCCCCAAATCTCTTTGGGGCACCGGCCACGATGCCGTGGTCAGGCAATTCATCTTTTCAAAATCAAGCGAACCGGCGGCTGCCGCTTACTTGACGTGCGCAGAGACGAGCTTGGTCATCTCAAACATGGTCACCTGGCTCTTGCCACCAAAGACGGCTTTCAGTGCCTCGTCAGCGTTGATGTTGGTCTTCTTGGTCTGATCCTGCAGGCCGTTCTTCTTGATGTATTCCCAGAGCTTCTTGGTCATTTCACCACGGGAGAGCGGCGTGGAACCGATCACCTTCGCGAGGATCTCATCCGGCTGGACGGGCTTCGAGAGGGCGGGATTCAGTTTACGGGCGGGTTTTGGATTGGGTTGGTCGGACATAGGGAGGAGAGGCTGGCAGCTTACGGGCGCTAGGTCAACCTTTAGGACGCAAAGGTTCGGCCTAGGTATTTGGGCTAGGTTTCGCCGATAACCCTTCGGTTTTGGCCGTTTCCGCACCCGCTTCCAGCAGCCGCACCTTCTTCTCCACCAGCGGCAGCCACAGGCTCACGCGGGTGCCCAAACCTTCGCGGCTCTCGATGTCGATCTCGCCGCCGTGCTCGCGGATGATGCGGCGCACGATGAGCAGGCCCAAACCGGTGCCGGTGCTGCGGGTGGTGGCAAAAGGCTGGAACAGCTTGCCCATCTGCTCGGGACTGATGCCTTTGCCGCTGTCTTCAAAGCTCAGGCGCACTTCATAGTCGGTGAAGGTGCCGTTGATGGTCAGTGTGCCGCCATTCGGCATGGCCTGGCAGGCGTTGCGGATGAGATTGTACACTGCCTGCTTCATCTGGCCGGGATCGAGCGGCATGGCGGGTAGATCGGCCCGCAGGTCGAGTTTGAGCTTCACCTTCGACTGCTCAATCTCGGGCTGCAGGAAGCGCACGCATTCATCCAGCAACTCGCGCAATTGCACGCGCTGGAGCTGCGGCTGCGTGGGCCGGATCGCCGCCAAAAACTGCCCGATGATGAAATCCAGCCGCCGGATCTCGCCCGTCGCCACGTCCAGGTGCTCGCGCAGGCTTTCGCCCTTCGCGCCCATCTTCTTGAGGCGGCGTTCGAGGAGCTGGAGGTGGATCGTCAATGAATTAAGCGGATTGCCCAGCTCATGCGCCACCCCGGCCGCGAGGAGCGTGAAGGCGTTCAAGCGCTCGCTTTCGAGCTGCTCCTCGGTGCGCTTGCGTGTCTCGGTGACATCGCGGATCAGCATCACGAAGCCCAGCGGCGAGTCATCGTCGATGCTGGTGATGTAAAAGTTCAGGTAGCGGTTCTCGGGATAAAACACCTCCAGATCGCGGCTCACCACCGTGCCGGGCTTGAGCAGTTCGTTCCAGTCGAGACCACGCACGCCTTGGGCGAGGCGTTGTCCCAGCACCTGATCTTGCTGCATGCCGAAAAACGTGCAGGCGGCCCGGTTCACGTAGCTCACCTTGCCTTCGGTATCGAGCAGGATCACGCCTTCCTGCAAGGCCTCGAACACCTTCTCCTGAAATTTCTTCTCCCGCAGCAGCTCCAGCACGATGCCCTGGACTTCGCCCGGTTCCAGGCGGTCCATGCGTTTGATAAGCTTGTCGATGAAGGCAGATCTCATACACTGGCGGTCATGAACGACATCCTGATCGTCCTTTGCACCTTCCCGGACCTCGGCAAGGCACGCGAGACTGGCACGGCGCTGGTGGAATCGCAACTCGCCGCCTGCGTGAATCTCATCCCCGCCATCGAATCCATCTACCGCTGGGAGGGCAAGGTCGAAACCGCCGCCGAAGTCCTCGCCATCTTCAAAACCACGCCCGCCGTCTGGCCCCGCTTCGAATCACGCCTCCGCGAACTGCATCCCTACGACGTGCCGGAGATCGTGGCGCTCAAACCGGAACAGGTGGCGGAGAGCTATGCGCGGTGGGTTGGAATGAACGTTATTTGACTTCCTTGATCATACGTCACTGCTCTCCTCGAAGTAAAAGCCTTCATAAGTTCCGTTCCAGTGGTCGTCACCGTAGGTGAATAATTCCAAGCACTCTGGTAGTCGGCCACGACACCAAAGAATAGCTCCCATCCCGTTTGGAACGTTTGGCAAGCGGAGTAATGGCTTGAGACCTGGAAAGCGGTCGCCTGCTGCCTCAGGCAAATCACAAACAAAGTTGGTGTAGCATCCAACGCCAGTGTATTCCCTGCTTAGAACATGCAGATTAGCGAATGGTCCTTGGAGCCATTGCTCATCGCGGGCGATTCGTTCAAGAATTGCGCACTCCAGTTCATTTGGGTGAAGTTGTCCGGGGTGCATTTGTCTTGTATGGCTGCTACCGAATGGCCTACATTTTTATTGAGCTCTGCTCTAGGTGCCAAGAACGTTACTCAACGCCCGCTGAATCCTCGCCTGCGTCTTCTCCTTTCCAATCAAATGCGCAATCGTCGTCACGCCTGGACCACGTGACTGACCACTCAGCGCAAAACGCAGCAGCGGCATCATCGCGCCGGGCTTCACGCTCAGAGCCTTTGCGGCGGCTTCGACGGCGTCATGCACGCTCTGCTCGGTCCATTCCGCGGCTTGGGTGAGTTGATCGCTCGCGACCTTGAGCAGGACGGCGTTTTCGGGTTTGGCCTTCAGTTTGGTTACAACATCGGCCTCGAAGGGGAAATCCTCGCGGAAGAAGTAATGCGCCCACTCGGGCAGCTCGGTGAGCAGGCTGACTTTCTCGCGCACGCTGTGAACGGCGGCAGCGGCCATCGCGTCATCGGTCCAGGCGAGGCCTTTGGCAGTCAGGAAGGGCTTGGCGTGATTCAGCAGTTCCGTGGGGCTCAGTTCGCGCAGATACTGGGCGTTGAACCACTGGGCTTTCTTGAGATCGAACTTGGCGTTGCTGCTGTGGATGGCGTCGGCGTCGAACAGCGCGGTGAGCTCGGTGCGGGAGAGTTTTTCGCTCTCGGCCTTCGGTGTCCAGCCGAGCATGCAGAGGTAATTGAACACGGCGTCGGGCAGGAACCCGGCGTTCATGTAGCTGTGCTCGATGGCGCTGCCTTCGTCGCGCTTGCTCATCTTGGTGCCGTCCGGATTCAGGATCAGCGGGATGTGCGCGTAGGTCGGCGCGGTGGCACCGAAGGCGTTGAAGAGGTCGATGTGCTTCCAGGTGTTCGAGAGATGATCCTCGCCGCGAATGACGTGCGAGATGCGCATCTCGATGTCATCGACGACATTGACGAAATGGAAGATGTAGCTGCCGTCCGGGCGGCGGATCGTCATGTCCGGCTCCTCGGTGGGCGCGAAGGTCACATCCCCGCAGACCAGATCATGCACGGTGATGGCGGTGCGGCTGAATTTGAAGCGCATCGCGCCGTCGTGCTCGGCATAGACGCGGCCGGCGTCCTCCAGTTTTTTGAAATAGGCGTCGTAGAGGTCCTTGCGCTGGCTTTGGAAATACGGGCCGCAGTCACCGCCGACATCGGGGCCCTCATCCCAGTCCAGCCCGAGCCAACGCATGCCCTTGAGGATGCCAGCGGCGGCTTCCGCCGTGTTGCGAGCACCATCGGTGTCTTCCACGCGCAGCACGAACGTGCCGCCGTGCTTGCGGGCCATCAGCCAGTTGAACAAGGCCGTGCGCGCGCCTCCGACATGAAGATCACCGGTGGGAGAAGGAGCAAAGCGGACGCGAATGGACATGGGAAAGAGGGCGGAGGGGTTGAAACGGGGTGGCGACAATAGCCGGGATTCGTCGCTGCAAATTTCAAATCTCAAATTTCCAAGCGCGTCCGTCTGCTTATGTTCAGACCATGAAGATCTCCCGTATCCTGCTTTCCCTGATCGGCCTAGCCCTGCTGCTTGCCGTGGCCGCCCCGCTGGGCGGCGCTTGGTGGTTGCGCCGGTATGTGAACAAAGAACGCCTCGTCCTCGAGACGGAGAAGAACATCAATGCGCGTGTCGAACTCGACGATGTCTCGCTCGCCCTGTTTGCCTGGCCGCCGAATCTGCGGCTTTCAGGCATCAAGATTGGTCCACGTGATCAGTATGCCGGCACTCACATCGCCGCCCGCCCTCCGCTCAAGCATGCACCGGTGCAGATCGAGATGGCCTACGTCGAGTTGGTGCCCGAGGGCCTGTGGCATCGACACTTCTTTCCACGCGTGCTGCGCCTCATCGGTCTCGATGTGAATGAATCCATCGGCCCACAAGGGAGTTCCTTGCAGGCGTTGTTTCAGCCACCAGCGGAAAAGCTGGCGCAGATGCAGCAGGAGGAAGTGCCGCGTGCGATTCCGCTTCAAACAGCGCCGCCCGTGGCGGTTGATCCCGGTGTTCCCGGTGCGCCGCCGTCTTCCGTCGCTGCGCCGTTGCTGGACGTGCCGGAGGAACCCAAGCACGCCAGGGCCGAACGCCTCGCCCTCCAGGAGATCAGCATCGAGCAGGCGCACTTTCGGATCACGAATCAGGACACAGAGTCGAAGTTTGACGCCGACATCAGCGATTTCAGCCTCGCTCTAACGGAGATAGACATCGACCCCGCTGATCTCATGGCGCACAACCGACTGCACGTTCGTCTGGCCGCCAAGATCGTGGTGGATGGCATGGCGAAGGTCGGGGGACAAATGCGACAGGTGCAGTTTGCCAACATGACCCTGCATGGAGACGGCGACGTGAACCCCGTCGATCCCGCCACGCTGATATGGTCGCCAGCGGCCGATCTGAACCTCGTGATCGACCGCGGCTCCGCTATCGGCGGCAACGTGACCATCGGCGAGGCGGCAGGGAGCAATCTCGACAAGCTGATGAAATACGGCATCGACATCAGCGCCATTCGCATCGGCGGCACGCTCGCACAGGATGTTGCCGCCGCCGTGCATTACCGTGATCAAGCCATTCGCTTTCGCAGTGACACGCAGTTTTCGCTGCCGGACTACGAGTACACCATTAAGCGCGATTCATGGATGGACTTTGCCAAAGACCAGCAGGGCCTGCTTACCCGCCTTTCCTGTGGCGATGCGCTCAAGCAAAGCGTCGTGAACGGCATCGCCAGTCGCGGGGTAAACAAGACACTCTCACAACTCATCGTCGAAGGTCTTTCCGACAGTCGCGGACGGCTGGCCTTCGATCTCACCGTGACCGGCTCGCTCTCGCATCCCGAGGTGAAGCCTGATCTTCAAGTGAAGCTGGAAAGCCTGCTGGGCAATGACATCGAGGACAAGGCCAAGGGCCTGCTCAACGGCATCAAAGGATTCTTCAAAAAACTCTGACTCATGTCCCAACGCGTCCGCAAAGCCGTCATCCCCGCCGCTGGCTATGGCACACGCTTCCTCCCCATCGCAAAGGCCGTGCCGAAGGAGATGCTGCCGCTCGTGGACAAGCCGGTGATCCAGTATGTCGTCGAGGAAGCCGTCGCCTCCGGCATTGAGGACATTCTCATCATCATCTCGCGCTCCAAGCGCGCGATTGAAGAACATTTTCACCCTGCATTTGATCTCGAACTTGAGCTTGGGAAAAAAGGCCGTGATGCGGATCTCGGTGAATTGCGTTATCTCCAAAACATGGCGCGCATTCACTATGTCTGGCAGCCAGTCATGGGCGGCCTCGGCGATGCGATCCTCTACGCGCAGGATCATGTCGGTGATGAACCCTTCGCCGTGCTACTCGGCGACACCGTCGTCACCAGCAACAGCGATAAGCCTGTGACACGTCAACTTGCTGATGTCGTCGAACAACACGGCGGTTCCGCCGTCGCGTTGCAACAAGTGCCGAGCGAAAAAGTCAGTCGCTACGGCATCCTCGGTGGCGATGAAATTGCCCCCGGCCTCATTCGTGCCACCACCTTCGTCGAAAAGCCGAAACCCGAAGATGCGCCTTCCAATCTCGCTGTCAGTGCCCGCTACGTCCTCTCGCCGCGAATCTTCGATCATCTCAAAAAGACACCTCCTGGCAAAGGCGGAGAACTTCAGCTCACCGACGCCATGGCCAGCCTGATGCGCGAGGAAACGCTGCACGGCCTCCGCTACGACGGCGCACGCCACGACATTGGCAACAAGCTCGACTTCATCAAAGCCAACATCCACTTCGGCCTCCAGCGTGATGACATCGCACCGGCGCTGCGCGATTATTTGAAGTCGCTGGTGTGAGTGAGCCTGACGGCGAAGATTAATCCGCGTTTATCTAACCCAGAACGCAAAACTTCCCCATCAAAGCTGGTTTCAGTCTCACAACCATGAGACTCATCTTCCTTCTCGCTGCCACCAGCGCCACGGCCATCACGTCGGAGCAGAGTGCCTTCTTTGAGGCGAAGATTCGTCCAGTGCTCGTTGAGAAATGTTATTCCTGCCATTCGGCGCAATCGGAGAAGGTGAAGGGCGAACTGCTCCTGGACACGCGTGCCGGTCTGCTCAGCGGCGGCGAAAACGGCCCTGCTGTCGTGCCGGGTGACTTGAACAAGAGCTTGCTCATCACCGCACTGCGCTGGCATGATCCCGACACAGGCATGCCGCCGAAAAACAAAGGCGGCAAGCTGCCGGACAGTGTGATCGCTGACTTCGAGCGGTGGGTCACGATGGGCGCTCCTGATCCCCGTGAAGGTGCCGCCGTTTTCACCAAAACGTATGACGCGTCGTCAGCGAAAACATGGTGGGCCTATCAGCCACTCGCGAAACCCAGCGTGCCGCAGCCAAAGGACGCAAGCTGGGCCAGGACGGACATCGACCGCTTCATCCTCGCGAAGCTGGAAGAGAAAAACCTCAAGCCCGTGGCCGATGCCGATGCTGAAACGCTCACGCGCAGGCTTTATCTCGATCTCACCGGCCTTCCACCACCGCCGGGTGCCACTGCTGACATCGATCGTCTTCTCAACACTCGTCAGTTGGCCGAACGCTGGGCGCGGCATTGGCTCGATGTCGCACGTTTTGCGGAAACGACAGGGCGTGATGTCAATGTGACGATGCCTGAGGCCTGGCGCTATCGCGATTACGTGATCGACGCCTTTCACGCTGACAAACCTTTCGATCAATTCATCCGCGAGCAGATTGCTGGCGATCTTTTGCCTGATTCCGGCGATGCAGATCGTGCGAAGAAGCTCATCGCCACGGGATTCCTCGCCGTGGGCCCGAAACCGCTCAATGGCACTGATCCACGCCAGTTTGCGGTCGATCTCGCCGATGAGCAGATCGATACCCTCTCGCAGGCCTTCATGGGCATGACGGTTTCCTGCGCCCGCTGCCACGATCACAAGTTTGATCCGATCTCGCAGAAGGACTACACCGCGCTCGCTGGCATCTTGCTGAGCACGGAGACACGCTTTGGTACCATCGGCGGCGTGCAGGGCCGCAATGCATCGACCTTGATCGAGATTCCCGCATCCGCCGGACTCAAAAAGATCGATCGCCGCATGGATCCCGCCGTTTATGCACAGAAAAAAGCTGAGTATTACAAGATCGTGGTGCGTCGTGATGCCGCGCTCGCTGCACGTCGAGGTGGCGGTGGTGGTTCGGATCAAATGTCGAGCTTTGACGTGGTTCGGCACATCACACGCGCCAAACAGATCGAGACAGAGATCATCGTCGCCTTCAATCCAGACGGCACACCCAAGCCGCGCATCATGGGTGCCTTTGATAAACCCACCTCCGCGCCTGCCACAGGCCGCCCGCGCATGAATACAAGCATGGGCGGGCCAAACTCGCGCGGCAGATCCAGCAGCGGCTTCGACGCGATCGCAGACAGCCCGTTGTTCATCCGTGGCAGTATCGACAAGGAAGGCGATGCCGTGCCACGCGGCGTGCCTGAGTTCATGGCGCATGGCACGAAGCTTAACATTGCAAAAGGCGCGAGCGGGCGCCTCGAACTCGCGAACTGGATCGCTTCGCCGCAGAACACACTGACAGCGAGAGTGACCGTGAATCGAGTCTGGCATTGGATCTTTGGCCGCGGTTTGGTTGAAAGCGTGGACAACTTCGGTGCGAGCGGTGCGCGGCCGTCGCATCCAGAGTTGCTCGATTATCTTGCCCAGCAGTTCATCGCCGATGGCTGGAGCCTCAAGAAACTCATCAAGCACATCGTCAGCAGTCGTGTTTACCAGCTCGATACACGCTACGATGAGGCCAAACAGGTCGTCGATCCTGACAACACGCTGCTCTGGCG
>CANIZT010000134.1 GCA_947471905.1 Verrucomicrobiaceae bacterium
CGTAGCGAACCACCGCGCCGAGCATCACATGGGGCAGGCCAGCTTTGCGCAGGTTGATGAGGTGGCGGAGACTGATGTGGAGCAGGTCGGCCAGTTCCTGTTCAGTCAGCCACCGGGCAGTAGGGGGATTTGCATGTGAGTTCATGCTCACGACCGCCGTGTCAACTCAGTGAGGGCAGGCACACCTCGTTGCGCAACGAGGATGCGCTTCCAACATGCAGAGCACTGCTTGGGGCATGCCCGCAAAAAAACCGGAAAATAAAACGTCTGCCACCCCCATAAATGTCCTACCCCCTGTGGCAGCATGCTGTCTGTATGAACTCTCACCTAACCAAAATGGCTCGAACTCTCGATCACCGTCGATTGCGCGCCACTCTCGCCATTTGAATAGCCCATTCGATCCATCATGAAGCGCCGTCACCTCTTTTGCCTGCATCTTGGCGAGTTTTTGATTGTGCCGCTTTGATTAGGAACCCAAGATCAAAGCAACCTAACCCCTTAGAGATTACTCCGTGCATGCCCCCTCTGATTTCAGTGCCTTCTTCACGGCAGCGTTCGAGGGTCAACGCCAGCTCCTCGTCAGCATTCAGCCGTTTGGAAGCGTGTCCGCAGCCAGGACCCAAATGCCCACCAGCTTTAATGACAGCCCCAACAACGACTGAATCATGAGTGCCATCACCCTCTTTGAAGAAAAACAAGTCCGCCGCGCTTGGAACCAGGCCGAGGAGAAATGGTATTTCGCCATCGTCGATGTCATCGCCGTGCTCACTGAAAGCACGGATGCCGGAGCCTATTGGCGGAAGCTCAAAGAGCGCCTCAAGAAGGATGGAAATGAAACCGTGACAAACTGTCACGCTTTGAAAATGACCGCTGCTGACGGCAAGCAGCGCCTCACCGATGTGGCGGATACGGAGCAGCTCCTCCGCCTCATCCAGTCCATCCCATCTCCCAAGGCCGAGCCCTTCAAGCTCTGGCTTGCCAAGGTCGGCTACGAGCGGCTGGAGGAGATCGAAAACCCCGAACTCGCCGCCAAGCGCATGCGGCAGATCTACGAGCAGAAAGGCTACTCCGAAGACTGGATCGAGAAGCGCCTGCGCGGCATCGCCGTGCGCGATGAACTCACGGACGAGTGGAAGAAGCGCGGCGTGAAGGAGCAGCGGGAGTTCGCCATCCTCACCGCCGAGATCAGCAAGGCCACCTTCGGCATGACCCCGTCCGAATACAAAGCCTTCAAAGCCCTCGCCAACCCCAAGGAAAACCTGCGGGATCACATGACCGATCTGGAACTCATCTTCACCATGCTCGGCGAAGCCTCCACCACCGAGATCGCCAAGAAGAAAGACGCCCAAGGCTTCCTCCCCAACCAGAGCGCCGCCAAAGCCGGAGGCACCATCGCCGGCAATGCCCGCCGCGAACTCGAATCCAAAAGCGGCACCCAAATCTCCACCCCGCAGAACTTCAAAGCTCTCACCGAAGGCAAAGCCAAAGCCCTGCGCAAAGGCCAACCCAAAGCCGACTGACCCCGCCATGCCCCCGACGCCATTCGCTGAATTTTTCCTCGATCTCACCGGCTCCAAGCCCTTCCCGTGGCAGGAGGCTTTCTACCGCTGCTTGGTCGAAGATAAGCGTCCACCACAGGCCGCCGACTTGCCAACAGGTTTGGGCAAGACCTCAGTCGTTGTGATCTGGCTGATCGCACTGCTGACGCACCCTGATCGCGTGCCGAGGCGGCTCGTTTATGTGGTAAACCGCCGGACGGTCGTGGACCAGACCTCGGCCGAGGTGGAGCGCCTTCGGGAGCGTTTGAAGTCGAACCCCGATCTGCTCGCGAAGCTGACAGCCCTATGTGCAGTGCCTGTGGATGTGCCGTTGGCGCTGAGCACGTTGCGTGGCCAGTTTGCAGACAACCGAGAGTGGTGCGCTGACCCCGCCCGGCCTGCGGTGATCGTGGGCACGGTGGACATGATCGGCAGTGGGCTACTTTTCAGTCGCTACAGCTGCGGATTCAAAACGCGACCTCACCACGCGGCCTTCCTTGGGCAAGATGTGCTGCTGGTGCATGACGAGGCTCATCTGGAGCCTGCCTTCCAAAAGCTGCTCGACAGCATCGTGGCGGAACAATCGCGCTGCGGTGACGCTAGGCCACTGCATGTGCTGCAACTCACCGCCACGGCTCGGGATTCCAGCAAGCCCTTCACCCTGACCCAAGCGGATGAGGAGAACGAAGTCGTGCGCCAGCGTCTGAGCGCCAGAAAACATCTGCGGCTCAGCCAGATTGAGGATGAAAAGCTTGCTCCGCTGGCTGCAAAGCTCAGCGAACTAGCCTTGGCTAGGCGCGATTCGGGCCGTGCCGTTCTGATTTTTGCCCGAACCGTCGATGCGGTTCAGAAAGTGGCCTCGGCGTTAGAGGCTGAAAAGCTGCCTCACGAAGTCCTCACCGGCACCATGCGCGGCCTAGAACGAGAGGGACTCATCAAGAAGCCCATTTTGAGCCGCTTTCTGCCACCCTCCTCTCGGCCAGAGAGTGCACAATCTCCGCACGAGGGCACCTGCTACCTCGTCGCCACCAGCGCGGGTGAAGTAGGGGTGAACCTCTCCGCAGACGACCTCATCTGCGACCTCTCCACTTATGAGAGCATGGCACAGCGCTTTGGCCGCGTGAACCGCTTTGGCAAACTCACGGACACCGTGGTTGAAGTCGTCTATCCAGCCACCTTCAAAAACACTGATCCCGACGACAGCAAGTTCGACCCCATGGAGGCTGCTCGTGAGCGCACTCTGGATCTCCTGCGCCAGCTCAACGGAGACGCCAGCCCCGCAGCTCTCCGAAAACTGAACTCCAATGAGCGAACCCGAGCCTTCTCACCGCTCCCGACCATCCGCCCCGCCACCGACATTCTTTTCGATGCCTGGGCCATGACGACCATCCGTGAGCCACTTCCTGGACGCCCGCCTATCGCCCCCTATCTTCACGGCGAGGCTGAGTGGCAGCCCCCAGAGACTCAAATCGCTTGGCGCAGCGAAGTGGAGGTCATCACGGGTGAACTCGCGAAGATTTATGACCCGGAGGAACTGCTCAGCGAGTATCCGCTCAAACCTCACGAGCTGCTGCGCTCGCCCTCCTACCGTGTGCGGGACGAACTCGCTCAAATCATGAAACGTCTTGGCGATGCCAAAGCCGCCGACCTTCACCCCTGGTTGATTTCCAGTGAAGGCAAAGTCTCCCGCTCCCACTCTCTGGCTGACCTCTCGGACAAGGACAACGAAGCCCTGCTCCACAACGCCACTCTGCTGCTAGCCCCAGAGCATGGCGGACTTTCCGAAGGTGGACTGCTGGAAGGCAAAGCCTCTCCGCCGGAAAAAGCAGACAAACTTGATGTCTCAGCCATCCTCGAAGGCCCAGACGGCAAGCCATTGCGAGTTCGTGAATGGAGCGAAAACGAAGAAGTGCCAGCGAACTTCTCGAAACTCAGACTGAAGCTGTCCATCGACGCCCTGATCGACAAAGAAGACCTCAGCGAAACCGTGGAAGACGAATCTCAGCGCTACTGGCTCTGGCTGGAGGCCAAAAAGGCATCGGGCGCAGACAGCACCGGCAGCACCACCGCCGTCTATCTTGATAAGCATGTCACAGATGTGGTAGGCCATGCTCGCAACATCGCTGCCAAGCTCGGACTCTCTGAATCCCTGCGCCGCTGCGTCATCCTCGCGGCCCAGCTACACGACCTCGGCAAACGCCGCTCCCACTGGCAGCAGGGCATCGGGAACTACGACAAATCAGAGTGCTTCGCCAAATCAGGCAAGCACCCTACCACCGGTAAAAAGCTCCGCCCACGGCCCGGACTCGATACCTACCGCCACGAGTTCGGTTCGCTGCTGGATGTCTCTTCCCCCGGCGAGCACAGAGAGGCAGATGCAGACCTTCTCCGCGACTTTGCAGCGCTCACGGATGAGGAAAAAGACATCACGCTCCATCTCGTCGCTGCCCATCACGGTCGCGCTCGCCCGCACTTCCCGATGTCGCCTGCGGATGAAACCTTCGATCCCGAATCCGACTACGAGGCCACTCAAAAAGCCGCCGCCGAGGTGCCCCAGCGTTTCGCCCGTCTCCAGCGGCGTTTTGGCCGCTGGGGCCTCGCCTACCTCGAATCCCTACTCCGCGCCGCCGACTATGCCGCTAGCGCCGAAATCGAACCTTTGCCCTCCGCTCATCATGCCTGATTCAGACCCAACCACTCGCGTGCAGGTAGATGTGACGAACCCCGCTCACTACTTCGCCTGCTGCGCCTTGCTCGAACTCGCCTCTCGTCTCACACCGGAGAGCGAAGGATGGTTCGAGGAAGGAGCCTTCCACATTGCCAAAGGTACCAACCTGCCTGAAATCATCCGCAAGCTGACCTCAGCATCTTTGGTGATGCTGGATGTGACAGACGGCACAGCCTCACCTATTCGCATTCCCGAGCCTTTCGGACTGCGCCTCGACTGGTGGAAGGGCGGCGACCGTGCCTCCAGTGACCTCAAAGTCTGGGCTGGCACCATGGAGAGCTTCCGCATCGCAAAAGCCATGCAGGCCACCATGCTCAAGCCGGAGTTCTCCACCGAGCATCTTCTCAATGTGCCTATGGTGGCCTATGACCCCGATGATCCGGTCAAAAAGGTGGAACCATTTTACTTCGATGCCCGTCGCGGACCGAACGCCCACTCTCGAGATGTCGGCTTTGCCCCGAACGATCTCGGTTTGACTACAATCGCGTCACCCGCTGCCGAACTCCTGTGCCTCATCGGTCTTCAGCGCGTGCGCCCCGTGCCAGCGGGCAAGGACAAGCCCCGTCAGTATGACTACCACACATGGAGTCGCCCCATCCCGGCCTTGTTAGCCCCCATCGCTGCTGCCGGCCTGCTGCCAGACCCAGGTGCAAAACTCTACCGATTCGAGAGCTGGTATCGAACCGGTCAGCGCAAACACAAAGCCTTCCTTTCTGCCAAACTCCAAACCACAACACACATCCTATGAGCAACATCCTTGAACAGTTCGACCACTACCTGAAAGCCGATGGCCCCGCAGCCATCGTCACCCGCGAGCCTCTGATTCCCGTCGAGGGGCCAGATGGCGTGCTATTCCCATCCACTTTCGCCTCGGGCGATGGCTTCCCCGGCGGCTACAACATCGACGGCGACCCGAACGGCGAAAACATCGCCCTTGTGGACAGCGTCGGCTCCCAGGCCAATCGCATCGAGCCGCTCTTTGCCGAGCCTGATCAGGCCGCGCTAGTTCCTCAGGTCGTCATCACCGCCGGAGCCAAAAAAATCAATCTTCTGGAAGCAGGACACCGCGCCGGAGATGCCATCGTCCGCTGCTCTTCCTTGCAGCAAGACCTCCAAGATGCCTTCAAGGCACTGCTGGATGGAAATGCCACCAGCCTTGCCAAAATCGCGCCTACCTCGCTTGTCTTTGGCGTGTGGGATTCCCGCGACACACAGGCTAAGCTGCCGCGCCTCATCGCCTCCACCATCCGCGCCTACAACGTGCGGAAGCTGACCCGCTCAGCTCAATACGTTCCCGCCACGGAATACGTTGGCAACGGGCTTCTCCCCGAAGCCACGGACAAAGCCGCCAAGGACGCCTACGCTGAACGTGGATTCATTCACGTGCCTGCGACTGGATCTCACGGCGGCATCATCGCCAAAGGCGGCATCCGGCGCGATGCCACGCTCGCCATCGCTGCTCTGAAGCTCATCACCGCAGGCTCCGATGCCGAGGCGACGCTGAAACTGCGCCGTTACATCCTCGGCCTAGCGCTTGTCGCCTTCACCAAGCTACCTGGAGGCTATCTGCGCCAAGGCACCATTCTCGTCTCTGATCCAGACAAGGAGAGGAAGACCGATGAAGTCTATGCCAACGGTTCTCGCAAGCCATTCACCGTCACACCTGAGGAAGCCCTGAGGTATGCCAAAGCTGCTGCCGAAGCCTTCGGAGTCGGAGAAAGCCGCGAAGTTCCATTCGATGCTGAAAAAGCAAAGGCAGACGCAGTGGGTAAAGAAAAGAAGGCCAAAGCCAAAAAGTAACCTTCACACGCCATGCCTGACCATCTCTGCATCACCATCCGCTTCCTGGATGGCGCGTTCCACGGGCGTGCCGACCACGGGGAGCCTGAGTGGCCGCCATCGCCACTGCGGCTTTATCAGGCCATCGTCGCCGCATCCGCCGCGCGATGGAATGAACGTCGTGGACTGCGCCATGCCGAACCCGCCCTCAAGTGGCTGGAACAGCTTCCGCCACCAGCCATCATCGCCCCGCATGCGCGTGAATCGCAGGGATACCGCCTGTACGTCCCCGACAACGCAGGCGACCTCGTTGGACGCTCCCTTTCGCGAGGCGGAGACGATAGCATCGCCAACTACCGCACTGAGAAATCCATCCGCCCGATGGTGTTCCCCAGCGAGGGAGCTGTTCACTACCTCTGGCCCACCACCGAGCTGCCTTCTGGCTTCGACGAGCACCGCAGCGTGCTTTTCCAAGCCGTGGAATCCATCACCCACATCGGCTGGGGAGTCGATCTGGTCGTCGCCTCAGCCACCATCGTGCCAGAGCAGGCTATCGCAGCCCTCCCCGGCGAGAATTGGCAGCCCGGCAGCGATGCCCCCAAAGCCGAACTCCGCGCTCCCAAGCCCGGCACCTTCGACGATCTAGCCCGGAGGTATCAAGCCTTCCTCAACCGCGTCACTACCAGCGGATTCGCCCCCGTTCCGCCTCTCTCGGATTACCAAGTCGTGGGCTATCGCCGGGATTCAGACCCCACATCCGTTCCCTGGGCCATCTTTGCCCTCCGCAGCCTTGATGGTGCCAGCTTCAAGGCCTTTGATCCAGCTCGCCGCAGCCTTCATATCGCCGGGATGTTGCGTCATGCCGCCAGCCAGCCGGACTTCCTCCGCAGCGCCGGGTTAAGCCCCGAAGAAGGCCGATGCCTCGTGCTTGGTCACGGAGAAGCCCAAGGCGAAAACCACCAAGCCGTCGCTGGCCCGCGCCTTGCCTTTATTCCGCTGCCTAGCATCGAACCACGAGAAAAATCACTCGTCGTCAGCAGCGTGCGCCGGGTTTTGATCACCCTGCGAGGCGGCGGTGACACCTCAATCTTCAAACGCCTCGTGCAGCGGCTCGAAGCCCGAGAACTCATCGACGAAAGCAAAGACGAAGCTATCGCCATCCTCCAGCGCCAATCAGGGGGCAGTGATGGAGCCATCGACCGTTATCTGCGAGAAGCGACTACCTGGGCTACCGTTAGCCCTGTCATCCTCCCCGGCTATGACGACCCCCGCAAGCTCCGTCAACGACTCAAACCCGGTAACACCCTGACCGCCGAAGAAAAGGCCGCTGTGCTGGAAAAGCTCGACGAGCGCATCGACGCCCTCCTCCGCAAAGCCATCCGCCAAGCAGGTTACTCCGAAGCACTCGCCATCCACGCCCAACTCGACTGGCGCTCCTCCGGCTTCTGGCCCGGCACCTCCCTCGCTACCCAATACACGGCAGGAGATCAGCACCGCCGTTTCCGCAAACTCCATGTCCGTATCACCTGGAGAGACGCTACAGGCAGCACCATCGAAGTCCCCGGTCCCATCTGTCTCGGCAGCGGCAAGTTCTCCGGCATGGGTCTTTTTGCAGCTAAATAAACGTAGCCACACACCATGTCCTGGAACTACCGCATCCTTCAGCACCGGCATCCCTCGGGTGACACGGTGGCGCTGCATGAGGTGTTTTATGAGGAGGATGGCAGCATCCGCACCTGGGCGCTGGAGCCGGAGTGCGGGCACTTTGAATCCATCGATGAACTCAAAGGCGCTCTGAAGATGATGCTGAACGATGTCCGCCGATTCAAAGACGCGGTGCTTGAGAAAGACTCGTTGCCGGGGGCTGCGTAGCTTCGATGGCCAGTCGAAGCTGCCAGAACTTGTCTTTACGAATCGTGCCGGGGCGGATAGGTTTACGCTGTTCGATTCACTTTCACGAAGCCGCGCAGAGGTCTGTTTGCGGGCCACTTTTTATGAATCTGCCCGCCTACCGCACTGCCCGTGCTCTTTACCCGCATCGACCCGAGATGTGGGAGCCGGAGTATCTTTATGAGCCACTGCCGGAGCCGTTGGATCATCCTGAGTTCGATCTCTTTGGAGCGCGGCGCATGGTGGAAGTGGCGGAGGCGCTGACTGATCCTGCGACGAGGAAGACTGCGGAAACCAACCAGGAGCCGATGCGGGTGCGGATGCTGAACGAGTTCGTGTATTGCCCGCGCCTGTTTTATTACGAGCAGGTGGAAGGTGTGTTTGTGGAGAATGCGGACACAGCACGAGGTTCGGCGATCCATGAGAAGGTGGACCGAGGCAAAGGTGCGCTACTGCGAGCGAAGAAGAAGCAGAACGCCGAGAGCGAAGAACAGAGCGTAGACAGCCCGGCAACTGATGCTCCAAACTTGGGCGAGCCTGGCTGCGAGACAGCAGCGACAGAGGCTATCACACCGGCTGACGATGCCGAGCCGCCCGCCGAGACGATTCATTCACGCTCGGCCATGCTGAGTTCGGCACGGCTGAATGTGGTGGCGAAGATGGATCTGATCGAAGTGAAGGTGACGGCCCGCAACCCCGATGATTTTTTCGCGGTGAGGGAGGCACAGTCTGTGACGCCGGTGGATTACAAAGCGGGTGCGCCAAGACAAGGTGCTGAGCAGAATGAACTGTGGGATGCGGACAAGATGCAACTGGGCCTGCAAATCCTGATCCTGCGCGACAACGGCTACACCTGTGATGAAGGTGTCATCTATTACCGTGCCACGAAGCAGCGGGTGAGATTGGTGATGACACAGGAGATTGAGGCGTGGATCATCGAACGCATTGCTGAGGCGCGGCTTGTGGCGGCTTCGCCCACCATTCCGCCGCCGCTGGTGAACAGCCCCAAATGCGTGCGCTGCTCCCTGGCACCTGTTTGCCTGCCGGATGAGACACGGATGCTGACAGCTCAGACCTCTGAGCGGAATCTGCCAAGCTCCAAGAACCGCACTGGGGACAGTGCGGGCTACCCAACACCCCGCCGCCTGATCGCCGCACGCGATGACGAGCGTGCGCTGTACCTGAACACCCAGGGCTATCGCGTGGGCATCAAATCGGAACGGTTGGTGATCAAGGATGGCGATTCCGTGGTGGATGAGGTGCGGATGAATGACGTGACGCATGTGGCGCTGTTTGGCAACATCCAGCTCAGCACGCAAGCAGTGCAGGAGCTATGCGAGCAGGAGATCCCGGTGGCCTACTTCAGCATGGGCGGCTGGTTTTATGGCCTCACTCGCGGGCATGGCTTGAAGAACGTGCATACCCGCATTCGGCAGTTCGCCGCTGCTGCCAACCCGCTGCAATGTCTGGCGCTGGCACAGAAGATTGTGCAGGCCAAAATCAAGAACCACCGCACCATGCTGATGCGCCTGCATGTACAGCCACCTGCCGCAGCCGTGCAGGGGTTGAAAGAGATTGCCGGGCGTGTGTCCTCATCACGCGGACTGGATGAACTGCTGGGCATGGAAGGCGCGGCAGCCGCGCTCTATTTTCAAAACTTTGCCGGGATGATCAAGGTGGGCGATGACGATCTCGATGATGAGATCCCTGGCCTTACTACGCCGCCATCTGCTGAAGCGAAGCGGCAAGCAGAAGCAGAGGCGTTCACCTTTGACTTCACTCAGCGCCGCCGCCGACCGCCGACCGATCCGGTGAATGCGCTGCTTTCGCTCGCCTACAGCCTGCTGGCGAAGGACTGCACCATCGCATCCCTGGCGGTGGGCTTTGATCCTTATGTCGGTTTTTACCATCAACCACGTCACGGCAGACCTGCGCTGGCACTTGATCTGATGGAGGAATTCCGGCCGCTCATCGCCGAAAGCACCGTGCTAACGGTGATCAACAACCGCATGATCAACACCAGCCATTTCGTGCGTGCCGGTGACGCCGTGAATCTGACCCCGCATGGTCGGAAGGCATTTTTTCAAGCCTACGAGCAGCGCATGAACGCTCTGATCACACACCCGGTGTTTGACTACAAGGTGAGCTACCGTCGTGTGCTGGAACTACAGGCGCGACTGCTGGCACGCTACCTGACGGGAGAGATCCCAGATTACGTACCGATGGTCACTCGATGATTTAACATTCCCACGCATGTCCGACCGCTGTGTAATACTCAGCTCACGCCACACCTATCTGGTGACCTACGACATCGCCAACGACCGGCGGCTGAAGAAGGTCTTCAAGGTGTGCAAGAATCACGGCACCCACCTGCAATTTTCCGTTTTCGAGTGCGACCTGAATCCACGCGAACTTGTCCAACTCCAACGTGAACTGAAAACGCTGATCAAGCAGGACGAGGATCAAGTGCTGTTCGTCTCGCTCGGGCCTGCGGAGGGACGAGGAGATCGGGTGATTTCATCGTTGGGTCTGCCGTATTCCAAGTTTGATGCGCCGTGCTACGTGGTGTAGAACACATCACGTTTCGGTTTTGATCTTTTACATACCCCAAGTTTAGACCGCGAGTGGTTCGGTGGCGCCCCCGGATGCCGCAAGCGCTCGCACGTTGAACGCCAACACTTTCGCCCGTTGAATTTCATGTCGCCTCAATCGCCAGAGTCATTTCCTGCCAGCCGCTCGCCAAGTGCGGCTGGAAAGCTTGATCCTGCAACGATAGGGAGGCGACACTATCCGCCCTCCTCGGAGGGCGGCTCCGTTGAAGCCGGCCAAGAAGGTGTGTGCAAAGCATGGAATGCTGCTGCTATCCGCCCTCCTCGGAGGGCGGCTCCGTTGAAGCCAGGTGGCGGCAAGCTGTTTAGGCGCTTTCGCAGCACTATCCGCCCTCCTCGGAGGGCGGC
>CANIZT010000135.1 GCA_947471905.1 Verrucomicrobiaceae bacterium
TCAGGGGAACCGCATTATGGACAAACACACCTTCCCTGAACTGGGAATCGCGCCCGAGCTTCTCGACGCCGTCAAATCACTCGGATTCGAGCAACCCTCGCCCATCCAGGCCGAAGCCATTCCCGTGGCACTCACGGGTCGCGATGTCGTTGGGCAGTCCCAAACCGGCTCCGGTAAGACCATGGCCTTCGGCATCCCCGTCGTCCAACGCGTCGATCCCACTCAGCGCAATGTGCAGGCGCTCATCCTCTGCCCCACTCGCGAACTTGCCATGCAGGTCTGTGCGGAGATCCACAAGCTGGCCACCTTCAAAGATATCCGCGCCACGCCAGTCTACGGCGGTGCTTCGTATGACCGCCAGATTCGTGCTCTGCAAAGCGGCTCGCAGATCGTCGTCGGCACCCCTGGACGCATTCTTGACTTCATGGAGCGCGGCTTGATCAAACTCGACGGCCTGAAGATGCTCGTCTTCGATGAAGCGGATGAAATGCTCGACATGGGCTTCAGCGACGACATTGACCGCCTCATGGCCGCCGTTCCCGAAGAACGTCAGACGATCTTTTTCTCTGCAACCTTCGAGCCGCGCATCCGCCGTCTCGTCGAAAACTACACGCGCAACGCCGCCACCATCACCATTCAGCAGAAAGCGCTCACCGTTCCCACCGTGGAGCAGCGCTACTATGAAGTGCATGGTCGCTCCAAGACCGAAGTACTCTGCCGCGTCATCGACATCGAGGCACCTCGCCTCACGATCGTCTTTGCCAACACCAAACGTGCCGTCGATGACGCCACCGACGCCCTTGTGGCCCGTGGTTATGCCGCGGACCGCCTGCATGGTGACATAAATCAAACAATGCGTGAACGCGTCATGCGCAACTTCCGCAGCGGTGCTGTCGAAGTCCTTTGCGCCACCGACGTGGCCGCACGCGGTATCGACGTGAACGACATCGACCTCATCGTCAATCTGGAACTGCCCTACGACGCTGAGGACTACGTGCACCGCATCGGCCGCACTGGCCGTGCTGGACGCAAAGGCAAGGCTGTGAGCCTCGTAGCTGGTCGTGAAATTTACCTCATGCAGCGCATCCAGCGCTTCATCAATATCCGCATCGATCGTGCTTCTGTCCCATCGCAGGAAGATCTTGAAGCCACGCGTGTCGATAAGACCTTCGAGAAGGTTAAAGCCGTGCTCGAAGCCAGCAGCTACACCTCGCATGAGCACAGTATTCAGCGTCTCCTTGATGCTGGCTTTACTGCCACCGAGATCGCCAGCGCACTCATGGACCTTCTCATGAAGGATCAGGTCCGTGAAGCCGAGGCGATCATGGAAGACCGTGCGCCGAAGCGCAAAGATGTCCCGCAGCGTGAATTCCAGGCCCGTCCGGCACCTCCTGCGCGCACGCCTGCGGCCGCACCCGCCGCACCCGCCGCAGCGCCTCAACCAGCGCCTGTTGTCGCCACTGCTTCTCCTGAAGCCGCGCAACCTTCTGCTGCGTCCGCTGAAGCATCCGTTCCGTCTGAATCCGCCACCGCTTCAGCTGCTCCAACCGAAGAAGAAGATTCCGGTCCTACAAATCATCAGGCCGCAGCTCCTGCGCCCGCCGCAGCACCACGGCCAGCCCCCGTGAAATTCGACAACGAATACGACACCTCCGACGACGAGCGCCCGCTGCCCAAAAAGCAGAGCAGCTATGTCCAAAAAGGCCCGCGCTCCGGCATGGTCCGTCTGTTCATCAATGTCGGTGGCATGGACCAGGTACGTCCGCAGGACATTGCCGGCATGCTCTACAATACCATTCAAGACCTCACCCCCGGCAGCATTGGCGCCATCGACGTGCTGGAGAAGTGCAGCTTCGTCGAAGTGCCAGGCGATGTCGTCGAGTCTGTGCTCGAAGGCGTCAAAGGCGCTCAACTGCGCGGTCGTGACGTCCGCATGGATCACGCCGATCGTCCCGATGACATCAGCGGCATACGCCAGAAGCGCTTCGGCGGTGGTGGCGGCTTCGTCAAAAAGCCCGGCTACGGCGGTGGCGGCGGATTTAACAAAGGCGGCTTCGGTGGCGGTGGTGGCTACAAAGGTGGCGGCTCCGGCGGCGGTTACCAAGGCGGTGGTGGTGGCTATCAAGGCGGTGGTGGTGGCTATCAAGGCGGTGGTGGTGGCTATCAAGGCGGTGGCGGTGGTTTCAGCAAACCCGGCGGCTTCAAAGGCTACGGTGGCAAACCCGCTTACGGCGACAAACCTCATCTCAAACGCGAAGGCGAAGGCCCCAGCCCCGGTTACGGTGGCGATGAAGGTCCACGCCGCGCAGATGCTGGCAGCGGCTACGGCGGTGGTGATCGTGAAGATCGCGGTGGTTTCGGCGGCGGCAAACGTCCCTACGGTGGTGGCGGCGGCGGCTTCAAAAAGCCCGGCTTCGGCAGCGGTGGTGGCGGCGGCGGCTTCAAGAAGAAATGGTAGCAAGTTCTTAAAACCAGCAGGCTTTCATCTTGGGTGCATGGTCGTGTGAATTGTTATTCATCGCACGGAAAACCATGCGCTGACAGTTAACGGACGAGCATTCCAACGTGGCAGCTGATGTCCTGCCTCGCGTTGTTTGCGGTCCGATGATCTTCATTCAAGAACATCTGCTCGTGACAAAATCTCAAAATGCCATGCCGCGGCTGAAATAGTCCATCACTAGCGGCGATTTCATGCTTGCCTGAATTTCGACAGTTGCATAACCTCGCAATTCTTGATTTACCCAACCCACATGAAAATGAACCACGCTCTCAAACTCGCGCTCGGCCTGCTGGCCCTGCCTGCACTCTCCCGTGCCGAAGATCCGAAACCCGTGCAACCCGGCGGCAAGCTGCCGAAGCCGGTCGCCATCCAACTCGTGAAGGTCGCTGACGATCTCGTCGAGCCAGTGCATGTGGCCTGTCCGAAAGACGGCACGGGCCGCGTGTTCATCTGCGAACGGCCCGGCGTGGTGAAGATCGTGAAGGACGGCAAGGTGCTGAAGCGTCCGTTCCTCGACATCAAGGACAAGACCGTCAGTTCCTTCCTCGAACAAGGGCTCTACGACCTCGAATTCCATCCCAAGTTCAAGGAGAACGGCCTGTTCTACATCCACTACTCCGACATGTGGTTCAACGGCGACGGCTTCATCGTCGAATACAAGGTGAAGGCCAGCAATCCTGATCAGGCCGATCCTGACAGCGCCCGCGTGGTGATGCAGCTTGAGCGGCCGTATTGCAATCACAACGGCGGCGAGATATGCTTTGGTCCCGATGGCTATCTTTACATCGGCAGCGGTGACGGCGGCTGGGAAGGCGACGTGCTAAATGCAGGTCAGGATCTCAGCACCACGCTCGGCAAAGTTCTGCGTATCGATGTGAACACCCGCACCACCGAAAAAGGCTACGGCATCCCGAAGGACAACCCCTTCATCACGCCGTTGCAGCAGATGACGCTCTTCGGCATCAGCGAAGAGGCGTTCTCGAAGATTCAGCCGAAGGCTAAGCCTGAAATCTGGAGCTACGGCATCCGCAATCCATGGACGATGAGCTTCGACAGCAAGACCGGCGAGTTCTACGTCTATGACATCGGCCAGAACCACTGGGAAGAGATCAACGTCGAGCCTGCGGGCTGCAAAGGCGGCATCAACTACGGCTGGAAGGCCATGTGCGGCAGCCATCCCTTCCCGCAGATCTTGAAGAAGAACCCCGACGGCACCGAAACCAGTGTGAATCCCGACAACTGGGCGCAGATCGGCAAACTGCCCGTCGCAGAATACAGCCACGTTGATCAGGGCAACTGCGTCATCGGCGTCGGTGTCTATCGCGGCAAAGATTATCCGAGCATGGATGGCGTGTGCTTTGTGGCTGACTGGGGTTCTGGCAAAGTCTGGGGCCTGCAACGCGATGGTGCCGGCGCCTGGCAGATGCAGGAACTCCTCGACCTCGATACTCCGCTGCGTCCCACCGGCGGCGGAGAAGGCGAAGACGGCGCGCTCTACCTTTGCAACGGCACCGCAGGCTACGGCGGCAAGACCGATCCCTATCAAGAAGCACGTGGTGCGGTGTGGAAGATCGTCGCAGCGGACAAAGTGCCAGCGGGTGCGGAAACGGCGCCGTTGCAGAAGAAGTAAGCGCAGCAACTTGTGCATCGAATGACTCACGCGGAGCCAGGAAACTGGCTCCGCGTTTTATTTGCATTGCCACTTCGTCGTCAGCCATTCAGAATCCGCGCGCATGAAATTCATTCCAACCGCACTCCTCTTCCTCCTGTTCATTACTGCTCCCGCTCCGGCGCAAACTCCGGCCCCAGCAACCAAGCCTGCGGTCAAGCCGGCCGTTCCTGCCGTCAAACTGCCGCCGCAGCCGCCAGATGTTGCCGCACAGAAGTTTGGCCCCGATGGCAAGGTGAACGCAGGATTCGCGATGTCGCATGAACGATTTGTCAGCATCGCGAAGGAAGGCAAAGCACAGCTTGTGTTCTTGGGCGATTCGATCACCGCCGGCTGGGCGGGTGGTGGCAAAGATGTCTGGGCGAAATCCTTCGGCGCTTACACGCCCGCAAACTTCGGCATCGGCGGTGACCGCACGCAGCATGTGCTGTGGCGCATTCAGAATGGCGAACTTGACGGCATCAAGCCCAAGGCGTTCGTTATCATGATCGGCACGAACAACTCCGGACAGGATCCCGCCGAGGGCATCGCCAAGGGTGTCACCGCCATCGTCGAAACAGTTCGTGCCAAGCAGCCGCAGGCGAAAATCCTACTGCTGGCCGTTTTCCCACGTGGTGAGAAGGCCGCCCCGAATCCTGGCCGTGACAAGCTGAAGCAGGTCAACGCCATCATTGCCAAGCTCGACGACGGCAAAAACATCCACTTTCTCGACATCGGCGACAAGTTCCTGCAGCCCGACGGTAGCCTCACCAAGGAGATCATGCCCGATTTCCTGCACCTCTCACCCGCCGGTTACCAGATCTGGGCCGACGCGATCGGTCCGAAGCTTGCTGAGCTGATGAAATAACTGCATGCCTTCAGGCATGACTTCGCGCTTGTTTCACAGGGTGCTGCGGCTAGCATCAGCCGCAGCTCCCCACCCCTTTTTTTTCAAGAGTGAAACCCGGTCTCGTTCTCTCCTGCGCGTTCGTTTTCGCGGGGATCGCCGTGCTTGCCCCGGCGGCTGAGAAACGCACGGATGATCCGGGAGCGAGCCAGGACATCGCTCTGCTGCGTCTGGGCTATGAGCGCAGCCTCATTGAATCCAGCCTAGCACCGGTCAAACAGCAGATTACCACACTGACCGGCTTAGAAAAACAATTCGCCGACGCACGTGATTACGACGCCGCCATCACAGCACGCGATGAGCGCAAGCGCCTGCAAAACGAACTTGGCCGCCTCGACAAAGAGCTGTTGCTGCTGCAAACCCGCGAGCAGGCGCTCAAAACCTCGCTGCTGCCAGACCGCATCAAGCTGCCGCTCGAATCCGCCACCTTGAGCAATGTTGTTCGCGAAGGCGGTGCCATCACTGGCTGGTCAAAGGTTGGTGCCGCCGCCACCTGGAAGCTGCCAGCACTTCCGGCCGGCGGTTATGAAGTCATGCTGCGCTATCGCTGCGGTGCAGCGGAAGGTGGCGTGCTGCTGCTCAAAGAGTCACGCTTCTCGCTCACCACGAACATCGAAACCACGCTCAAAGGCCCCGCGGAGCGC
Organism: Verrucomicrobiaceae bacterium; assembly: GCA_947471905.1. Classification (GTDB taxonomy): domain Bacteria; phylum Verrucomicrobiota; class Verrucomicrobiia; order Verrucomicrobiales; family Verrucomicrobiaceae; genus Prosthecobacter. Next base: position 5,700 of record CANIZT010000135.1, read on the forward strand.
AACGCCGGCACGCTCAAGATCAGCGATGGCAGCAGCACGCTCACCCTGGCCGCACAATCCCTCGTCACCACCAACCTCATGCAACTGCTGGGCGTGGAACTCGTCCCCGCCTCACGATGAAACACCACCTGCCAGTCCTGCTCATCGCCTTGCATGCCTGCGCAGGCATGACGCTGCATGCACAGACGACACCGGCGGAACCGACAGCTCTCATCACCACACGCGCGGCTTTTTTGCGCCAGGTGATGACGGAATCACAACTCCTCACCGAGCAATACGAGCGCGCTCTGGCCAAAGTGGAAACCGAAGTGGCCACCGCAGGCGATTACGAGGAGGCACGTGCCATCCGCCAGCGCCGCGAACAACTGCGCGCATTGTACACCGGCACCGTGTCCAGCCTCGCCACTCCGCTGTCCCTTGCCCAGGCAAAGCTCATGGGATCTGCCCAAGCTTTGGGCGAAACGATCGGCGGCTGGCGCTCGAACAGCAGCGGTGCGGAATGGCAGAATTTCCGCCTCATGCCAGGCCGCTACCATCTCGAATTCGAGGCCAACATGAGCGATGCACCGGTGGCCGGCAGCATCTACGCTTCGTCCAAATTTCAGCCGCAGCAGAGCGCCACGTTTGAGTTTAATGAAGTCACAATTCTGGGCAATGCGGCCGAAAACCGCCGCTCCTTTGAAGTCGTTCGCAGCACCGATGAAACGACCTTCACCACCATGCGGGTCGGTCCCCTCACCTTCACCCGCAATCCCCTCACCCTGCGGTTCACCAGCGCCGCCGGTTATCCTGCCAACATCATCCGCATTCGCAATCTGCGCCTGGTGCCCGTCACGGATGAAACCGTCGCCGCTGCGCCCGCTGTCGCTCCGACGAGCGCCACCACCACGTTGCAGCAGGCCACGGCCACCTTGAAGACGGCACTCGATGCCGCCAAAAAAATCGCCACCGACGCTTACCTCACCGAGTTGCAGACACTCGCTGCGGCCAAACCCTCGTTGAAGGATCAGGTGGAGTCCGAATCACGACGCATCAACCGCTCGGGCGATGCGAAAAAAGGTCCGACCGGCATGCGTGCCATCGCCAGCACCACCGGTAGCCTCGATGGCTTTGAAGACATCAGCGACGCCCGCCTCGCCGATGGCGAACCGGTTTCCGGTGAACACTTCAACATCATTCAAGATGGCCGCACCCTCGCCGTGCGCCTGTTGTGGATCGATTGCGCGCCCGTGGAGGAAAATGATCCCGGCGTGAAGCGTTTTGCCAAACACTTCAACATCGAGGACGAGGACGCCATCACCATGGGCCGTGCCGCACGCGAATTCACCTCCGGCTATCTGCGCGACAAGCCGCTGCGTCTGCTTATCCGCCCGGATCGCGACAAAGACGGCACGCTGGCCGCACTGCTGTTCCTGCCCGATGTCGGCCTGTATCAAAACGTCCTCGTCGATCAAGGCCTCGCCGCCGTCGCGCCACCACCGCGTGAAACGCGGCGCAGCGCCACGGAGAAGGCGCTCATCGCGACACTGGATGCCCGCGAGAACGCTGCCAGGAACCGCAAACCAGCACCCGGTGCCTGGGCGCTCGCATCTGAAACGAATGGAGGCAAAAAACAATGAGGCGCAGGCTCATCCTTGCGGCGTGTTTTGCGCTGCTGATTCAGCCAGCGGTGGCCCAGCAGCCTGCCGCACCACCAGCAGCCGTCACCCGCCTGCCGCAGATGGAAAGCATCTATCAGAAGGAGCTGAGCGCACGTCACATTCCGCTCTTGGGCAAGTATCTCGTCGAACTTCAACGCCAGGCCGCCAGCGCGACCGATAAAACCGCGTATCAGGCCGAGATCGCGCGCATCCAGCAGCTCATCAACGCCGGTGGTGTGCTCGATCTCATCGCTGTGCAGCAATCGCAGTCCGGCGCGATGCCCATGCCCGCGCCTCCGCCAGTTCCGGTTCCCATCGAGCGCAAACAGGCGCTCATCGCACTTTCGCCCGCGCTCGCACAAAGCATCTCGCCCACACCAGTCGCGAATGCTGAAACAGCGGCCATTGGACAAGCCGAATGGCGCATCGAACTCATCACCGCCGATACCTATGACCTCCTGCTGCAATACGCCTGCCCCGAATTGACCGAACCGCTGACCATTCGTGTGGAATTCAACGGTCAGACGGTCGAGAAGGAACTGGACACTGACCGCGCCACTAAGGACGCGCAGACCTTCCGCATCGTTCGCCTCGGCAGCCTCACCTTGACCAGCGATCATCGCGGCGAAACACTGCGTCTCAGCGCTGGCGACAAAACCAGCGCCAAGCTCATCCTCAAAAGCCTGCTCATCACCAAACCGCGCCCGCCCGCGAACTGATTCTTCATGCGTTCCGTCACTCTTATTCTTCTCGCCGCCTTCGCCCTCGGCACGCTGCCTGGTTGCAAACGCATCCAGGACAAGCTGCGCCGCCTTGCCGAGCAAAGCGGCGTCACACCTAAGCCACTGCCGCCCAAACCGGCCGAACCGGTGCTGACACCCGAAGAACAGGCCATTGAAAAAAAACTGCAGGAGTCCGCGCTACTCGCCGCGGCCGCACCCGAGCCAGAGGTGCCCAAAGCACCCGCCTTTGAACTCAACAAGTCCGCCGTCGTCTCCATCCTCGGTTACCACGATTTTCGTGAACGTGGCGGCAGCCCCATGCTCATCGCCGCCACCAAGTTCCGCGATCAGATGCAGGCCATCAAAGACTCGAAGATTCCCGTCATCTCGCTCAGCGATGTCATGGCGTGGAAGAAGGGTGAAAAGAACATCCCCGAAGAAGCCATCGTCATCACCATGGATGACGGCTGGGAGGGCGTTTACACCTTCGCCTATCCCGTCCTGCGCGACTTCGGCTTCCCCTTCACCGTCTATCTCTACAAAAAATACGTCAACATCGGCGGTCGCTCCATGAGTTGGACGCAGATCAAAGAGATGATGCAGAACGGCTGCGAAATCGGTAGCCACAGTGTCTCGCATGAAAGCCTCAAGAAGCGCCCCAAGGGCGCCAAGACCGACGCCGACTTCCAGGCTTGGGTCTTGGGTGAGTTGAAGGACTCACGTGAATTCCTGGAGCAGAACCTCAGCATCAAATGCCCCTCTTTCGCCTATCCCTTCGGCATCTTTGATGACGCCACCATGGAGACCGCCTTGCAGATCGGCTACGAGTCCCTCGTCACCGTCAACGGCCAGAAAGTCACCTGGGACACGCCCAACGGCAAACTCGGCCGCTACATCGTCCACGGTGACAACGACACGAACTTCAAACTCGCCACCAGCTTCCGTGGCCGTGGCGATGTCGGCTCCAACAAATTCCTCGTCGCCGACGCCAAGAACGACCAAGGCGAACAGCTCATCCAGCTCACGCCCAAGCCCGACGCCGTCATCACCAGCCGCATGCCTCTCATCGAGGCTGATCTCAAGAAGATCGGCACCATCGTGCCCGAGAGCATCAAAATGCGCATCGCCGGTCTCGGCAATGTCCCAGCGGCCTACGATCCCGCCACCATGATCGTGCGCTTCCAGTTCCCCTACAAACTGCGCCGCGAAGAATGCGCCATCAGCCTCAGCTTCCAACGCGCTGCCGCCCAGCCCGCCGAAGTCGTGAGCTGGCGCTTCAAGATCGACCTCGCAGCAGCCTATCTGCCCGCGCCATAAATCCGGCCAGTTTCGAGGCTAATTTTTAGTGCTGCCTTCGCAGTTGCCATGCACGGGCATCTGCCGACTATCGTACGCCTCACTCCTTTTCTCATGTTCTCCACTCTCTCCGAAAAACTCGAACTCGCTTTCAAAAAACTGCGCGGCCAGGGCCGCATCAGTGAAGCCAATGTGGGCGAGGCGATGAAGGACATCCGCATGGCGCTGCTCGAAGCGGATGTGGACTTCCAAGTCACCAAAGACCTCGTCGAAACCGTCACCAAGCAGTCGGTGGGTGCCGAAGTGCTGCGCACCGTCTCGCCCGGCCAGCAGATCGTCAAAATCTTCCACGATGAACTGGTCAAACTGCTTGGCAGCGATGCCAGCACGCTGAACCTCGACCCGCCGCAGCGCATTCTGATGACCGGCCTCAACGGTGCCGGTAAAACGACGACCTCGGCCAAGCTGGCGAGTTGGTTGAAGAAACAGGGCCGCCGCCCTCTGCTCCTCGCGCTCGATTTGTATCGTCCGGCCGCCATCAAACAGCTCCAGGTGCTCGGTCAGCAGCTCAACGTGCCGGTCTTTGCGCCAGCCGAAGGCGAAACCGATCCGGTGAAGGCTGCGAAGGCATCGCTCGAATGGCTCAAGGCCCAAGGCAGCGGCATCGCCATCTTCGACACCGCTGGTCGTCAGGATCTCGATGAAGAACTGCTCGCCGAACTCAAACGCGTGCGTGCCGTGGTGCAGCCGAATGAAGTCTTGCTCGTCGCTGATGCTGCCACCGGTCAGCAGGCGGTCAACGTCGCGCAGAAGTTCAATGAAGCCGTCGGCATCACCGGTTTGATCATGACGAAGCTCGATGGCGACGCCCGTGGTGGTGCGCTGCTCTCGATGCGCCAGGTCACCGGCTGCGCGGTCAAATTCCTCGGTGTTGGCGAAAAGATCGATCAGCTCGAAGTCTTCCATCCGGACCGCATGGCCCAGCGCATTCTCGGCATGGGCGATGTTGTCGGCCTCGTGGAGAAAGCGGCGGAAGAAATCGACGAGAAGGAAGCGATGAAGCTCGCCGCCCGCATGCAGTCGAACAAATTCGACTTCACCGACATGCTACAGCAGATGCGCATGATGAAAAAGCTCAGCTCCGGCGGCATGGGCAGCCTGCTGGGCATGCTCCCCGGCATGGGCAAAATGAAAGACGCCATCGGTCCCGATGCCGACAAAAAACTCAAGCACACCGAGGCGCTGATCCTTTCGATGACACCGAAAGAGCGTCAGCGGCCCGAGATCATCAACGGTCAGCGCCGCAAGCGCATCTGCAACGGTGCCGGTCGTCCCGTGATGGAAATGAACCAGCTCCTCAAGCAGTTCGAGATGATGAAGAAACTCATGAGCAACCAAGGCATGATGGCCCAGATGATGGGCATGATGGGAGGCGGCGGCGCAGGTGGTGGTGGCATGGGCGGACTCGGCAGCATGCTCGGCGGCCTTGGCGGCGGCGGCAA
>CANIZT010000136.1 GCA_947471905.1 Verrucomicrobiaceae bacterium
GCTGGCGGCGCTGGGTGTGGCGGTCTGAAACAACCCGGCTATTCCCTTCGTAAACTTGCTTGATGATTTCCCAGCAAGACAGTCGCCTCCGTGACACCACCCGCCGTCATTTCTTCAGCCAGTGCGGCATGGGGATTGGTTCGGTGGCGCTGGCATCAATGATGGCTGAACGTGGGCTGAGTGCGGCTAGCGCAGCGGCATCTGCGGGGCCGGGAGTGATGCAGAAGACGCATGTTACGCCCAAGGCGAAGAACGTGATCTACTTGTTCATGGCGGGCGGGCCGTCTCAGCTCGAATTGTTCGACTACAAGCCGAAGCTCGTCGAATTGAACGGCCAGCCGATCCCGCAAAGCTACATCGAGGGCAAGCGCTTCGCCTTCATGGGCACGAGCAACGGTTTTAAGCTGCTCGGCACACGTCGCAGCTTCCAGCAGCGCGGCCAGAGCGGGACCTGGGTCAGCGACATGCTGCCTTATACGCAAGGCATCGTCGATGACATCAGCGTCGTCACCACCTGCAAGACGGAGCTGTTCAATCATGCGCCGGCGAAGCTGTTTATGAACACTGGCAGCGGTCAGTTTGGTCGGCCGTCGATGGGATCGTGGGTCACGTATGGCATCGGCAGCGAATCGAGCGATCTGCCGGGCTTCGTCGTGCTGCAAAGTGGCCCGCGCGGTCCTCGTGGCGGCTCAGTGCTGTGGGGCAGTGGCTTTTTGCCGACGACGTACCAAGGGGTGCCTTTGCGTGGCACCGGAGAGCCGATTTTGAACCTATCGACACCCGCGAGCTACAGCGCTGCAAGTCAGCGCCGCGTGATCGACACGGCGCGTGAGTTGAATCTCTCGCGATTGGTCGAAACGGGCGATGAGGAGATTCAAACGCGCATCAACGCCTATGAAATGGCCTGGCGCATGCAGAGCAGCGCGCCGGAATTGATCGACCTGCGTGGCGAATCGAAGGCCACGCTCGATCTTTACGGGGTTGATCCGTCACAGCCATCGTTTGCGCGTAACTGCCTGCTGGCACGCCGTCTCGTGGAGCGCGGCACTCGCTTCGTTCAAATCTATCACACGAGCTGGGACAATCATGGCGGTAAAGGCGAGACGCTGGAGGATGATTTCCCGAAGGTTGTGAAGGATGTGGATCAGGCCTGTGCGGCGTTGATTCGCGATTTGAAGTCACGCGGCCTGCTGGAGGAGACGCTGGTCATCTGGGGCGGCGAGTTTGGTCGCACGCCGATGGGCGAGAATCGAGATAAGACCGGGCGCAATCATCACATCGACGCGTTTACGATGTGGTTTGCCGGTGGTGGTGTGAAGGCGGGGCAAACGCTCGGCAAGACAGACGAGCTGGGCTTTGGCGTGGCTGAAGATCCGGCGCATGTGCATGATCTGCATGCCACGATCCTGCATCTGCTTGGCCTGGAGCACGAAAAGCTCACGTTCAAATTCCAAGGCCGTGACTTCCGGCTCACGGACGTCCATGGCAAGGTGCTGCAGAAGCTGCTGGCGTGAGGCGCTATTCCACCAAGTAAAGAATGCGGCCGCAAGCCTCGCATTGCGTCAGTGACACGGATTGCTTCAGCGACTGGATCACACCGACGACCACTTTCATGTGGCAGCCACCGCACATGGCGTTTTCCATCGGCACGATGGCGGAATCGCCCTTCTTGATGAAGATGCGGTTGTAGAGATCCAGCGCATCGGGATCAATCGGTTCGGCGAGGGTGGCACGCTCGGCGTTGAGGTCTTCGAGGCGCTTCTTCACACCAATGGCACGCTCTTCGAGGTTCTTGAGCTCGTCGTTTACGCGTTTCTGCGTTTCGGCCAGTTTGGCCTGCGCGTCTTTGAGTTTGGCCTTGGCGGTTTCGAGCGCTTCCATCTTTTCCAGTTCACCGTCTTCGAGCTTGGTGACATCGGCTTGGTAGCGTTTGATCTCGTGGCCGAGGGCGGCGAACTCGTCGTTCTTGCGCGTCTCGAACTGTTGGTCCTGCAGGCGTTTGATCGAGAGCTGACGCGTTTGCACATCAAGCTGGATACTCTTGATCTTTACCTCGACTTCCTTCATCGCCAGATTCGCGGCCTCGACGGCGGCCTGATCCCCGGCGAGCTGCATTTTGGCCCGCGCTTGCTGGGTGGGCACGTCTTTGAGGTCTTTTTGCAGTGCCCGGATGCGCTGATCGCGTTCCTGGAGCTGGATGAGTTTCGTGATGGCTGGAAGCATGTGGGAGGATGTAAGCTGGTTCGGTTCAAAGTTCAAAGTTCAAAGTTGAGGCATTGCACCTTGAACCCTTAACGGTGCGCAGCAAGAATGCGCGCCTTTCCATTCCCAATCCTTCATGAAACCCACCCTTCTCATCCTCGCTGCCGGCATGGGCAGCCGTTACGGCGGCCTGAAACAACTCGACGCCATGGGGCCTTCGGGAGAGGTGGTGCTGGATTACTCCGTGTTTGACGCGATCCGCGCCGGTTTTGGCAAAGTGGTGTTCGTCATCCGCCGCGACTTTGAGGAGCTGTTCCGCACGCAGATCGGCTCCAAATTCGAGGGCCGCATTGCCGTGGATTACGCGTTTCAAGATTTGAACGACCTGCCCGCCGGTTTCTCCGTGCCGGAGGGCCGCACGAAGCCCTGGGGCACGGCGCATGCGCTGCTCGCCGCTGCGAACGTGGTGAACGAGCCCTTCCTGATGATCAACGCCGACGACTTCTACGGCCAGGACGCATACAAGAAGATCGCCGCCGATCTGGTGCAGCCACGTCCGAACGACGGCAAGAGTCACTGGTCGATGGTGGGCTTCTATTTGAAGAACACGCTCTCGGAACACGGCAGTGTCTCACGTGGCGTCTGCAAACGCGATGCGAAAGGCATGCTGGCAACGGTCACGGAGATGACCAAGATATTCAAACACGTCAACGGCGCTGAAAATCGCGAGGTGGAGGGCGCTTATGTGCCGCTTACGGGCGATGAAGTCGTGTCGATGAACTTCTTCGGTTTCACGCCGGACATCTTCCCGCAACTACGCCAGGCCTTCGCCGAATTCCTCGCCAAGCGTGGCAACGAACTCAAGTCCGAGTGCTACGTGCCCGCTGAAGTTGATGCGCTCATCAATGTGGGTAAAGCCGAGGTCCGCGTGCTCGAAACAACTGGCAAGTGGTTCGGTGTCACCTATCCCGAGGACAAGGCCGAGGTTGTGGCTAGCATCCGCAAGCTAATCGACGCGGGTGAGTATCCGCAATCACTGTGGGGTTAAAGCAAGCGCCCCACGCTGCGCTGTGTCGCGCCTTCGTGAGTTTGCAGGGCTTTCTTGCCTGATTGACCCATCTGAGCGGCTTTCGCTTGGTCTTGCAGCAGTGTGAGGCAGGCGGATTCGAGTTCGTTGAAATCAGCGACTTGCCGTGCGCCCTTCTTCTTGAGCAGGAGACCGACAAGCGGCGTGAAATTTTCCATGTGCGGCCCAAACAGGACGGGCTTCTGCGCCAGCGCTGCCTCGGCTGGGTTTTGACCGCCTTCAGCGAGGAAGCTTTTGCCGACGACAACGAGCGTCGCGAGATGCTGCCACGCGGAGAGTTCACCGGTGGTGTCGATGACAAAGACGGGCGCGGTTGAATCGACGCTTGAGCCGGAAATGCTGCGCAGGGCAGGGGAGATGCCGACGGTTTTGAGCGCGGCGGTGATTTCAGCGCGGCGTTCGACGTGACGAGGAACGATGAGCAGCGCGAGATCACGAACTTTTTCGCGCAGGCGCTGGAAGACGCGAGCAAACTCGATTTCCTCGCCTGCGTGCGTGCTGGCGGCGAGGAGGATGGGCTGTGTCGAAGCGATGCCGGTTTGGGTGAGCACGGCGCGAAGCTCGTCGATCTTCGCAGCGGGGACGCTGGCACCTTCGGGATCGTATTTGATGCTGCCGGTGAGGTGGATGCGGCTTCGTTCGACGCCGAAGCTCTCCCAGCGGGCGATGTCGTCTTCTTCCTGCACGAGAATCTGTTTCAGCATGCCGAAGATGGGGCCGACGAAGCGGCGGAACTTGCGGTAGCGGCGTTCGGAACGAGGAGAGAGCCGCGCATTGACGAGAGAGACGGGAATGCCGAGGCGGTCGGCGGCGGAAGTCAGATTCGGCCACACTTCGGCCTCGACGAGCACGAGTTGCGTGGGCTGGATGCGCTCCAGCATGAGTCGGCCGACGCCGGGAAGATCGACCGGGCTAAAAATAGCAACGACTCGACCGACGAGTTGTGCCGCAAGCTCCACCGCGAGAGCATGGCCGGTGGGCGTGGTGGTGCTGAGGACGATGCCAAGGTCGGTGTTTGTTTTGAGCAAATGTGCGATGAGTTTTTTTGCGACACCAACTTCGCCGACGCTGACGGCGTGCACCCAGAAGCGTTCGCGTTGTGGCAGGGCATTGATGGCGTTTTTTGTGTCCTCATCGAAACAACCGACGCGCTGCGCGAGATCACGCCAGCGACCATTGCGACGGCGCATCTTAATGATCGCGCCGGGCAGCATGCAGACGAGGCCGAGGGGCAACGCCAGGTTGTAGAGAATGAGGCTAAGCGTTTTCGATGCCATGCGGAAGTTTGCGGAGCCAGACGATGCGGGTGGAACCGTAATTGCGGTCGGTCAGCACCTCCCAGCCGGGCCAGATTTTAGTTTCGCGGTTGAAGTGGTGACTTTCGAGAATGAGGTGGCTCTCCGCATGTAGCAGCGCAGGCAGAGCTTCATCGGCGAGCAGTTTCGCGACGAAATCCGTGTCCGCATCGCAATGCGTGTATGGCGGGTCGGCGAAGATGAGATCGAACTGCTTGCCATCGCGTTGCAGCAGCGGCAGCAGGCGGAAAACATCGCTTTGGCGCACGGTGGCGCCGGTGAGCTTGGTTTTGGCGATGTTGCGGCGGATCACGTCGCACGCACCTTTGTTTTCATCCACCATCATGGCAGTGGCTGCCCCACGGCTCAGGCATTCAAGCGCAATGGCACCCGTGCCGGCGAAAAGATCGAGCACATGCGCTCCAGGAACGAGTTCACCGAGCATCGAGAACACAGCCTGTCGCACACGATCCTGCGTGGGTCGCGTGACGGTTTTCGGGACTTCAAGGGCAAGCCCGCCTGCGGTGCCGGAGATGATGCGCACGCGCCTCCTTTAGCGGTGGGAGGTGGGGATGCAAGGCGGGGATGTTCCAACGTTCTAGCGCTAACTGAGGCTAGGGGCCGGTGTCTGTCTGCGATGGGCCGCTCGTGTTATTCTGAGTCGTTTCGTTTGGATCGAGTAGTTTGTAAGCCCGATCATAACGATGTTGTTGCCCGCATTTTAAACAGCGTATTACGATGGACTTGTCTGGCTGAGCCATAGATACGAATGCCGTGTATTTCTGTTCGCAAGAAGGACAAACGTGGTTCGAAGCCAGATTTTGGAAGCGCAGGGCTAACGGATTGTTAAAAATCAAATCAAGCATCCACACGCTGAGAGGGAACGAAGCTATTCCCGCAAGAACTGAGAGAATGATGCCGAAACCCAATTTGTGGACTGCGAAACCAACGATTATGCCGAGCACCAGGAAAATGGGCAGAGGCATGATGCTGAAGCCATGTCGATGCGCGGGCATTGGTATTATCACTTCCCGTTCTTGAACGCATACAGCACGCCGTCATCCGCTCCGACGATGATGTAGTCGCCAGCTATGGCTGGGGAAGTTTTGACGGGGGCACCGAGTTCGTTGTGCCAGACTTCTTTGCCGGTGGCGAGATCGAGGGCGTAGATGTAGCCATCGTCGCAGCCCAAGATGGCGGTTTTCCCGGCGCAGATGACGGCGCTGCTGTCGATGCGGTCGCGGGCGCGGAATTCCCAGAGCTGCTTGCCGGTGACGCGGTCGATGGCGTGGAAGCGCTTATCGCGGCCGCCGACATAGACGGCTTTTTCCCAGATGGCGGGGGCGGCATAGTATTCGAACTCGCGCTCGCCGTATTCCCAGACCTGCATGCCGTCGCTGATGCTGTAAGCGCCGACGCGGTTGCCGTAATGGCTGACGTAGATGACGCCGTCGGCAATGGCGACGTTGTTGCCGATGTAGGCACCGACTTCGATCTGCTTTTCTTCCTTGCCCGTCTTCACGTCGTGGACGTGCAGGACGCTGTCGCAGCCGCCGAAGACGACCTTGCCGTCGCCGACGGCGGCACCGCCGTTGATGTAGTAGCCGGTTTCGGCGGCCCAGTCTTTTTTGCCAGTCTTCGCGTCGAGGCAGTACACGGAATAGTCGTAGCTGCCGATGATGATCTTCTGTGCCTTGGTTTCGGGATCGGTCCAAACGTTGGCGGCGGCGTGGATTTCGGCCTGGGTCTCGAACTTCCAGACTTCTTTGCCGCTGTCGGCGTTCCAGGCATAGACGAAGCCGTCCTGGCAGCCGACGACGACCAAATCACCTGCAAAGGCTGCGGCACCGTCGAATGCGCCCTTGGCTTCGGCTTTCCACTTTTCTTTGCCGGTGGCGAGGTCGAGGCAGAAGAATTTGCCGTCTTTGCAGCCAGCATAGACTTTGCCCGCACGTACGATGGCGCTGGAGACGAGCATTTCGGCCTGCCCCTTCGGTTTGTCCATGAGCTTGAACTGCCAGGCGAGTTCGAGGGGGAATTTGAGCTCAACGGCCGAGGTGCCGGTCATGGCGGCGTTGCCCCGGGAGTCGGGCCAGTCGGCGGTTTGCGCCTGCAGGGTGGAGGAAAGGAGGAGGCACAGGAAAAAAGTGGAGCGCATGAGTTTGGACTGTGAAACTGGCATGACGTGGGCTTTGTTGCAACGCAAGCCGATGTCTGATCACAATCTCCAGCAACCGCCGCCGATCCCGCCTGACCTGCGGTGCGAGTATGAGGAGCGTCCGTTCAACAACTGCACGCGCTGTGGGGAGTCGCTGCCAGATTTTCCAGGCGGGTTTCAAATCTCGAAGGCTTACAAGCGTGGCGAGTGTGTGATGGAGTATGCGCTGTGTGATCATTGTCGCTCGAAGATGATGGAGGAGTTCTCCCAGGAGTCGAAGAAGCGGCTGGCGCAGTTTCAGGATGAAGAGGTGACACTGGATCGAGGTCTGGAATCGTGCGCGGTATGCAATGTTTCACGACACGCCAAGGGCATGGATGATTTTGTGATCACAGGCGTGTGCGAGGGCATTTCGCTGCTTCACAGCGTGATGATTTGCGGGAAGTGCGGTGACACTGTGCAGGGGATGATCTCGCAAAAGACGCGGGACACTTGGCGGCGCTTTGTGGATGACAATTTCCCCGGCCCACCGCCAGACGATTCGCTGCCGGAACCGGAGGAAGAATTCCGCCCAGCGGTGCCGGTGATGTCGAAGATGTGATCAGTGGCCGCAATTGGCACCCTCTTCAGGGTCGGTGTCCTCAATCTTGGCAGCGGCTTTGAGTTCTTCGAGGAAGGCGTTGAATTTTTGGTCACGGTATTCTTCGATGAAGCGGGTTTGCACGTCTTCCTTCACCTCGTCGAAGGGGCGTGCGACGGGGGGCTTCCGTCCGGTGAGCCTACAGATATGGAAGCCGAGCTGGGTATTGAAGACGGGGCTGATTTCGCCTTCGTTCATCGAGAAGGCGATGGTTTCGAACTCCTCCATGAACTCGCCGCGCTTGAACCAACCGAGATCGATCTGCTGCTGTTCGTCAGCGCGGTGTTGTTCAGCGAGTTTGTCGAAATCGGCTCCAGCGAGGAGTTCGATGCGGATGTCCCGCATGGTTTGATACACATCCTGGCGGCTTTTGGCGCCCTGGAGGTTTTTCGTGATGTGAGAGGCCTTGATCTGCTCCTCGGTCATATAATGCTTGAGGTTTGCCTGGTAGCAGGCACGCAGGTCCGCATCGCTGGGCACGGGTTCCGGGGCGTAAATTTCGTTGAGTGTCTTGTCGAGCCGGACGCCACCTGCGACGTTGTCACGAACGAGGGCCTCGTCTTTGACGACCATGCCGATGTTCATGTAGAACTGCTCTTCACCACCGGCTTCGTCGATGAGCTTGGTCAGACGAGCGGTGACATCGTCTGCGGTCACTTCAGGAAAGCGGCGGCGGCTTTCCTGACCTAATAGGGCACGGGAGACGAGATTGTCCTTGGCCATGCCGCGGAATTCGGGGTCGCGCTCACAGCAGGCGACCTGGAGGGTGCGTTCAAAGTGTCCTTTAATCTGGCGGAATTCCGCCTCGATAATTTCGTCGTCGATGTTTTCGCCATTGATGTTGAGAGCCATGACGGCGATCATGGAGCGCGGAGCGCGGGGCGCAAGGTTTGACAACAAGTGCGTGGTAGCCTAGATGGCAAACGCAGCCTGTCCGGCATGAAAATTGCGTGCCACGGCCTCTGTGTTTCCATGATGATGAGATTGACCCCATTTTTGATGATCGGTGTGACCGCGTGGTCGCTGAGCAGTTGTGCGAACATGGGAGTCGTGCGTGCGATTCCCGTGTCTTCCGGAACGAACTACATGCAGCAGGGCGATGCCAATCCCAACGCGATGCAGGTCATGCTGCCGGAGCAGACGATGCTGGTGGCGACATCCGGCCCCGCGATTCGTGCGGCGTCCTATCTGCTGCTGGATGCACGCAACGGCCAGCATCTGGCGGTACGCAACTTTGAAACCGCACGCGGGGTGGCTAGCACCCAGAAGCTGGTGACGGCACTGGTGGTGCTCGATGCGGGCAATCTGGACAAAATGGTGCGCGTTCAAGCCTCTGACGTGGCGGTGGAGCCGACCCGACTGGGCTTGAAGCCGGGTGAGGTCTATTCACGCCGCGCGCTGCTGTATGCCTTTCTGGTGAAGAGCGCGAACGATGTGGCCAACGTGCTCGCTCGAGACAATGCGGGCAGCATTGCTGCTTTTACCGCGAAGATGAATGCAAAAATGCGCTCGCTGGGGGGCACGAACTCCAATTTCAAAAACCCACATGGGTTGACGGTTTCAGGGCAGTATTCCACCGCACGTGACATGGCCCGCGTTGCGATGGCCGCGTATCGCAATGGAGTGATCCGCGACGTGGTGCGGCGCAAATACTATGCCTTCCAACGTGCGGATGGTCGTTCAGTCACTTTGCAAAATACTAAGGAGCTTTTGGGGGTGATGCCGGAATGCAACGGCATGAAAACCGGCTACACCGTAGCGAGCGGACGCTGTTTGATTTCGAGTGCTGCGAGTGGTGGACGTGAGGTGATTCTGGTGCAACTCGGCACCAAGACGAAATACATCTGGGAAGATGCTCGCATCATGATGAGCTGGGGGTTGCAGCGTCTGCGTTCGCGCGGTGGGGTAGCCATGAATTGGTGAGGAAAATGATTGAAGCGTCGGTTGCGACAGAGCCTTCCTAACGGCAGAGTCGCCTACCCCAAAACACTCTGCCAGTAATGCCGGCCACCACTCTCGTTTGCCCCCACTGTGAAAAATCCGTCGAAATCCAGGTTTCGTCTGTCACACGTTCACGCCCTTGCCCGGAGTGTGGCGAGATGGTGATGCTGCAGATGGCGGAGAAGAGTACGAAGACGAAGCGACGTGCGCTGCTGATGAATCAAGCCGAACCGCCGACGACCACGAGTCTCACCCGTTCTAAATTGGCGTCTTCCCAGGAGCCACAGCCTTTGCCTGGCGATGCCTTTGAGCGCATGCGCATGGATCCTGAGATTCAAACATTCCGGCTTCGGCTGCTGCTTGGCGTGAGTTTGGTTGCTGGGGTTGTGATCATACTGTTGGTGCTGAGCCTCTACCAAGCGGCTCAAGAGCAAGAAGCTATGAAACAGTCTTTTGGTTCGGTAGATGCCAAAACAGCTTCAGCCGAGGCAGGAAAAGACGGGGCCGCCAAAAGTTCATCAATAACATCGATGATTCCACCGGACGAAGTTATGCCCCCTGTGACCACGGGCAATCTGGTTTTTCGCCCGCCGGGAAGTGAAGAGCTTAAAATGGCCTCCGCCGCGCCTGATCGCTCTGATTCGACGGAGAATTTGGCCAGACTTGCTGCCGCTGAAGAAGTGCTTGGCAAGTTTCTTCAGGCTGAGAACTGGATGCAGCGACTGCTACTGGTGCGTAACCAACTGCGTGTGGCTTCCTTGATGAGTATCTACTATGCGAAAAATGCCGACGGTCCGATGCTTTTCGATTCCATCGTTGAGGCGACAGAGCTTTCCCCGCAGTTCAGCGAGCATGTGGTGGTTTTTGAGGGTGGAGGTCGTCGTCTTGCGACTGTTGAGCAAACTGCGCAAGGACCGCGGGTGGACTGGGAGTCCTTTGTCGGAGCGGGTGAAATGGCTTGGTCGGATTTTCTCGAAACGAAACCGGCAGTTCCCAAGCTGTTTCGTGTGCTGGTTTCTCCGGCGGGGCATTTTGAAAACCAGTTTGGCGATCCCGCTCTTTTGAAGTGTTACAGCCTGCGCAATATCTCTGAACCGGGTGCCAAGGTGGTATACGGTTATGTCGATAAACAAAATCCCCTAGCCAAAGAACTGGACTACTGGTTGCAGCAAAACAACGATGCTACGGTGCCGATCACCGTTCGTCTGAAATTCCCTCTCGATGCGCTGGTTGATTTCCAAGTCTGGATATCTCACGTCGTGCACGCCGGATGGGTGACGAAGTAATCGGCTTGAGCGAGATGATCAAGATTTACGATCTTTTTCGCAAGATTTGCAAGAACCCCCGATGTGCCCCGTAAATCCTCACGAATTCAGAAAAATACACCTCCTCATACTATGAAAATGCATCCAAACTGCCAAGGTAACCACCTTGACCTCCGTTCCGGTGTCAGCCGCCGTGACTTCCTCTATGTCGGCATGCTCGGCGGA
>CANIZT010000137.1 GCA_947471905.1 Verrucomicrobiaceae bacterium
CCAATTCATCTGCACCGGTTTCTGAATCATCGGCTCCGCCGCAAACAGATTCACCTCAAAGCCCTCTGGCACCACAAACGACTTCAACTCCGCTTCTGGATGCGCATCGGGCAAATCAGCGAGCGAAGTTGGCTGCGAAGCGTGCGCAAAACCAATCGAACCAACAAGAATCAGGACAAGGCGGGGCATCATAAGTGGAAGATGCATGATACGACGCCGCCCCACCCTTTTGGCAAGCATTCTCTCGGTGAAATACTCTCATCGCAATGAAGCTCCGGCATCAATGCACCATACAACGGCGGCGATGAGTCGCGCCCACCGAAATTCCATTTGTCATCCCACTGCCTTTTTCTGTTTTCACCCCGTTTTCTAACCTCTGCATGGGACTTATGAAAAAATCCCCTCGAGACTTGGCACGCACCATGCTTAGACTTGCGCTGGAGTTAAATTCCACACACTGACTTATGCTGAAACTCAACCACACTCGAACCTGGCGCAGCATGGCAATTGCTGCGACTGTCGCCCTCACATCACTCGCATTCAACCCCGGCGACGCCCGAGGTCAGACTGCGGCTCCGGCACCCGCTGCCGCCCCCGCCCCGGCTGCCCCTGCGGCAGCTCCCGCCCCCGCACCTGCTGCGGAGCCTACGGCAGCTCCAGCTCCAGCTCCAGCCCCAGCTGCTGCTGCTCCTACTCTTGAGGATGTCACGAAGGATGTGGCTGACATTAAACAATACTTTAACAACATGGCCCCTGCGGGATCGTTGACCGGACTCCCCGGCCCAGGTCACAACGCCTTCATGATGATCTGCGCCGCTTTGGTGCTGTTCATGACGCTTCCAGGCCTCGCCCTCTTCTACGGTGGTCTCGTTCGCTCCAAGAACGTGCTCTCCGTCTTGGCTCAGTGCCTTGGTTGCGCAGGCTTGGTCACCATCCTGTGGTACTTCGTCGGTTACTCGCTCGTCTTTGGTGAACATATCGCTCCTGAAGGTGCCCCAAAAGATTGGGCCGCTCCTTCATGGGCTCCCTACCTCGGCTCCTTCAAGTATTTCTTCCTCGAAGGTGTTGATTACAAGCCTAACACTAACTACGCCGGCTGGCCGAGCCAGTCTGTGTTCAGCATGTATCAGCTTATGTTCGCCATCATCACCCCCGGTCTGATCGTGGGAGCTATCGCTGAGCGCATGAAATTCTCTGCCATCATGCTCTTCATCACGCTCTGGATGTTCGTGGTTTACTTCCCACTCGCTCACATGGTCTGGGGCTTCGACGGTCTCATGAACGGCGTCTGGAACACTGGTTCAACCGTTCCTGCCATCGACTTCGCTGGTGGCACCGTGGTTCACATGTCCTCCGGTTGGTCCGCACTGGTGCTTTGCCTCCTGCTTGGCAAGCGTGCCGGCTACGGCAAAGAAAAGATGGCCCCGCACAGCATGGTTCTCGTCATGGTCGGCACAGGGATGCTCTGGGTCGGCTGGTATGGCTTCAACGCTGGTTCCGCCCTTGCCGCTGACGGCATCGCTGCGAACGCCTTCATGACCACCACGCTCGCTGCCGCCACCGCCTGCTTCGTCTGGGCTGTGGTTGAGAAAATCCACAAAGGCAAGCCTTCCGTTCTAGGCTTCTGCTCCGGTGCTGTTGCGGGTCTCGTTGTCATCACCCCGGCGGCGGGTTTCGTGAATGCCAAGTCTGCCATGATCATCGGCGTCCTTGCTGGTGTCGTTCCTTACATTGGCGTGATGCTGCTCAAGCCTCTGCTCAAATATGACGATGCCCTCGACACCTTCGGCGTCCACGGCATCGGCGGCACCCTCGGTGCCATCGTGACCGGTTTGTTTGCCAACAACACCATCAATGGCAACCTCACCACGGTGAATGTCTATGTGAACAAGGATCTTGCCAAGCTCATCGTAGATGCAGGCGGTCAGGGTGGCATTTTGATGAATCAGCTCAAAGCCTGCGGTATCACCATCGTGCTCTCGGTGGTCGCCACAGTAGTCATCACCCTCATTGTGAAAGTCCTCGTTGGCCTGCGCCCAACACCAGAAGAAGAGTCCATCGGCCTCGATCTCACCGATCACGGTGAAGCTGGTTACGAACATTAATCCACGCAGGGCACGTCCCTGTTAAACTCCAAAGCCGGGCTGAGCAATCAGCCCGGCTTTTTTGTGCGCATCTATCCAGATTCGTGGCAGTTAATGCGATCTTCCGTCTGTCTCAGTCGTTTCGTCATCTGTACTCCCTTTCTCCATGATCGCCTGGTTTGCCCGTAACTCCGTTGCCGCCAATCTCCTCATGCTCGCCGTCATGGTCGCAGGTGGGTGGACTCTGTGGCAGGACAAGGTTCCGGTGGAGGTCTTTCCGGACATGAAGTCGCGCTTCATTTCGATCAACGTGCCCTATCCCGCTTCGTCACCGGATGAAGTCGAGGAAACCATCGTGCTGAAGATTGAGGAAGCGATTCAGCAGGTCGGCGGCATCAAGCACGTCAATTCCACTGCCAGTGCCAGCGGCGGTAGCGTCTTTATCGAAGTGCAAGAAGGGCTCGACCCGCGCAGCGTGCTCGATGACGTGAAGATCCGCGTCGATGCCATTTCCAACTTGCCTGCACTCGCTGAAAAGCCCGTCATTCAAGTCGATGACTCGTTCCATTCCGTCATCACCGTCATCCTGAGCGCCGACATGGCCGAACGTGACCTCAAACGCCTCGGCGAGCAGGTGCGCGATGACTTGGCGGCCCTCCCCGGCACCTCGCACGCCGAACTCGGCGGTGTGCGTCCGGATGAGATCGCCATCGAGGTGGAAGAAGCCACGCTACGCAAATACAACCTCAGTCTTGAATCCCTCAGCGCCGCCATTCGCAGCAGCGCCGTCGATTTGCCTGCTGGGGTCGTGCAAACCGAAGCGGGTGACGTTTCCATCCGCACGCGTGGTCGTGCATATTCTGGGGCCGATTACGCCCGCATCCCGGTCGTGTCACGTCCTGACGGCACCAAGGTTACTCTCGGCGAGATCGCGAAGATCATCGACGGCTTCAACGAGAACCAGCTCATCTCGCGCCTCAATGGCCGCCGCTGCGTGCTCATCACCGTGATGCGTGAAGGCAGTCAGAACGCCATCACCATCGGCGAACGCGTCAAGACCTACGTCAACGACATGAACAAGCGCCTGCCCGATGGTGTGCGTCTCGATTACTGGAGCGATCGCTCGAAGATCGTGAAGGGCCGCATCGACCTGCTCATGCAGAACGCTCAGAGTTGCCTCATCCTCGTCTTCATCTGCGTCGGCCTCTTCCTGCGCCTGGAGGCCGTCATCTGGGTCGCCGTGGGCATGGTGATGAGCTTCCTCGGCGCCTTCGCTCTGATGCCGTATCTCGATGTCACGATCAATCTCTCCTCGTTAATGGGCTTCATCCTCGTGCTCGGCATCGTGGTCGATGACGCCATCGTCATCAGCGAATACTGCGATCAATTGCGCAAAAGCGGCATGTCCCCGCTCGACGCCGCCATCACCGGTACACAGCGCATGGCCGTGCCCATCACCTTCGGTGTCCTGACTACCGTGATCGCTTTCCTGCCCATGGCCATGGATAACAGCGACTGGGGTTCCATGTTCAGACCCATCGGCATCGTCTTCATCACTGTCATACTCATCGCCTTGGTGGAGACAAAGCTCATCCTACCGAGCCATCTCGCGCATCCCTTCCTCGGCAAGGCCGGTGATCTCCTCGCTCCCATCCACCAGCGCTCAGACCGTGCGCTGCAATGGTTCATCAACACGGTCTATCGCCCCAGCATTCGTTTTGCCGTCGGCCATTGCTACGCAGTGCTCGCCCTGCTCTTCGGCAGCCTGCTGGTGATGTTTGCCTTTTTTCAAAGCGGTCGCATTCCCACCGCCTTCTTTCCACGAGTGCCGAGCGAGCGCATCGAATGCCGACTCAGCATGCTCGATGGCACCCCTTTTGAAGTCACCGACGGCCACATCGCCCGCATCTACGACATCGCCACCCAGATGCAGAAGGAATACAGCGACGCCAATGGTGTCTCCGTGGTGAAACACATCATGGCCGTCAGCGGTGGCTCCTTCTCCCGTGGCAGCAGCATGGACAAAATTGGCAAAACCCACGTCGGCACCGTCATCATGGAAACCTACGGCCCCGAAGAGCGCACCATGGATGCAGACACCGTGGCGATGTCCAATGAATGGCGCAAACGCATCGGTCAAATCGTTGGCTCCGAGGAGCTCACTTTTCGAGCCGAGATCATGCGCAGCAGCGATCCCGTGAACATTCAACTCACTGGCACTGATCCCACCGAGTTGCTCAGCCTCTCCGAGAAGATCAAAGAACACTTGCTACAACTTCCGAACATCTTCGATGTCAACGACTCGCTCGACTCTGGTCGTAGCGAGATCCAACTGCGCCTCAAACCCGAGGCTCGCCAGTTCGGTGTCACCGTCAATGATCTGGCCAAGCAGGTGCGCCAGTCATTTTACGGTGATGAGGTCCAGCGCATCCAACGGGGGCGAAACGAAGTCAAAGTCATGCTGCGCATGCCGCGTGATGACCGTAAAAACCTCGCCACACTCGAATCCATGCGCGTGCGCATCCCCAGCGGTCTCGAAATGCCCTTTGGCCGCGTCGCCGAGGCTAAAGTCGTCAAAAGTTTCACCTCCATCAAACGTGTGGACCGTCGCCGCGCCCTCAACATCACCGCCGACGTGGACAAGAAGAACACTGACATGGAAGCACTTCGCTCTAGCCTCACGGTCTTCATGGAAAAACTTCTTGCCGGCCACGGCCACATCCGCTGGAGCTTTGAAGGCGAGGCCCGCGCCCAACAGGAAAGCTCCTGGAAGATGCTCATCTCATTGCTGCTCGTGCTTGCCGCTATGTACGGGCTCATGGCCATTCCATTCCGCAGTTACACGCAGCCCTTCATTGTGCTGCTTGTCGTGCCCTTCGGCGTCGTCGGTGCCGTCATTGGTCATCTCTTCCACGGCCTGCCGCTCAGCATCATGAGCAGCTTCGGCATGCTCGCCGTCTGCGGTGTCGTCGTGAATGACACGCTTGTCCTGGTCGATGAGATCAACCATCTGCGCGAAGAAGGCATCCCCATTCGTGAAGCCGTGCAGCGCGGCGGCCTCTCACGTTTTCGTGCTATCTTCCTCACGCAAATCACCACCTTCTTCGGTCTCGTCCCACTCATTTTCGACGGCACCTGGCTCTCCAAAATCGCCCCGTTCTTCTTCAGCAACGGCGCACAGAGCACCCACGCTCAGTTCCTCACACCCGTGTCCGTCGCCATGGGTTACGGCAGCCTCTTTGCCACCGTCATCACACTTTTCCTCGTCCCGCTTTGCTACATCGCAGTCGAGGATATCAAAGCTTGGTTTGTTACACGCACCAAAGCGCAGGATTTGACTTCACTACCTGCCGAAGCCTGACACTTGCTTACCAGAGCAGAATCATCATCGCACACATGATGCCATTGTTCAGCGCATGAGCAGTCATCGGCGCGATCAAGCTCTGCCGCCACATGCGCAGCAGTGAAAACGTGCCTGCCAGAGCCATGATCGCCGGCACACCGGCCCAGCCCTGCGGATGAATAACCGCAAACACAAAGGCACCAGTCAGGATGCCCAGCAGCCAGCGCAACCACGCTGCAAGGCCGGGAAACAGCAGACCGCGAAACATCAACTCTTCTGAAATCGGGGCCCATACCACCGCCAGCACAATGGCCCCCAGTTTCGCCCAACGATCACCCGCAAACACATCCACGATGGGGTGCGATGGGAAATCTCCGGTGAGCTTCATGATCCATGAGGCAGCAATCATGCCCAACACCAGCAATGGCAACGCCGCCAGCCAGCCCAGCACGCCCGCACCCATCTCCCGCAGCAATCCTTGCCCGCGATGCAATCCCACTGCTTCACGCCAAAGTGGTCGCTGCATGCCACGCACGAGTGGCCACGTCATGCCGATGAAAAGCGCCACTAACGCCGGCCCATAACCAGCCCAGCGCGGTAGTTTCATCGGCACAAAATGCAGCAACCAAGGTAGGAACAAAAACAGCGCCAGATATATGGCAAAGCCTTCCACCAACACACCGCCATGCTCACGACTGCTTCTTGCCAGTGTGAGCTGCAGTTTCCCTGCACGCCAGTGCATGACGCCCAGAATCAGAAGAACCACCCCTCCCACCGCAGCCAGCAGTCCCAGCATCATCGCACCGATCAAAACCATCGCCGTTCCCATGCCCTGCTGCACGACGGCCTTTCGGTCTGGATCATTCTCAGCAAGCGTCTGCGCGCGAGCGAGATCTGCGATCCAGCCATGCCTTTGATGCAATTGCTGCAAGCCCTCTTCATTCACCTTACCCTGCGTAGCTTTCAATTGTCCAAGCGTCGCCGCATCCTGCTTCAACGCGGCACTTTTTCCTGCAATCCCTGCCAGATCCGCCTCCGCAGGCCATGTGTCATTCATCCAGCCCTTCAAGATCAAAACGCGCAGCGTATCCTCCTCGTTGCGAGCCAAGGTCTTCGCGTCGTGCAGCATGGCGTGAGTCATTTCCGCGTTCCATTGCCCTGTTTCCTGCATCAAGCCCTTCGTGCCTACTGCATAACGAGCGATCAATTCCAGCATGCGGTTTGGCTTCGCTTCTGCTGCAGCCTTAGTGCGCTGCATTTTCTGCATGCGCACCACAAATACCGCGCATGCGGCAATCATCAGGAGCGCTAGCACCAGTCCCAACTTGGAATGGCGATATTTCATTGCCTGAGGCAACGGAGGTGGCAAGACGGCAGATTCCATAGATCCGACGATGAAACATCACGTTGCGGATATGGCACGACTTATTCTCTGCGCGTCCCAGAGTATTCAACATTGCCTATCACACCCGAATCTTCGCCGGTAGCGTCTTCTCCAGCGCCGTAAGGATGGCGGTGTGGGCGGCATCGACTTCGGCGGTTTCGAGGGTTTTGTCACTAGCGCGGTAGGTGAGGGTCCAGGCGATGGATTTGCGGTCGCTGGCGATCTTGGTGCCGGTGGGGTCGGTGAAGATGTCGAAGACTTCGGCACCGATGAAGAGCGGATGCTTTTGCGCGGCGAAGAAGGCGGCGACTTTGGCGTGCGGGAAGTCGGCGGGGACTTCCATGGCGACATCGCGGGTCATGCCGGGGAAGCGGGGGAGTTCTTCGAATTTCGTGGGGCCAGTGCTGCCCTGGCGCAGGGCGCTGAGGAGGAGTTCGGCGATGTAAACGGGATGGCGGGCGTCGATGTCGCGGGCGCGGGATGGATGCAGTTGGGCGATCCAGCCGAGGACGCGGTTGCCGGCGCGGAGTTCGCTGGTGAGGAGGAAGTTGGCGGTGTTTTCCTTCGCGGGACGCACTTCGATGGGCATGCGTGTGAGATTTTGGATCTGGCCGACGAGTTCGTGGATGTCGGCAGCTTGGGGTTCGCGACCATGCCAACTCGAAGGCGACACAGGGCCGCTGAGAAGGATGGAGAGGCGTTCTTCCTCGCGGCTGGAGCCGTTGGGGAGCTTCAGGAAGACGCGGCCGAGTTCGAAGAAGCGTAGGCGATGCAATCCCTGGCGGATGTTGAGCGCGGCGGTGGCGATGAGGCCGGGGACGATGCTGGGACGCAGCGTGGTGTGGTCTTCGCTGAGCGGATTTTTCACAGCAACGGCCACGCTGGCGGCATCGGCAGCACCGAGGCTGTCAGCAATCTGGGCGGTGGCGATGAGGCGCAGGGTTTGTGCTTCAAAGAAGCCGCGGCTGGCCAGGGACTGGCGCAGGGTCATGCTGAAGTCGTAGGTGCGGTCAGCGGCCTCGACGGGCGATGCGACGGCGACCTGGCGTGATGGAACGCGATCGAGACCGATGACGCGGGCGAGTTCTTCAATGAGATCGACGGGGCGCTGGAGGTCGAGGCGATAGCTGGGGATGAGCCAGTGGCTTTCGTGCTTGTTGGCGGATTTTTTGGCGAGGCCGAGCTTTTCGAGGATGGCGTGGATTTCGTCGCCCGTGATGTCGGGCGTGCCGAGGAGCTTGCGCGCGCGATTTTCATCGAGCGTTACTTCGCCGACGAGCGCGGGGGCTTCGCCAGCAACGAGAACAACGTCTTCGGCGGTGCCACCGGCGATGGAGAGGATCAGTTTGGTGGCGAACTCGGAACCGCCCTGCACTTGCTGCGGATCGATGCCGCGCTCGAAGCGGTAGCTGCTGTCGCTGCTGAGGCCGAGGCGGCGCGAGGTGCGGCGGATGCCGCTGGGGGCGAAGTAGGCGCTTTCGAGCAACACATTGACCGTGGTGTCGGTGACGCCGGTTTCTTCGCCGCCCATGACGCCTGCGATGGCGACGGGGCGATGGCTGTCGGCGATGACGAGGTCGTCGATTTGCAGCGCGTAGGTTTGGCCATCGAGCGCGAGGAATTTTTCACCCTCGGCGGCCAAGCGCACGACGATGCCCCCGTTGAGCTTGTCGAGATCGAAGCTGTGCAGCGACTGGCCCATCTCCATCATGACGTAGTTCGTGATGTCCACGATGTTGTTGATGGGACGCAGGCCGATGCTTTCGAGACGACGGCGCAACCACTCGGGGCTGGGGCCGACTTTGACGCCTTTGATGATGCGGGCGGTGTAAAGAGGGCAGGCGGAGGCAGCATTGATCATGACTTGGTCGTCAGCGGCCTTTTTGGACTTTGTGGCAGTCTGCGCGCGGTGGCGTTCGCTCTTGAGTGGCAGGCCAGTGAGTGCGGCGAGTTCACGTGCGAGACCGAGATGGCTGAGAAGATCGGGACGGTTCGGCGTGATCTCGAGGTCGAATAGCACGTCGGCGGGATTGAGCTGATTGAAGGGCGTGCCGACAGGTGAATCGGGCGACATGATGAGCAAGCCGCTGTGATCGTCACCAAGGCCGAGTTCTTTGCCGCTGCACATCATGCCCATGGAATCCACGCCGCGCAGTTTGCCTTCCTTGATGGCGAATCCGCCGGGTAAAGTGGCTCCAGGGAGTGCGAGCGGCACTTTATCGCCTGCTTTGAAGTTCTTGGCACCGCAGACGATCTGGCGTGTGGTGCCGCTGCCGTCATCGACTTGGCAGACGCTGAGTTTGTCGGCATTTGGATGCTGCTCGAAGGACTGAATCTGCGCCACGACGACTTTGTCGGTGGTGACGCCGCGTTCTTCGATGCCTTCGACTTCGACACCGGCGAAGGTGAGGAGATCGGAGAGCTGAGCGGTGGTGTAGGAACTCAGGTCGAGATGGGTGCTGAGCCAGGAGAGGGAGGTTTGCATGACGATTACGCGGTCAAAGGGTCAAAAGTAGTCAAGGAGGCTCACGCGGCGAACTGCTGGAGGAAGCGGACGTCGTTGTCGATGAGGTGACGGATGTCGGTGATGCCGTGCATGATCATGGCGAGGCGGTCGAGGCCGAGGCCGAAGGCGAAGCCGGTGGTGGTGTCGGGATCGAAAAGCGTGTCGCCGCGAGCTTTGTTGATGGCGGTGAAGACGGCGGGATCGACCATGCCGCAGCCGGCGATTTCGATCCAGCGGGCGTCTTTGCCCTTTGCTTCGAGTTTCACGTCGATCTCAAAGCTGGGCTCGGTGAACGGGAAGAAGTGCGGACGGAATCGCACGGCGGTAGTGGGGCCGAAAATCTCGCGGAAGAAGTATTCGAGCGTGCCTTTGAGGTCGCCGAGGCTGACGTCTTGGTTGACATAGAGGCCTTCGAGCTGGTTGAAGACGCTGAGGTGCGTGGCGTCGATTTCATCGCGACGATAGGCTGCGCCGGGAGCGATGATGCGCACAGGAAGCGACTTCGCGGCTTCCATGGTGCGAATCTGCACGCTGGAAGTGTGTGTGCGGAGCAGGCGGCCATCAGGGAGATAAAACGTGTCCTTCTCATTGCGTGCAGGATGATCGGCAGGTGTGTTCAACGCATCGAAGCAATGCCATTCGGTTTCGATCTCCGGACCTTCTGCAAGCGCGAAGCCCATGCGGCGCAGTGTGCGGATGGCGAGATCGCGAATCTGCGTGAGCGGATGCAACGCGCCGACGCCAGCACCCGGACGGCCTGGAAGCGTGATATCGATGCCTTCGACGGCTTTGGCGTCCTTCGCGGCTTGTTGAGCGAGTTTCTTGGCCTCGATGCCATCCGTGACAGCGGTGCGCACATCGTTAAGCTTGGCACCGACTTCCTTTTTTTGATCAACCGGAACGTCCTTCATGCCAGCGCTCAGCGCGGTGACGCTGCCTTTTTTTCCAAGGAAGTTCACGCGCACGGCTTCGAGAGCGGATTCATCCTGCGCGGCATCGATGGCAGCGAGGGCTTCTTTTTTGAGAGTGTCGAGTTGGGAAAGCATGACGGTAAAAGATGATGAGGCGGAAAAGAAAACAGCCGGGACGTATTGCGTCCCGGCTGCGGTAAAAGGTGTGATCGAACCTAAGGTTTAGGCAGCGGGAGCTGCGGCGGCTTTCTTCTCCAGCGCGGCTTTGGCCTGCTGAACGAGAGCCTCAATGGCGGCGATGTCTTTGACAGCGAGGTCGGCGAGGACTTTGCGATCGAGATCGATACCGGCGGCTTTGAGGCCTTCGGTAAATCGCGAGTAGCTCAGTCCGAGCGGGCGGACGGCTGCATTGATACGCTGAATCCAAAGATTGCGGAAGTTGCGCTTCTTGGTCTTACGGTCGCGTGTGGCGTAGGTTTCGGCTTTGCGGACGGCGTCCTTCGCATAACGGAAATGCGTGGAACGGAAGCCGCGGAATCCTTTGGCTTTTGCCAGCACGCGC
>CANIZT010000138.1 GCA_947471905.1 Verrucomicrobiaceae bacterium
CTCTCGTGGTGAACTCGGGAGGCACGTTTAACATCGCCGGCTTTGCCGAAACGGTGGCCTCCCTCTCCAGCGGTAGCTCCACCACCGGCGGTTTGATCACCAACTCCGGCGCGGCTGCCACCCTCACGGTCAGCAACACCACGGGCACCACCACCTTCGGCGGAGTTATCAGCAACGGCACCAACGCCCTTAATCTCGCTAAGCTCGGTGCCTCCACCCAGGTGCTCACGGGTCAGAACACCTACACTGGCACCACCGCGGTGACCGGCGGCATCCTGGAAATCGGCACCGGCGGCAGCCTCCGCGGCACCAGTGCCCTGAACCTGAACACGGGCGGGAACTTCCGCATCTCCAGAGCCACGGACAATGTGGTGAGCTTCACCAACCCGGCCACCTTCTCGGCGGTGAACTTCCAGAGCACCGGTGCCACACTCAGCCTTGCCAATACACTGACGGGTAACAACCAGCGCTTCGGTGCCCTGACCTTCGCCACTTCCTCTCCTGGCACGCTCGACTTCGGTACCGGCACCACCAACAGCCTGACCTTCGCCAGCCTCGCCGGTTCCGCCAATGGCGTCACCGTGGCCAACTGGACCGGCAGCGTCTATGCCCTCAGCGCCACCGCCGACAACAGTGACCCGACCCAGGACCGCCTCCTCTTCACCACCACTCCAGGATTCGCTGCCAACACCCTGCTCAATCAGTTCAGCTTCACGAATGATGCGGGAACCCTGATCGGTCGCGGCCTCCAGGTCTCAGGACCGCTTTCGACCTTCGAAATCGTCCCAGTTTCTGACGCCGCCGCTTACTGGAATGGCAACATTGATGCCAAGTGGAATTCCGGCACCGCCACCAACACCAACTGGTGGACCACTGCGGCTGGCACCACCGTTGCTACCCTGCCGGGTGTTGACACCGATGTCTTCATGACGGCCGATTCTGCTGTCAATCTCACCACCACGCTGGAGCGGGACTTCTCCATCAAGAGCCTGACTTTCACCGGCGCCACCACGAGCAATACTGCAGGTTCCAGCATCGCCTCTGGCACCGGCACTAACCGCCTGACGATCAACGGTCCCAGCGGCATTACCGTGGCCTCCGGTTCTGGGGCCAATACCATCTCAGCCAATGTCTTCCTCGGCGCAACCCAGACCTGGACCAACAACAGTTCCAGCCTGCTCACCGTCTCCGGCTCCGTGAGCGAAACCGCAGGCGGCTCCAATGAAAATCTGACCGTCGCGGGTTCTGGCGACACCACCATCAGCGGCAGTGTGATCCTCGGCAGCGGCACCGTGACCAAGCTAGGCGCTGGCAAACTGATCTTTACCGCTGCCAACTCCTACACTGGATTGACAGATGTGCAGGCTGGCACTCTGGAATACGGAGCCAACAATGTCACAGCCGATGGCGCCAGCATCAAGGTTTCCGGCGGCACACTGGATGTTAAGACCTTCAACGACACGGTTACTGGTGTACAGCTTGCTAGCGGCAGCATCACGGGCAACACCGGCGGAGCGCTCACCAGCACGACTGACTTCGATGTGCGTTCCGGCACCGCCAGCGCCATTCTCGCCGGCAGCGTCGGTCTCACCAAGACCACCGGTGGCGCCGTCACCCTCAGTGGCGCGAACACCTATAGCGGCGACACCACCGTCACCACCGGCATCCTCCAGCTCGGCGCCAGCAACACGCTGCCGTCCGGTAGCGGCAAAGGCAATGTCGCGGTCAACAGCACGCTCGACATGAACGGCTTCAACCAGACTGTGAACGGCCTCACTGGCTCTGGCACGGTGGACAATACCGCCAGCAGCACTACTTCCACCCTCACAGCAGGCGGCAACGACATCAGTTCCACCTTCTCCGGCGTCATCAAGAACAGCGGCTCCAGTTCGGTGATGAACCTCACCAAGGTTGGTTCCGGCACCTTGACGCTCACGGGCACCAATACCTACGCCGGGACCACTGCGGTGAGCGTGGGCACCTTACAGACAGGCAATGGCACCACGGGATCCATCGACGCCACCTCCGCGGTCTCCACCGCGAGCGGTGCAACGCTCGCGGTGAATCTGGCAAACAACACGTCCCTGACCAACGCGATCGCCAACGAAGGCACGGTCAATGCGACCGGAGCAAACACTAACACCCTGAGCGGCGTCATCAGCGGTGCGGGCGGACTCACGCAGTCGGGCAGCGGGACGACCATTCTTTCCAATGTGAACACTTACTCCGGCACCACCACCGTGAGCAACGGTCAGTTGCACTTCGCCGACAGCCAGACGAACACCGTTGCCATCAACGTGGGTGAATCCTCGGGCACGCTTGGCGCCTACATTTCAGGAACCAATAGTTTCACTAGCCAAAATGCCGCCGTGCTCTCTGCCGCGACTGGCGTCACCCTTGGCAGTGCTTCCAGCACCGTCACCATCGGCTCCGGTGGTGGTGTGGGTATCCTGGCTCCCGGAAACAATCTGGGTGCTGACAACGGCAGACTGAACATCAACAAGGATCTCGTGGTGAACACCGGTTCCATGCTCGATCTGGGGATCACGACTCCTACCGTGGCCGCCCCAACATCCTTCGTCTTCACTTTGGGTAAGTACTACTTGGCCAGTGACACCGATTTGGTGACTGCGTATGACAACGTGTTCAAGCTCATCACGGACAACAGCAATGCGTCTCCCCCAGCCCTTAACACAGCGGTTGCTACGGAGATCAATGTGGTACCGGCATCCGGAAATCATGACTTTATCAGTGTCGCCGGTGCACTCACGCTGAACGGCGGCAGCAAGGTGCATGTGTTCGCAAACGGCACGCCTACAATTGCCTACAATTACGGCCAGGTGTTTAATCTGATCGACTGGAACGGTTTGATGAGCGGAACGTTTAACGCAGGAAGCGGATTCTCTCCCGGCGGCGCATCTGGCGACTTCTACCTGCCGGACCTGACATCATCGAACCTCGCTTGGGACACCAGCGCCTTCACCACGTACGGCATTATCGTCATCGTCCCTGAGCCTTCCCGTATGCTGCTGCTGATGTTTGGCCTCCTCGGCCTGTTCTTCCGCCGCCGTCGCCGGTGAGTTAGGTAGATCGTTTTCATGAATCACCCGCCTTGACTGGGCGGGTGATTGGAGGACAACAGCACCTTCAGGTCAGCAGGTCTGCCCCGTTCCGGCAATATTAGGAGAAGGCGCTCCGTTGTTGCTGCTGCAGCGTTGCGTGGTTTAAAGCGTCACAAGTTTTTTTGCAGGTGGTCCAGACTGGGCCGAGTCCATGCCATGGAATCCTATGAAGGCGTGAAACACCAAGGAAACGGTTCTGGAGAGAGTTCCTAAATATAGGTAGTTCTCCTTCTGAAATACAACGTGCTAGTCAGCAGGTTGTCACTTTTGAGGTCGCAAGGGCGTATTTCACAGCGTGCTTTTCGTTCAATATTCTTGGGGATTTGTTTCGGCGATTTGCCTTGCCTCAAACGCGCCAAATTGATAACCTCTGCGCCCCAGAATTGAAATTGCCAAATCATTCTCGACATAGACGCCTCCACGTCCGGTTTGCCCCCATCATTTTCCACTCAGATCATGCAAAAACTCCGCACCTATCGCGCAATCATCAACATTCTGATGATCGTCCTCATGCTCACCTGGCAGATTGGTCAGCCACTCCAGGCTGCGACGTTTGTCTGGACCTTGGATGTTGTAGGGCCGAACAACTGGAACTCTGCCAGCAACTGGAGTCTCACCAGCGGCACGTCCACGGCAGGCTTTCCCACGTTGGTCGATGATATCGCCAATCTCACCAATAACATCACTGCCAACCAGACGGTCAATCTGAGCCAGGTGATCACCTTGGGAACGTTGAATCTTGGAGATTCGGATGGCACAAACACATTCACCCTCGCGGCAGGAACGGGCGGTTATCTCATTATGGACGTTTCCAGCGGGTCGGCAGCGATCAATAAAGATGTCGCGGCGAATGCCAATGACATCATCTCCACAGGCATTCAGTTCAATGACACACTGGCCGTCACGAACAACTCCACGACAGGCAGTTTGACTTTTTCCGGCGGACTGAGGTCGAACGGATCGGACATCACGTTCAACGGAGCTGGTGCCATCAACGTGACCACGGCGGGCATTGTAACCGGGGGAAATTTCATCAAGAATGACGCGGGCACGACTACCTTGAGCATCGCTAGCACATATGCCGGCTCGACGACGGTAAATGGCGGGACATTGAAGGTGGGTCTTGCCGCGGCAATCCCGGTGCGCTCGGCGATCACGATCGCAGCGGGGGCTGCTCTGGATTTGCTTGATACGGTCAATACTCTTGGATCTCTGACAGGTGCGGGCACTTTGACCAGCACGCCGACGGCGGCGCGTATCACGACCATCGGTCGTGATGACACCAGCACGACCTTCACTGGAAGAATTCTTGCGCCCGCAACACCGGCAAATTTGGCCATCACCAAGATCGGTGCCGGCACACTGACATTGCAGCCGCAGTTGGCCGTCGCGGCAGGCAATTACACGGGGAATACCATTATCAACGGTGGCAAGATCACGCTAGACACCTCCGCCAGCACGCTGACGACCGGCTTCCTTGCAACGACTCCCTTGCAGGTCACCGGGGGTAACTTTGAAATGATCGGCCGCAGTGGTGCATCGGTGACGCAGACCATGGGAAACTTCACTCTTGGTGCTACAGGCGGCTCCATCACCATAACGCCTAATGGCGGCACGAGCACGATCCTGCGACTTGGCAGTGTAACAACCACTGCCGCTGGAGGTGCTCTTCTGGTCACAGCACCCGCCAACACCATCGTCTCAAACACTACTACTGCTCTGACGAACAATATCCTCGGGGCGGGACGCGCGGTCTTCACGGATGGGACGGCGAACACCTACAACTGGTTGAGCCAAGGTTCCACTACTCCGTTCCAGTGGACTGGTCTCGGAACAGGCGTTGGCACGACCCCGGCTTACACAGGCGCTCTTCCACTGAACGGCACCGGTGTCTCCACGGGAAACTACACCGTGAGCGGTTCCCAGATTCAAAACACGGCGGCCAGCACCATCAACACGCTTAAAATTACCGCCACAGGTGTAGGACAGGCATTTGATCTCTCCACCTTTAACCTGGCTGCCGCAGGGATGCTCATCACTGGCACCGATGCCTACTCGATCAATGGCACTGGCGCGCTCAGTGCGACGGAAAACATCATCCATCAATATAACAGCGGCGGTGTGACGCTCAACGCAGCGGCGGGCGGCACCACCTTCACCAAGGCGGGTACCGGTGCGCTCACCTTTGCGGGCACGAATACATACACCGGCGTGACTTACGTCGATGGCGGCACCTTGAGTTTCAGCAATGTCGGTGTGTCCGGGCCTGGCACCTTGGGTCTTGGGATCGCCCAGGCTGTTCAAGTTCGTGACGGGGCGACACTTCAATACACTGGAGCCACTGGCTCAATCGCTGCGGCCACGACAACTAACAGCCATACGTTCGCGCTGCCCGGTGGCAAGGCCACCTTCGATGTGACGCAGGCAGGCAGCACCCTGACCCTGGACGGCGTTATCAGCGGCGCTGGCGGGCTGACAAAGGTTGGAGCGGGCGTCCTAAACATCAATGCCGCCGCGACGTTCACTGGACCTACCACAATCACCGCGGGCACCCTGAGAATTGCTGCTGCAGACCGTCTGACAGACAGCAGCCCCGTGTTCGTCGGTCCGTCGGGCACCCTAGACATCAGTGCGGGCAATGAAACGATAGGTTCCCTTGCAGGATCAGGCGTCGTGGCGGCGGGTGGGACGACTGCCCGCACGCTCACGCTGGGTGGGGACAATACGTCCACCACGTTCACGGGCACGTTCACCGGTGCGGCTGGTCATACCCTGACCAAATCGGGCAGCGGCGTATTTACCCTGGCTCTTGCCGCAGCCAATCCTTGGACGGGCAGCAAGGTGGTGAACTCGGGCATCCTGCGTTTTGGTGTGGACAATGCCCTTGCGGCCACGGGAACGGTCACGGTGGGCAACGCTGCTGGACCAGCCGTGCTTGACCTCAACAATTTCAATTTCAATGGCGCGGCGCTTACTTTCTATGGGACCACGGCCACGGCCACCACGCAGGGGAGCGTCACCATCGGCACTGGCACCTACACGTTTGGCGGCAGCATCACGGTCAACAACACCAACAACCCGTTACAGGCCATGATTACGGCTACTGGAGCGGGCGGGTTGGCGACCACAGCTGTTCGCAGCTTCGATATTCGTGACAGCGCCGCTGTCCCATCCACGGATGCTGAATTGGTGATCTCGGCCAACATGTCAGGTGCCGGCGGCGGCATCACCAAGATCGGCGGCGGCAACTGGCGCTATGCCAGCGGCATCAATACCATGACTGGCAACAACACCTTCACCACCGGCACGACCTGGTTGGAATTCGGCACGGACAGCACCAGCAAGCTGGGCAGTGGCGCAGGAACACTCACAATAAACGGCGGCACCTTGGTTCTCAATGGCCATGCGTTAACCAACGTAGCACAGACGGCTGCCAGCACGACGATCGGCACGCAGGGCAGTGGCGTGATCACTCTGAATTCCGCCGGCGCCCAGCTCGCCCTGAATCTTGGGGCCATCACACGTGCCGCCAGCGCAGGCACCATTCGCTTCAATCTGCCTTCCGGCACTCAGACCACGACGAACGGCTTTATAACAACCTCGGCCAACACGAATGGAATCCTTGGCGGCTGGGCCACGGCCAACGATGGTGTCACCACCAACTTCGCCGCCGTCTCCTCGGGCAACATTGTCCCAGTGACGTCAACATTGGCAGATGCGATCTCTGCTTGGGCACTCAACCAGAATGTCTCGGACTCAACGGGTTACACTGGCACGCTGGATACAGAGACCGGCATCAACAGCGTCCGCTTCAATGCCAACACCGCCTCCACGGTGAATGTGGGCATCGGTCTGCTGATCGTGGGCAGCGGCGGTGTCCTGCAGACGAGCAATGTATCCACTGGCACCAGCACGATCTCAGGCGGACGCATCCAGTCGGGCGCGGGTAATGAGTTGATCTTCATCACTGACAGCGCCACGCAGCGCTTGGATGTCGGCTCGTCCATGTCGGGTGCCACCATCGTCACCAAGAACGGCGCCGGCACCCTCCGCCTCACGGGCTTTAGCAATGCCACTGGCGTGATCAATCTCAACAGCGGCACCTTGCAGGTTTCCGGCGGTAATGCCATTGGGGACACTGTCAGTCTCGCAATGTCTGCCAACAACAGCAGCGTGTTTGAACTGCTGAATGATGAAACTATCGGCAGCCTTGTCTCCGGCGGCCAGAACCAGGCAAGTCTTACCAGTGAAATCCGTCTCAACGCCAACACGTTGACCATCGCTGCTCAAAGTGGCAACAACACTTATGCTGGTATCATCACCGGCTCGGGTGGCCTGGTCAAAGCAGGTGGCAACAACCTGCTCTTCACTGCGGCGTCACCGGCAAGCTTTACCGGGACCGTGACCGTCAACGGTGGTCTGTTCTACCTCGAAGGCGCGGCCACCCTCGGTAATGCCTCTGCGATCACTGTAAACAAAGGGGCCAGCTTCCTCATCAGTAACAACGGCACCACTCGCTCAAACGCACGCCTGCTCGACACAGCCTCCATCACACTGAACTCTGCAGACGGTTCGTGGAACGGAGAAACCAGGCCCAGTGGCCTGGCTGTCCGCACCGATCAAAATGCCACCACCAGCGAGACCATCGGGGTTCTAACGTTTGCCTCTGGAGCCAGCTATTTCCGTGGCGACGCCAGCGGCACCACCGGCATTGCGGGTATTCTCACCAGCAACTTCACGCGCACCAATAATGCCACCCTGGACGCACGTGGTCGTGCATTAGGCGCCGCTGCGGGTGACCGCAACCAACTCCGAATTACTGATGCCACCAATCAGACCAATTTCATCAACACGCTTGTGGGTGGTGCGGGTGCGGCCGGCACGAAAACGGTTTCTATTGTTCCTTGGGCTTATGGCGAAACGACCACGGCTGGGCTTGCGGACGCAAACATGGGCAACTCTCTGGTCACCTACGTCTCTGGAACGGGCATCCGGCCGCTCGATTTAACCACGGAATACAACACCTTTGCCACCAAGGCTTCGGTTCAGGACAATATCCGCGAAACGCTGGCCGCCAGCCTCACCGGAATCGCTGGCACCACGATCAACGCCCTGGTCCTGGACAACAGCAACACGACCACCAACTCGCTCAACGTGACCGGCACAGGTGCAGGTCAGACGCTCGCGGTGACTAGTGGCTCCATGCTCTTTACCTCGACGGCTGCCATTACCGGCAATCCGGCCATGGGGATCACGCTTGGTGGTTTTGATTCTGGCATCACCGTGGGAAGCACCAACGAGTATGTGATTTTCGTTCAGAACCCCACCTCTGCTGCCGTCGGTGGTGCCCTTACGGCCACCATAGCTTCCGCGCTGAACTCCGCTGCTGACATCACCAAATCAGGCCGCGGCACACTCATTCTCTCCACCGTCAACAGCGCTGGTGGTGGTGCGAACAAGACCACCCTCAATGAAGGCATTCTGCAGATCGATGCCCTCGACAAGATCGGTGGCACCAATGGTGGACTCGTCTTCGCAGGCGGCACCCTGCAATTCACGGGAGTCTTTGATCCTTCCACTCGCACGGTCACCTTCCAGCAAGGTGGGGCGATTTTGGACACCAATGGAAACAACATCACCCTGGCAAGTAGCATCGGTGGTGGTGGCTCCGGAGGCTTGACCAAACTCGGGGCTGGTAGTTTGACGTTCGGTGCGAGTGTCAGCTACACAGGCAGCACGAGCCTTCAGGGCTCTGGCCGCATCATCCTCAATGGCGGTGGTAACGACCGTCTTGGCACAGCGGGTCTGACGCTTGGCGCAACGTCTTCTCTGCAACTTGGTGATGCGACCAATGGTGCGTCAAACCAGACGGTTACTTCGCTGACCGGTGTGGCGGCAAACTCCATTGTGGGGGGGGCAGTTGCTGTTTCCACACTCACGGTCAACCAATCCACAAACACCACCTACGCCGGCCTGCTCGGCGGTGCGGGCACGAATGAAAACAACCTCGCCTTGGTGAAAACCGGCGGCGGCACCCTTCTCCTCGGCGCCACGGCCAGTACGTTCACCGGCGGCATCACCGTAAAGGCGGGCACGCTTGCGGGTGGCAACAACGCCAACAGCTTCGGTGCCAGCACCAACGTGATCACGCTGGGGGATACAACGGGTTCGGCGGATGCGACCTTGAACCCGCAGAATACCGTCACCTACGCCAATCCGATCAACGTGGTCGCCGGTAGCACTGGCGCGGCGTTGATCCTGGGAGGCAACACGACTGGCGGGCCGACGCTCAGCGGCGCGATCACCATTGCGAAAGATCTGATCATCGCCAAGCAGGGCACTACCGGTGCGACTACGATCACCGGGGGCATCACTGGCACGGGCAACCTCACGCTGGATAACTTCGGCACCACCGGCACGATCGTGCTGAGCACCACAGCCATCAACAACATCGGATTCATCAAGAATGCCGGCATTGGTGCCACAGGCACCACAACGATCAGCGCCGACATTGGCAGCAACGTCACCAATATCATCCAGGATAGCGCCACCTCCGCGCTGACCCTCAGCGGTACGAACATCGGCTATACCGGGGCCACCACCGTGAGCGCCGGAACGCTGAACATCACCGGCAGCACTGGTGCCGCGCTGGCGACGACTGCTCTTAATGTGGCAGGCGGGGCTACGCTCAACCTTGTGAACACCGCCGGACAGACCCTCAATTTTGGCTCTGGCACCATCAATCTGGGAGCTGGCACCGGCACGTCGATCCTGGCCTTTGAACTCGGCTCCACCAGTGCCTATGACCGTTTTGTCACCACCGGCGCGGCTACGACGACGGGAGCCGTGCAATTCAACCTCACCGGCATCACTGGATTTGGCGCGGGCACTTACGACCTGATTGCTGCCACTGCCGGTGGTCTCAACAACGCGACGTATGCGATTGGAGCACTCGGCGGCATTATCACCGGGCATACACTCACCTTGAACACCAGCTCAACATTGGTGCAGTTGGTGGCTGCGGCGAACACCGCCGGGAACTTTTTTTGGCGTGGTGGCGTGAATGCTAGTTGGGTAGGCCTCAGCGGTCTGAACACCAATTTCACCACCGACTTGGCCGGCACCCTCAACGCTCAGAGCACGCCCGGCGCGGCCAATACCGTCATCTTCAGCGCCACCTCGGCCCCTTTTACCAGCGGCTCGCAAATCAGCACCACGCTGGATGCCAACTTCACCATCAATAACCTCCTGTTCACCGCCAATCCCTCCGGCGTGACCTCCGTTCTCATCGGCCCCGGCACACCCAGCACCAGTTCGCTGACCATCGCACCGGGAGCGACCGCGGACGGCATTGGCGTGGCGGACAATGCCGGAGCCATCACCCTCAGTGCGCCGCTGGTGCTCGGGGCGAACCAGGCATGGAACGTGGTCGGCACAGGGGCCAATGGCTCATCTCTCACCGTCAGCGGTGGCATCACCGGAACGGCCAACCTTGAGAAAACCGGGGCGGGCACGCTGACCTTGTCGGGCACCAACACCTATGTGGGCACCACCACGGTGACCGGCGGCGTACTCCAGGCCGGAGCGGCAAACGGCTTCAATCAAACGTCCGCGCA
>CANIZT010000139.1 GCA_947471905.1 Verrucomicrobiaceae bacterium
ATTCTCACGGCGGCTCTGTTTCGAGCCATCATGGAAGCAGTCAACATCCAGTTCGCACCCGCAACGGGCACTGAGGAAGAATGGAACGAGGCGTATGCACGCCTCGCCGATTACTTTCGCTCGTTCCAGCTCCATAACCGTATTCGCCGCACGCAGTTGATTCTCGAAACGCTGCGCAATGCAGCCAAGGCGCATGCGAGTGATCCTTCCCGCACACCTACGGCGCATTCCATCGAGCAAGCGCGACTCATGCTCCGCGAGTGGCTGGGGTCGATCTACAGCGACCTCAACCTGAACGAAGCACAACTCGAAGCCACGGGTCGTCTCGGCTTCCACCTCGCTGGTGGTCCTTCGCGCTGGCCGCAGTTCTTCCTCGATGAACAAAACATGCCTGATGACATGGCCGAGGCCATGCGCTCAGCCATCCGCACCTCAGGCCCCGGCATGCAGGTAAGCAAGATGACCCCGCGTGACATCGACCTCGGCATGTTCACCGATGTGGCCGATGACACCTTTGACCGTCTGGGCCGTCATCCCATCCTGCGCTACTCCGTGCTGCTCGTCATCATCGGTGCGGTGCTCGGCTATCTTTATTCCCTCTTCGGATGAGCGCACCCATTGGCAGCCAGACTGCGAACATCGCAATGACCGCCGGCATGCCGCCGAAGCACATCTCGCGCACCCGCCGCGCCACGTTCTTCTCCCTTGTCGGTCTCGGCACCATCGTTGGCGCATGGCTGTCATACATTTTCCTGTCGGAGAATGGCATGCGCATTGCCGAGTGGGGCCTCCTGCTGGTCTTCATCCCGCTTTACTACCAGCTCAATGTCGGCTTCTGGACCGCGCTCATCGGCGTCTGGCTCATGAACCGGCACAAACCGGACTCGCTGAGCCTCTGGCATACGCTTAATGCCGATGATTACGAGCAGCCCATCACTGCAAGCACCGCCATTATCATGCCGGTCTTCAATGAGGACGTCACGCGCGTGTTTGAGGGCCTGCGCTCCATTTATCTCTCTCTCGAAGCCACCGGTCAGTCGAAAAACTTCGACTTTTTCATCCTCAGCGACTCGGATAAAACCAGTCAGTGGATCGAAGAAGAAACCGCTTGGCTGGAACTCTGCCGCCAGCTCAATGCCTTCGGCCGCATCTTCTACCGCAAGCGTCGCAAGCAGATCAACCGCAAGAGCGGCAACGTCAGCGACTTCTGCCGCCGCTGGGGCAAACGCTATCGCTACATGGTCGTGCTCGATGCCGACAGCCTCATGTCCGGCGCTCTGCTCACCAGCATGGTGCGTATCATGGAAAAAAATCCTGGCATCGGCATTGTGCAGACCTTTCCGAAGCAGATCGCCGCCGATACACTGCTCGGCCGCGTGATGCAGTTCGCGCAGGCGCTCTATGGCCCGCCCTTCATGGCCGGGCTCGACTACTGGCAGTGCGGCGAAGCCAACTTCTGGGGCCACAACGCCATCCTGCGTCTAGCGCCGTTCATTGAGCACTGTGCGCTCCCGCCGCTTCCCGCGAACGCTCCTTTCGGCGGCCATATTCTCAGTCACGACTTCGTTGAAGCCGCGCTTATGCGCAAAGCTGGTTACGCGGTGAGATTGCTGCCAACGACACGCGGCAGCTACGAGGAAGGTCCGCCCACGCTCGTGGACATGCTCAAACGCGACCGCCGCTGGTGCCAGGGCAACATCCAGCACTTCTGGCTGCTATTTGCCAAAGGCTGGCACCCGATGAGCCGCGTCAACTTCCTGCACGGCATCCTCAGCTACGTCAGTTCGCTGCTGTGGTTTCTCTTCCTCGTGCTGGCCACGTATCTCGCCGCCACACCCACGCAGCACACGCAGCCGCAATCACTGCTCGCAGAGAAAATTCTCCTCGGTGTGACGGCGATGCTCATCTTTTTGCCGAAGACCGTGATCCTGCTCGATGAAGTCATTACTGGCCGTTTGTTCAAGCCGCTAAAGCTGCGTCTGCTCACGTTTGTCAGCAGCCTGCTCGACACCGTTGTCTTCACACTCATGGCGCCTGTGCTCATGGTGTTCCACGCACGCTTCGTCATCTACACTGTCATTGGTAAGAGCGTCAGTTGGGTCACGCAGCGGCGTAAAATCGACGGCGGCATCAATTGGAGTGAGATTCTCTTCACCTTCGCCAGCGTGACGTTGCTCGGCCTTGCTTGGGCGGCTGTAGGAGCTGGGATCGGCGTCAAGCTAGGCTCGTTTGCCTTCCTCGTTTGGATCAGCCCAATTCTCTTCTCGCTCGTCGTCTCCATTCTCGTCGCGGTTCTCGTCTCCGGTGGGCGCAGTGGCAGGCGCTTGGGCTTTTTCCTCACTCCTGAGGAGTACGACCCGCCCACCGTGCTCAAAAACATGCAGCAGAATCTGGAGGAAATTAAAGACCGCATCCAGCTCCCTCCCGAACTCGAACGCCATTATGGACTCATGCAGGTCTGCCTCGATCCCTTTGTGAACGGCCTCCACGTCAGCCTGCTGCGCCGCCGCCGCACTATCGACGTTTCCCGCGCCTACCTCGAAGAAATCAGCCAACGACTCATCGCGCAGGGTCCCAATATCATCAGTGCGCAAGAGTTGAAGGCGCTCATGCACGACACCGACACCGTCACCAACCTCCACTACCGCCTCTGGAGCGCCGCCAATCACGAACTCGCTCCTTTCTGGGCCACCGCCATCCGCCAGTACAACCTCGCCTCCACCAGCCCCTTCGCGCACACGCTGGCGAAGAAGGATGTGGAGTAAGCGGCTACTTCACCACCACACCCGCCTCACCGACTTCCCAGCCAAGTCCTGCGGCACGAATGGCAACAGCGGTCGCATTGTCCGGCCATTCGGCACTGAGTTGGTCTTTAAAGTAAGTCTCCCAGGTGATCCACTTGCCGTTGATCTGCGCCTGCATCACCCACCAACGCGTTTGCGACATCCACCGCGGATCTTCGTGTTTCCATGCGACGGTGAGTTTGCCTCCCGGCACCGTTTTGCCAACGACTGGAGCTGGTAGAGCCGATTGACTCAGCCATGGCGATGCTGGCGGGATCGCATGCGTCGTGTACGCTCGCTCCTTCGTGTAGGTGCCGATCTTGCCAACGTCCTTGTGCAATGCGCCGAAGTTCCAATGGAAGTGCCCCGGCGTCATTTTCAGGCCGCGTTCACGCAGCACACTCATCTGATGCAAAATCTCGCCCGCGTTGCGATCATCGCCAACCTTGGAGGTGTTAATGCCCGGCCAGATGTGACGGCCCTGCGTATTCTGCTCCAGCCACCAGTCGTAGTAGGTGATGAAGCCGAGCTTCGGCCGATCAATCGTCCAGTAGAGCTGCGGTGTGAAGTAATCCACCCAGCCGCTTTGCAGCCACTTCAACGAATCCGCACCCAAATCCTCATAGGGATCGAGTCCGCCTCCCGTTCCCTCAGGAAAATTTGGCCGCCACAGGCCAAACGGGCTGATGCCGAACTTCACGTAACGTTTCTCCGCCTTGATGCCCTCATAGATGATGCGCACCGTCTCATCTACGTTCTGCCTGCGCCACGCCGTCAGCTCCAGCGGCCCACCGGCGGCCTTGTAGCGGCCAAAGCTCGCGTCATCGGGAAATTCGATCTTTTTTTTCGCCGCATCGGTGAGCGGATACGGATAGAAGTAATCGTCGATGTGAATGCCATCCACATCGTAGCGCCGGTTCACATCCATGATCACCGCGATCGCCTGCGCACGCACCTCCGGCACGCCGGGGTCCATCCATGTGTCGGGGCCGTATTTCATGGTCCACTCGGGATGCTTGCGGGCGATGTGATCCGCACTGGGCAACCGTTTCTCACCGGCGAGCGCCCGAAACGGATTGAACCACGCATGCAACTCCATGCCGCGCTTGTGCGCTTCCTGAATCGCAAACTCCAGCGGATCCCACATCGGCGACGGTGCCACGCCCATCTGCCCCGTTAGAAACGGCGACCATGGTTCCAGCTTCGAGGCATACATCGCATCGCCTGCTGGCCGCACTTGAAAAATCAACGCGTTCAATCCCACGTTCGCCGCCGATTCGATGAGCGTCACCAACTGCTGTTTCTGCTTCGCCACGGTCAAGCCTGGCTCGCTGGGCCAGTTGATGTTATGCACCGTCGCGATCCACGATCCACGCAGCTCACGTGCCGGCTGTGGCACGCTGGTCTGAGCGCGTAGGAGGGAACCAAAAATCGTGAGAGTGAGT
Organism: Verrucomicrobiaceae bacterium; assembly: GCA_947471905.1. Lineage (GTDB taxonomy): Bacteria > Verrucomicrobiota > Verrucomicrobiia > Verrucomicrobiales > Verrucomicrobiaceae > Prosthecobacter. The sequence continues at coordinate 4,229 of CANIZT010000139.1, forward strand.
ACGGCTCGAAATGTCATGCGCATGTGATAACGGCTTGCATCCTGACTGCAAGTAAGGGCAACATTCGCACATGCTGAAGATTCTTTGCCTTCTCGCCCTCCCACTGGCTGCCGCCGAACTGCCCGACATCCGCACCGTGCAGCCAGATCTTGAAGCGCCCGCGTTGAGCGAAGGCCCGCCAGCCGCAGGAAAACGCGTCCGTCACGGACTCAGCGTGCTTTATTTGCCCACCGATTGGAAAGCGGGCGCGAAGATGCCGGTGATCGTCGAACTCGCTGGCAACGGCGGCTACACCAACAAGTTCGGCGATGTCAGTGCCGGGGTTCCCGAAGGCAGCAATCTCGGCTACGGCCTCTCCGCCGGTCACGGCTTCATCTGGCTGTGCGTGCCGTATTTGAATGCGAAAGGCGATCAAATCGCCATCAAGTGGTGGGGCGATGCGCCGACCTACGATCCACTGCCGACGCTCAAAAATCTGCGTGAGACAGTGAAAAGTGTCTGTCGTGACTTTAGCGGCGACGAATCGAAAGTCGTCCTCTGCGGATTCTCTCGTGGAGCCATCGCCTGCGGCTATCTCGGCCTTCACGATGATGAAACCGCGAAGCTGTGGTGCGGCTTTCTCGCCTACAGCCACTACGACGGCGTCCACAAATGGCCGTATCCGGGATCGGATCGTGAATCAGCCCTCATACGACTGAAACGACTCGGGAATCGTTCGCAGTTCATCTGCGGCGAGGGAACGAATGCCCAGGAAACGGAAGCGTATCTCCGTCCGCTTTTGCCAGACGCCGACCTGACCTTCCTGAGCACCGGCTTCCGCAATCACAACGATGCGTGGACCCTACGTCCGAGTCTGGCGCGTGAAAAAGCCCGCGAGTGGCTGAAGCGTGTTAATTCTTCGCCTTGAGCACCGATTCGACCGCCTGGAGAATCGTTTCGACCTCCGCGAGCCGCCCCACGCCCTCGTAACCGCAGGCGAGCATGCCTTCGGCGGGTTCGACGAACTGTGTACCGAAGACGCGCAGCGTTTCGACGTTCTTCAGCGTAGCGGGATGCTGCCACATCTTGCCGTTCATGGCCGGAGCGATCAAAATCGGTGCCCGCGTGGCGAGCGCGATGGCGGTGAGGGCATCGTTGGCGAAGCCGTGGGCCATCGAAGCGAGGATGTTCGCAGTGGCAGGGGCGATGAGGAGCAGGTCGGCTTCATCGGCGAGTTGAATGTGACCGGGCTGCCAGCCTTCTTTTTCGGCGAAGAGGTCGGTAATGACCGGGTTCTTCGACAGCGTGCCCAGCGTGAGCGGCGTGACGAATTCGAGCGCGGATTTCGTCAGCACGCATGTGACGACGTGGCCAGCTTTGGTGAGCTGGCTGGCGAGGTCCGCCGCCTTGTAGGCTGCGATAGAACCGGTGACGCCGAGGATGATGCGGGACATTTTGGCGATGATAACGCGGAAAAGGCCGGGCTAAAGCGCGATCTGCGAAGGAGCTTGCCAGAATGCCTGCGTGAACGCACATTCCGCCCCCCCAACCGAATGCGCTGCCCCAAATGTGGAAGTTCCCAAGATAAAGTCATCGACTCACGCGAGGCGCGGGAAGGCCATGCCATCCGCCGACGTCGTGAGTGTATGAAGTGTGATTTCCGCTTCACGACGTATGAACTGGTCGAGCGCGAGGAACTGCGCGTGGTGAAGCGCAACGGTGCGCGCGAGAATTTTAACCGCGACAAGCTGCTGAGTGGCTTGCGCAAGTCTTGTGAGAAACGTCCGGTTAAAATGGAGCAGATCGAGCAGCTCGTGGACGACATCGCGAACGAACTCGAAGAGGAGGGCTACCGCGAAATACCCAGCACGGTCATCGGCGCAAAGCTCATGCGTGGGCTGGAAGCCATCGATCACGTCGCTTATGTGCGCTACGCCTCGGTTTATCGCCAGTTTGAGGACGTGGGCGAGTTCATCGACGAAATCAAGAGCCTCGGCCAGCGCCGTCCACGCGATGGCAGCCAGCAGGAACTTTTCCGTTAATCTGCCATGAGTGAGAAAACCATTTTCCAAAAAATCATCGACCGCGAGATCCCGGCACCGCTTGTTTATGAAGACGATCTGGTGGCCGCCTTCAACGACGTCAATCCACAGGCCCCCACGCACATCCTGATCGTGCCCAAGAAGCTGATTCCCCGCGTGGGAGAGGCCGTGGCCGAAGATCAGGCCACGCTAGGCGCATTGTTGCTCGCAGCGGGTAAAATTGCCGAGAAACTCGGCATCAAGGACCGCAGCAAAGGCTTCCGCCTTGTGATCAATCACGGTTCGGATGCAGGCGAGTCCGTCCCGCACCTCCACGTCCATTTGCTTGCCGGGCGCGGCCTAAATTGGCCACCAGGCTAATTTTTTGCAACTTTGGGCCGCCAACGTTGTTTTTTTGACATCATGGAACCGTTTTCACCTCAAGACCCGATCTCCCAACTGCTGGCCCAAGCCCGCAAGATCGAAGTGCGGTCCAATTTCACTCAAAACGTGGTCCGTGCCGCCCGTCAGACGCCACAGGATCATGGTTGGCTAGCCGCCTTGCGTAGCTGGTGGGAGGAGGTGTCCTATGTGGCTCCCGCCGCCAAGTTGGCTTTCGCCACGGTAAGCGTCGCCGCCATCGCCCTAGCACTGGTCATTTTCCAAACTCAGCCTGCATCTGAAGCACAGTTCGTGGAGCAAACCGTTCCCACTCAGTTCGAGATGCCCCTTTTGCCGGCTTCTGCAGAGACTCCATGGGAGGCGACCTACGATACGCAGGCCTTACTGGCCGTGGATGACACCTCCCAGCTAACGGACAGTGAGATCGGCTTTCTGCTCTATTAGAGTCGCCGGTTGGGTCATTTGTGTGACGAAACAAACACACTCGGTTGCTGGCTCATTTTCGAGTTTGGCGTGAAAAGGGGGCACTCACCGTCGAGACCATGCTCAAAGAATCTTCCCTCCGCCGTCCGGTTCGCGTTTTGAAATCGGCCCATGACATGGTTTTTCGCCATGTTCACAATTCCAACCTCATTTACAACACTGCATGGGAGGACCCGCGGCTTGACCGGCAGGTGATGAAGCTCAATACCGACAGCCGCGTGGTCATGATCACCAGCGCCGGCTGCAATGCGCTTGATTACTTGCTCGATGATCCAGCGGAAATTCATGCGGTGGACATGAACTATCGTCAAAACGCGCTGCTCGAACTCAAGCAAGCACTTCTGCGCAAAGGCGACTTTGTTGAACTGTTCGAGATGTTTGGTTTTGGCGCGCACCCGGAATACGCTGCAGTCTATGGCAGTGTGCGCCGTACGCTTTCCGAGCCAGCGCAAAAATTTTGGGACAAGCGCATCGGCTTCTTCAATCCGTCCAGCCTCAAAAAATCATTCTACTTCCACGGCACATCCGGCATCGCCGCGTATGTGATGGGCAACGCGCTGTTCAAACTGCGTCCCAACGTCAAGAACTTCGCCACCTGCCTGTTGGATGCTCGCTCGCTGCCGGAACAACGCGAAGCCTATGAACTCTTCGAGCACGAGGTATGGGGCCCGTTCAGCAATTGGCTGCTGCGCCAACCCACGCTCATGACCCTGCTTGGCGTACCTCGTCCACAGATCAAATTGATCCAAGACTCTTATGCTGGCGGCCTCACGTCTTATGTGAAGGACAAACTCCGCCATGTGTTCACCGAATTGCCCATCGCTGACAATTATTTCTGGCGTGTTTACATGACCGGCTCCTACACGCTGGGCTGTTGCCCGAACTATTTGAAGCAAGAAAACCTTCCCACGCTTCAGTCACGCGTCAGTCGTTTGAAGACCTACACCACCACGGTTTCCAATTTCTTACGCGAGCATCCCGGCAACTACACCCATTTTGTGTTGCTCGATCATCAGGACTGGCTCGCAGCGCATGACACGACAGCGTTGCTGGATGAATGGGAGCTGATCCTCGCCAACAGCGCACCGGGCGCAAAAATCATCATGCGCTCCGCTGGTCTTGATCTCAGCTTCGTGCCCGCCTCCATTCATGCCAAACTGCGCTTCTTCCCAGAACGCACCGAGGCGCTGCATCAGCACGACCGTGTCGGCACTTACGGCAGCCTGCACTATGCGGAGGTTCTGTGATGAATGCTGTTTCGACCAATGCGGCAAGTGGGGGAACCTCGCTTGAGCGCTACTACCAGTTCCACTCGCGCATCTACGACGCCACACGCTGGAGTTTCCTCTTTGGACGTGAGGAAATTCTGCGCCGTTTGGCCGTCATCACTAAACCCAATCACATTCTCGAAGTCGGTTGTGGCACCGGACGCAATCTTCCAGGCCTGCGGCGGCGTTTCCCGGCAGCGGAGCTTACAGGCGTCGATTTGTCCGAGCAGATGCTCGCCATTGCTGCGCAAAAGCTCCGAAATGAGAAGATCACACTTCTGCGGCGCTCTTACTCGGCTCCTGTTCACGCACACGGCAGCGGTTTTGATCTGGTGCTCTTCTCGTATGCACTTTCCATGTTCAATCCCGGCTGGGAGCAGGCGATTGATGCTGCGTGGGATGATCTGGAGGAGGGCGGCCTCATTGCTGTCGTCGATTTCTCGCACACCTCGTTCACTTGGTTTCGCCGTTGGATGGGCATGAATCATGTGCGCATGGAAGGACACTTGTGGCCGTATCTCGCGAAGAAATTCACGCCTTTGCTTAATGAGCAATTCATCGCCTATGGCGGCGTTTGGAGCTACGGCATCTTCATTGGACGGAAGCAGCGCGGCGTTACTGCGCCAACACGCACTGCTTGATGCCGACTTCACCTTCAAAGGCGATGAAGTTGAGCTGCTCTTTGGTTTCTGCAAAAACGGCATGCTTCGCTTTGGTTGTCGTTCCGGCGAATTCAACGATGAGTTCGTCGCCGTGGAAGATGAGACGCATCGTTTGCCAGTCGCTGGCTTTGAATTTCACCCGCGTTTTACCCAAGGGCACCGTCTTGTCGGCTCCTTCGCTTTTATCGGGGTTATTGGCGATATCCAGGAAGGCGTGTGAAAGCACCACACGGAAACTGTGTGCGTTGTCGGCGGTGTGAATCCGTAGCGAATGCCGATCCGCTTCGCCAAGGCGGATTTGGAATTCGAGAGCGCCATCCTGCATTTTTACCGGGCCGCTGGACGGCAACCCTTTGGCATCCGCTTTGCAAAACATCGCATCATCACGCGTGGCCCAGCCTTTGCCGCTGAAGGTTTTTAAATCGACTGGTTCGGCATTCTTGAGCGGTGGCAGTTCGGCGAAGGCGGGCTTTGGCTTGGCGTCAGCAGGCGGTAATTCACGGCTGTAGCCGCCATCGCGATAACGGATGAGCAATTTTTCGAGATTCTTCACCACCTCAGGATTCTGCGCAGACACATCGGTAACCTCGGCGATGTCATATTTGAGGTCGTAGAGCTGGCGCTTGAACTGGTCGGCGTGCGCTTTCTTCGCGGTGGGCTTCACATCATCAGCGGGAACGCCTTCGATCCACTTCCACGCACCTTTGCGGATGGCAAAGTTGCCATCAGCGCTGTGGACGATCACATCGGGGCGCAGCGGGCCTTCATACTTTTCGCCGAGCCACGCCTTGGACACATCATGGCTGTCTTCTGCGGCCACGTCGGCCTTCGGCAACTTGTAGCCAGTGATCGCGGCAAGGCTGGCGATGGTATCGACGATGCTGACGGTTTCATCGCACACGGTGCCTGCGGGCACATGGCCGGGCCAGCGTACGATATAGGGCACGCGGAAGCCGCCTTCCCAGACATCGTGTTTCCCACCACGAAACGGACCCGTTGGCTTCAATCCGGCCTTTTGCGCATCCGTTTGCACGAGGTTGGCATTCTCCGGCTTGTTCACGCCGCCGTTGTCGCTGCTAAAAAGCACGAGCGTGTTTTTGGCGAGGCCTTGTTTGTCGAGCGCGTCGAGCACGCGTCCCACGCAGATGTCGAGATCGCTGATGAAGTCGCAAAACGACCCGCCTTTGCTTTTACCGGCGGTCTGCTTCGACGGCGTGATCGGGTTGTGCACGCCCACGGGGGTGAAATAGACGAAGAAGGGCTTCTCCGCGCTCTGCTGGCCGATCCAGTTCACGATTTTGTCCGTCAGCGTGCTCATGACTTCATCGTCGATGCGCTTCGGTGCATTCAGGTCGAGCGTTTTGACCGCTTTGCCCTTCTGCTGGCCCATCGTGACATACGGTGGGCTCGGCGAAGACGGACTGTCCTTGTTCAAACCATAGACCCAGTGGTTCTCAACATATGCACCGGTGATGTCACCATGATTGCTCGGCACGCCGAAGTGATAGTCAAAGCCGACTTCGAGCGGTCCGGGCTTCAGTTCCTTGGTGAAGTCGCAGCGTTCTGCTGTGCCGTAGCCAAGATGCCATTTGCCGACAGCGGCGCAGTTGTAGCCCTGCGATTTAAG
>CANIZT010000140.1 GCA_947471905.1 Verrucomicrobiaceae bacterium
CGAGATTGGCGGGCAGGAAGAGCGGATCGAGCAGCTGTGCATGCTGCTGGCATAGCGGCGAGAGGATGCCACGCATGCGGGCGACTTCGGCGGCATCAGAGCCGTCTTCGACGACACGGATCGTCACCCCGCCGAGTGCCTGCGTCACCACGCACAATTCCGCGAGGAAAGGACCGATGCGTCCACTCTCCTGGTAGCACGGAATGACGAGATGTACGGTGGCGGGCATGAGCTTGATGAAAATGCTGAAATGGGAAAATGGAAATTGGAAAATGGAAAATGGTCTGGCGGTGTCTTTGTCATCACGTCTCCCGCGCTGTGTTTCCCGCATTTATTCTTTACTACCAACTGTGAAATCACCGACCTGGCTGGGTGGACAATGGCATGAATTGAGCGAGGCTGGTCACCATGAAAACGACTTCAACCTTGCTTCTTGCTGGTGCTGCCATGATCGCCTTGCTGCTCAGCGCCTGTGATGGCGGCCCGGCTAACGGCCGTAGGCCCAACATCGGAGGTTACAGTGGTTTCAACTCGGGCTTCCGCGGCATGAGTGCCAACTACGGTGGTTATGAAGCGGAACAGCGTTATCGCGGAGGCCCCTGCGGGACTGGTGGCGCTCTGTTGAATTTAAGCACCGTCGCCGTTCTACTTGGTACGGATTGACAGCGGTCTGTAGTTGCGGAGAGCGCTGGATGGGTCTTTGTCATCGCGCATCCAACCATGCGTTTTCCGCATCTTTTCTCTGCACTATTGCTTTCGATGGCGTTGCCTGCGTGCAGTTCCACGAATCGCATGCTCAAGGCAAAGCCGCTGGGGCTGTCGCCTTTTTTTGAGCAGCCGTGGCTGGCGGAGGATGCGCGTGAGCAGCTTGGCTTTCAGAAAGTGTGGACCACGCCGGATCGGAAGGTGCTGGCGGATGGCATGAAGAAACGCAAGCTCTACATCGCACCGGTGACGCTGGCTTATCTGCGGCCGGTGAACAAGGCGCTGGCCCAGCAGGAGATTACCCATGGCGGTGTGCAACGCCGGGAAAACGAGATCGCCATGCGGCTGCGGGAGGAATTCATTGCTGCTTTCCGTCGCTCGCCTGGGCCGCTCTATCGGATCGTGGAGAAGCCCGGCAAGGACAGTCTCACGTTAAAGATGGCGCTCATCGAACTCAATCCCACCAGCCCGAAAGGCAATGCGGCGATGACGGTGCTCAAGTTCGCCGTCACGCCCTTTGCCGCGATGGCTGGCTGGTTCACCAGGGGCAATATGGCGATCGAGGGTAAGATCGTGGACTCCAAGTCGCATCGCACCTTTTTCCAGTTTGCCGACAATGAGTCCGACAAGCTCACCTTCCTCAGTGTGCGTGACTACCAGCCCTACGGCCACGCGGTGAACACCATGCGCGATTGGGCCGTGCATTTCGAGCAGATGACGCGTGCGCCGCGTGGAATGAAAGTGGGGGATGCGAGCGCGATCACACTGCATCCGAACTGAGGGTGAGGAGGACGTGCCTCTGGATCACACACGAATCTGCCCGCTGCCATCGACGAGATACTTGTAGCTGCACAGTTCAGCGAGGCCCATGGGGCCGCGGGCGTGGAGTTTGTCGGTGCTGATGCCGATCTCGGCGCCGAAGCCGAATTCGCCGCCATCGTTGAAGCGGGTACTGGCGTTGTGGAGTACGACGGCGCTATCGATTTCGTGCTGGAAGCGTTCGGCTGCGCTGCGATCACGCGTGATGATGCTGTCGGTGTGGTGGGAGCCGTAGCGGTTGATGTGGGCGATGGCTTCGTCCAAGCCGCTAACGGTTTTGGCGGCGAGAATGAGTTCGAGGTATTCAGTGGTCCAATCTTCCTCAGTGGCGGCTTTGGCGGGCACACCGAGATGCTCCAAGGCGGTGGGGTCGCCGTGGATCTCAACCTTGGCTTCAGCGAGGCGTTTGCCGATGAGCGGGTAGAACGAGACGGCGATGTCCTGATGGACAAGGAAGGTTTCGAGAGCGTTGCAAACGCCGGGCTTCTGGCACTTGGAATTAACGATGATGTCGGCGGCCACCTGCAGATCGGCATCGGCGTGGACATAGACGTGGCAGACGCCGTCGTAGTGCTTGATGACGGGCATGCGGGCGCAGGCGACGACTTTTTCGATGAGGCCCTTACCACCGCGTGGGATGATCAGGTCGATGTATTGATCCATCTTGGCCATATGCTCGACGCTGGCGCGGTCGGTGAAGGGGATGAGTTGGATGCTGTCGGGCGGGAGCCCGGCGCGTTCGCCACCGGCCTGCAAAGCGGCGGCTAGGGCACGGTTGCTATCAATGGCCTCGGAACCACCGCGCAGGATGGTGGCGTTGCCGGTTTTGAAGCAAAGCGAGGCCGCGTCGCTGGTGACATTCGGCCGTGACTCGAAAATGATGCCGATGACACCGATGGGGACGCGGATTTTGCGAATGTGGAGGCCGTTGGGACGTGTCCAATCGGTGAGCTTTTCGCCGACAGGGTCGGGTAGCAGCGCGACTTCGCGCACGGCTTCCGATATTGCCTTTGAGCGCTTCCGATCGAGCTTGAGTCGATCAATCATGGCCGTGCTGAGGCCGTTTTGCTCCGCACGAGTTAGATCGAGGGCGTTGGCGGTTAGGATGACTTCCTGCCGTGCCATGATCTCATCGGCCATCGCGATGAGAATGGCGTTTTTTTGCTCGGTGGTGAGTTTAACAAGAGCATAGGACGCGGTTCGGGCACGGCGGCCCATGTCGAGGATGGCAGACTGGATTTCGGAATCGGTCATTGCGGGGGGAATTACTTGGAGTGAACGGCTCCTTCGGGTATTTGGACGATGAGAATGAGACGACGCAGGGTAGCATGCCGTCATAAACCGGATGCAGAGGTAAAACAAGGGCCGTACCAACCTTGCAAACCTGAGCGGTTGTCACCTTGACGCATGCTTAACCAGAACTTACTATCGGCCCGATGAAAATCACCCACCTCGCCCGCCTGCCGGTCTTCCTAGCCTGCGCGGTTTCATTCATTTCTCTCTCGACTCCAGCTTCTGCCATCTGGCCTTTTTCTGGCAAGAAGGAGAAGGTCGCACCCATGGCCAGCGAGCGTGAGGTTCAGGAGAGCGCCGCTGCTGCCATGCTGGCAGATGCCCAAGATGCACACATTGCTGGCAAAACTGGCAGAGCTCAGGGTTACTACCAAGCCATCATGAAGCAGTACCCTTTCACCAAGAGTGCTGCCGAGGCTTCTTTCCAGAATGCGCTGATCATCCGTCATGTGGGCAAGATGGATGATGCCTTCGATGCGTTTCAGGATTTCATCCGCATTTATCCAGACAGTCCGCGCTTCAGCGAAGCTGTCGAGAAGCAGTATGAAATCGCCGAAGAGGCAAAAGGTGGGAAAAAACAGCGTGGCCTTCTCTTGATTCCAAAGAAGATGAACTCCAGTGATGTGATCGGGTTTTACGAGAAGATCATCAAGAACGCACCCTTCGGAAAATACGCACCACTGGCACAGTTCAGCATCGCTGAAATCCAGCAGGATATGAAGGAGAAGGACAAAGCCATAGCTGCTTACCAAAAGGTGGTGGAAAATTATCCCAATACGTCGCAGGCAGCCGAGGCTCAATTTCGCATAGGTTCGATCAGCAACATCGCCGCTCAGCGCAGCGAAGATGCCTCAAATCTGCTCGCTGCACGCGATGCTCTGCGCACCTACATCGCCTCTAACCCAGGTGGCGAACGCAAGGATGAGACCGAGCAGATTCTGCGACAGGTAAACACAGCGGAAGCCAATCAGTCGCTCACGGTGGCGAAGTTTTACAAACGTATCGGGAAAACCCCGGCGGCGGCAATATATCTTAACGAAGCGCTTAAGTTCGGCTCTCCGGAGGTTTCTGCTGAAGCGCGCACTCTTCTCGCAGAACTCGCAGCTGAAGATCCAGATGGTGTTTCTAAAGCAAAGAAAGGCCCAGGACAGGATTACACTGCTTTGACAGCGGAAAATTTGAAATCACGCGATGACTATGTGGGCCCACTAGCGCCTGAATTAGCTCGCTTGAGTCAGAAGCCCAAGATGCGCACTGGCGATGAAGGTTTCATGCCCATTCCATTGCAGGAACCGACGCTGCCGCTGCGTCCGGGAGCTGCCACACCTGGGGCAGGATCATTGCTGCCACCAGTGCCGGAGATGGAAAAGCCGGCGTTGTTGCCGGTGCCGGCGGCGCCGAATCGTCCAATGACTCCGCCAGTTCCAGTTCCGGGCAATAATCTTCCGGTGCCGCCGCCGCCCACGCTGAAGCCTGCGTCATAATTCTTGCGCGGGCATGACAGCACGCCATGCTGCCAATCACTTCTCAAACTTTTTTGGATGAAACAGATTCTTCTTGTACTGGCCCCCCTGTGCCTCCTGCTTACCGGTTGTGCGGGCTACCGTCTTGGTGGCCAAAAGCCTGTCCACCTGCGTCACATCACCAAGCTCGCGGTGCCGGCCTTCGAAAACCTCACGCTAGAGCCCCGTCTTGCCGTCCTCGTGACGAATGCAATCATCAAGCAGATGCAAAACCACGGCTCCTATCAAATCGTTGCCAAGCGGGATGCTGAAGCTGTTCTTGAAGGAAAAATCCAGACCATCACCCGCTCCCAGTTTCGTTCCGACCCAACCAACATTCTTCGCACCTCTCAGATCGCAGCGAGTCTCTATACCGCCTATGAAATCAAGGATGCGGCATCGGGCTCTGTGCTTCACAAAGGTTTTGCCACAGGCAATTCCTACATCATTCTCGATGCGAATCTCCAGCTTTCGGAGACCCAATTGCTCGAAGATGCCGCCCAGCGTCTTTCCTACGATTTGGCGGATCAAATTTCCGAAGGTTGGTAACGACTGCCTGTCTCATGTCGTCGGAGCAGGATTTACCCACAGAGCCTGTCGAGAGCGAAGAAGATGCGCGATTCGAGCTTGAGTCGGTGGTTTCAAATGGCCGCCTGCCACCGGGTTTGCACCTCGTTGCTACGCCCATCGGCAACATGCGTGACATCACGCAGCGTGCTCTCGATACCCTGAAAATCGCGGATCTCGTGGCCTGCGAGGACACACGGCATTCAGGCATGCTGCTCAAACATCACGGCATTCGTGCGCGTCTTATCAGCCTCAACGAGCACAATGAGGCACAGCGTACCCCGCAACTGCTAGAGCACATTCGCCAAGGTGGGAGTGTGGCGCTGATTTCAGATGCAGGCATGCCCACCGTGTCAGATCCGGGGCAGCGGCTCGTCAGTGCCACCGTCGCCGCTGGCCTGCATGTGGAGAGTATCCCTGGTCCCAGCGCCGTTCTCACCGCGCTGGCTGCTTCGGGATTGCCAACGACGCCGTTTTACTTCGGGGGCTTTCTGCCGCATAAAAAAGGCGCGCGCACCTGCGTCCTTACCGCCGCTGTGCAACGTGACTGCACCAGCGTTTTCTTTGAAAGCCCGTATCGTCTTATAGATACGCTTGCCATTCTCGCCGAAGCCGCCCCGCAGCAGCGTGTGGTAGTTGCCCGCGAGTTGACCAAAAAATTTGAGGAATTCCAGCGTGGCACGGCAGGCATCCTGCTAACTCACTTTCAGACCAAACCGCCGAAAGGCGAAATCACCCTCCTAATCGCACCCGTTGACCCACCCAAGTGGCTCACTTGGTAATCTTTTCTAACCTCGTACACACATGGAAGCACTCGCCAACTGCGCCGTTCTCAATACCACCGACAGCCTCAAGCTCTCGATCACCAATCATCTGCGCTTCACGCTCGGGGCCTACATTGAAACCGCCAGCGAGAACGATTGGTTCGTCGCCACCTCCCTCGCTGTGCGTGACCGTGTGATGGAGCGTGCGACTCAGTCACGCCGCCAGCACCGCTCGCAAGGCGTGCGCCGCGTGCATTACCTCTCGCTCGAATATCTCATGGGCCGCTTGTTGGAAAACAATCTGCGCAATTCCGGCATCTACGATGCCACCAAGCAGGCGCTGGCCGAGATGGGCAAGGATCTCGACGTGCTCGTGCAGAAAGAACCCGACATGGGCCTCGGCAACGGCGGTCTTGGCCGTCTCGCCGCCTGTTTCATGGACTCGCTTAGCACGATGGACCTGCCCGCTATCGGCTACGGCATCCATTATGAGTTTGGTCTGTTCCGCCAGGAGTTCGTCAATGGCAAACAGGTCGAGCATCCCGATGCCTGGATGCGCGACGGCAGCCCGTGGAAGATCGCTCGCCCATCGTATCGCCAGACCGTGCATCTGTATGGCAAAGTCATTCAAAAATTCGACGAGTTCGGTCAGCCGCATCACGAGTGGATCGAAACAAAGTGCCTCCTAGGCCTGCCATGGGACATTCCCATCGTTGGCTATGACAGCAGCACCGTGAACGTGCTGCGTCTCTGGCAGGCGCAGGCGGATGAAGACTTCAATTTTAAGGTCTTCAACGAAGGCAGCTACATTGAGGCGCTGCGTGAGAAAGCCATCGCTGAAACCGTCTCGAAGGTGCTCTATCCGAACGATGCCACTGAGAGCGGCAAGGAACTCCGCCTCGTGCAGCAATACTTCTTCGTCGCCTGCTCACTGGCTGACATCGTGCGTCGCTTCAAAGGTGGCTATGATCTGCCATGGAGCGAGTTTCCCTCGAAAGCCGCCGTCCAGCTCAACGACACGCATCCCGCCGTCGCCATTCCCGAACTGATGCGCATCCTCATCGATGACGAGAAGCTTGAGTGGAGCCAGGCTTGGGACATCTGCCAGAAAACCTTTTCCTACACCAATCATACGCTGTTGCCAGAAGCGCTCGAAACCTGGAGCGCCGCGCTCTTTGAACGTGTGCTGCCGCGTCATCTCCTGATCATCTATGAGATCAATCATCGCTTCCTCAGCGGCGACGTGGAGGCACGCTGGCCCGGCGATGCGGAGAAAAAGCGCAGCCTATCGCTCATTGAAGAGCGTGGTGGCAAATATGTGCGCATGGCGCATCTTTCCGTCCTTGGCAGCCATGCCACCAATGGTGTCGCCGCCCTGCACACGCGGTTGCTTTGCGAACGTCTTTTTCCTGATTTCTTCGAGCTGTATCCCGACCGCTTCCTCAATCTCACCAATGGCGTCACGTTCCGACGCTGGCTCGACGTCTGCAATCCGCAGCTCTCCTCCCTCATCACCGAGTCCATCGGCGAAGGCTGGCTGAAGGACTCCACGAAACTCAAGGCCCTCGACCGCTTTGCCGACGACGCCTCGTTTCGCGAGCGCTTCCATCAGATCAAACGCGGGCACAAGGTGACACTCGCCAAGATCATTCAGGACACTTGCGGCGTCAGCGTGAGCCCGGACGTGTTGTTCGACGTGCAGATCAAGCGTCTGCATGAGTACAAGCGCCAGCACCTCAATCTGCTGCACATCGTCAGTCTCTACCGCAAGATCATCGCCAATCCGCAGATCGACATGACACCGCGTGTCTTCATCTTCGGTGCCAAGGCCGCGCCGGGCTATTACCTCGCGAAAAACATCATCCACGCCATCAATGCCCTCGCCAACAAGGTGAATCACGATCCGCGTGTCGATGGCAAATTGAAGGTCATCTATATCCCAAACTACGGCGTCTCCATCGCCGAGCGCATCATTCCCGCCGCCGATCTCTCGGAGCAAATCTCCACTGCTGGCAAAGAAGCCTCCGGCACCGGCAATATGAAGCTCGCCCTCAACGGTGCGCTCACCATTGGCACGCTGGACGGCGCAAACGTCGAAATTCTCGAAGAAGTCGGGCCGGACAACATCTTCATCTTCGGTCTCACCGTCGAAGAGGTGACCGAACTCTACGCCAAGGGCTACAACCCATGGGATTTCTACCACGCCAGCGAAGATCTGCGCCTCAGCATCGACTGGCTGGCCTCCGACTACTTCACCGGCAATCAGGACGAGTTCAAACCCCTGCGCGACAGTCTGCTTGCGCATGGCGATCCATTCCTCGTCATGGCTGACTACGACAGTTACGCCGCCTCTCAAGCCGAAGTGGACAAAGCCTACCGCGACCAGTCGCGCTGGCAAAAGATGGCCATTCATAACACCGCCCGTGTCGGCAAGTTCAGCAGTGACCGCACCATCCTCGAATACGCCAAGCATGTCTGGAAGCTGCCGCAGGTCAGCATTTGAAGCGGCTTAAACCGTCAGGCACTCGTGCACCGCCTGCGCCGCGCGTGCATAAGCGCCGCCGCTGCCGAGCGTTGCCACCACTTCCGCAAGTTCCTGCTGCAACTGCTGCCGTTTGGCGGCGTTGCTGAGCAGATCGAGCGTGGCTTTGGCGAGCGTGGTGGCATTGAGCTTTCCTTGAACCAGTTCCTTCACCACCTCGCGTTTCGCGAGGATGTTGATGATGCCGAGGTGCTTGATGCGCACCACCAGCTTGCCGATGACGAACGTGGGCCAGCTCACGTTGTAAATCAGCGTGTAGGGCAGTCCAAAGCAGGCGGCTTCGAGCGTGGCGGTGCCGGAAGCGACGGCTCCAGCTTCGGCACGTTGCATGAGGTCATAAACGGTGCCGGCTTCGATCCAGCGCTTTGCCTCGGGCATGCCGTGCTCGTCTGCCATGTTGCGCATGAAACCGGCGAGCGTTTCATTCGCGGCCGAAACAGCGAAGCGCGCATTCGGCACGGCTTCTTTGATCGCCTTCGCGGCATCCATCATGATGGGAAACAAACGGCGCACTTCATTGAGACGGCTGCCGGGGAACCAGCCGACGAGACCTGGCTCGCGCTTCCATTCACGCTTCAACGTGACCACGCGGTCCACCATCGGATGGCCGCTGAACTCGGTGCGCAGGCCGCTTTTCTCATAAAACTCCTTCTCGAAGGGGAAGATGCAGATCATGAGGTCAAGCACCTTGGCCATCGTCTTCACGCGGCCTTTCTTCCATGCCCACACCTGAGGGCTGATGTAGTAGAGAATGCGGCCTTTGTAACCACCGACGCGCAGTGCCTTCGCCAGCCGCAGATTGAAGCCGGGATAATCGACGAGGATCACTGCCTCCGGCTTTTGTTCGAGCATCGAGTCGAGCACGGCATTCATCTTCTCTTTGAAGTAGCCGTACATTTTCACCACTTCCCACAAACCGACCACACCGGCGGTTTCGACCCAGTCTTCGATGCCTTCGCCCATCACCTCGCGCATTTTGGGGCCGCCAAGGCCGAGCACCTGCATGTCCGGTTCCAGTTCCTTCAACTCACGCAGCAGTCCGGCGGCGTGGGTGTCGCCGCTGACTTCTCCTGCGATGATGAAGATGCGCTTCATGGATGAAACAGGCCAGATTTAACCACAGAGGGCACAGAGAGACACAGAGGGATCAACTGAATGAAACTCTGTGCTCCTCTGTGAACTCTGTGGTGAATGAAATGCATTACTTTGCCCCCAGTGTGGCGTTGCGTTCGATTTGATCGGTAATTTCGAGGGCGATCCGGACGGCTTCGGCGCCTTCTTGTCCTGTGACGACGGGACGGCGGCCATGGCGCGCGCATTCGACGAAGGCGGCGATTTCGAGCTTCAGCGGCTCGTCTTTTTCCACTTCGACGGCCTCACGCACGATTTGCATGCCATCCTTGCGGTAGATCCAGCCGCTCTGCTCCTGGTAGTCGAGGCTCAAGTAACTGCTGCTCTGGAAGACACGGATCTTGCGCATCTTCTCCGGGCTAATGCGGCTGGCGGTGATGTTGGCGATGCAGCCGTTGGCGAACTTGAGCCGCGCGTTGGCGATGTCTTCGCGTTTGGTCAGCACCGGGATGCCGACGGCATCAATCTGAATGAGTTCCGACTTCACGAGGTGCAGCACGATCTCGATGTCATGAATCATCACGTCGAGCACGACGCCGATGTCCATGCTGCGATTGGGGAAGGGCGAGAGCCGATGTGCTTCAATGAAACGCGGGTTGTCCATGCGCTCCTCAAGCTGACGCAGCACCGGATTGAAGCGCTCAATGTGCCCAACTTGCAGGATGACACTTTTCGCTTGGGCGAGTTCGATCAAGGCTTGCGCTTCGCTATAGGATTCACTGATCGGTTTTTCGACCAGCACATGCACGCCGCGATTCATGAGAGGCTCGGCAACTTTGCGATGGAAGATCGTGGGAACGGCCACGGTGGCGGCATCAACGCGTTGCGCGAAGTCTTCGAGATCACTGGCGGCCTGCGTGCCGTATTGCGCGGCGAATTCAGCGGCGCGTGCAGGGTCAGCGTCATACACGGCGGCGAAGGTGATCGCGCCATCGCTCTTCGCGGCGATCTCGGCCATGATGCGGGCGTGATTCTTGCCAATCGCGCCGACTCCGGCGACTCCAATACGAAAAGGGGAACTCATGATTTCGTGAAGCGGTGTTGAAGAAAGTTAGAATTTGCCGGGGAACTTCATGCCGGGCGGGAGTTTGGGCATTTTGCCGCCGCCGCCAAGGCCGCCGAGCATGCTGCCGAGTCCGCCCATGCCACCACCACCTGCGCCGCCGCCTCCCATCATGCCCATCATCTGGGCCATCATGCCTTGGTTGCTCATGAGTTTCTTCATCATCTCGAACTGCTTGAGGAG
>CANIZT010000141.1 GCA_947471905.1 Verrucomicrobiaceae bacterium
CTACTCATCCTGTGGCCCGAAGGCAGCATGTGGCAGCGCCTCGCTGCACAAAGCCCCGCGACAGCTAATGCGCTCAATCATCCGCTCATCGCAGCCCTCGGCAACGATCCCGAGGTGCGCAAAGCCATCGAGAAACAGGACTTTGCCGGCCTGATGCAGATGAAAAATGTCGAAGCAGCCGCACATCACCCCGATCTACAGCCGGTCTTGAGCGGACTGGCGCTTGAACAAGCGATGGATTCCGTTGTATATGGCCGCCCGCAGCCAGTGCTTTTGAATTGATGCCTGGCGCATTCATTTCGCACCAGACCATGCCCAAGTACATCCTCACGATCGGCCTCGAAGTTCACGCGCAGCTCACCACGCGCAGCAAGATGTTTTGCGCCTGCCCCGTCGAGTATGGTGCCGAGCCGAACACACTGACTTGCCCGACCTGTCTTGGACTGCCGGGAGCGCTGCCAGTGTTGAATGCGGCCGCGATTGAGAAGACGATCCTCGCGGGAATGATGTTGGGCTGCGAGACGCCGCCGGTGGTGAAGTGGGATCGCAAAAACTACTTCTACCCGGACATGCCGAAGAACTACCAGATCACGCAATTCGACATGCCTCTATGCCTTGGCGGTGGTGTGCCGTTGTATGATCTGGCGTATCCGAAAGACGCGCAGAAGAGCATCGCGAATCCAGGCAAGGTGGTGAAGCTCACCCGCATCCATCTGGAGGAGGATGTGGGCAAGTCCACGCATCACGACAAATTCACCACCATCGACTTCAACCGCGCTGGCACGCCGCTGATGGAAATCGTCAGCGAACCGGACATCGACAGCGCGGAGGAGGCCTTCGCCTACCTGACCAGCCTGCGGCAGATCTTGATCTACGGCGGCGTGAGTGACGCTGATATGGAGAAGGGTAACCTGCGTTGCGACGTGAACATTTCCCTGCGACCCGAAGGTCAGAAGGAGCTGGGCGCGAAAATCGAACTCAAGAACCTGAACTCGATGTCCGCCGTGCGTCGTGCGATCAAGTTTGAAACCGAGCGCCAGGCCGAGGCCCTCGATCGTGGCGAAAAACTCATCCAAAGCACCCGCCGTTGGGACGATGATCGCGGTGAGACCACGCTGATGCGCACGAAGGAAGATGCGCACGACTACCGCTACTTCCCCGATCCTGATCTCCTGCCCGTTCGCACAGCGAATCTAATCGCGAAGGTCAAACCGCAGGTTCCTGAGCTGCCGCATGAAAAACGCGCGCGTTTTGAGCAGGACTATGGTTGCAGCGCCTACGACGCCGGAGTGCTCGCGAGTGAGAAGGAACTCGCCGCGTGGTATGAAGCCGCGGTCGCCGCTGACACAAAGGTTCCGGCCAAAAAAATCGCCAACTGGGTCATCAACGACCTCCTCGGCGCTCTCAACGACCGCTCACTCACTCTCGCCGAATGCCCCGTGAAGTCCGAGGCGCTCAGTGCGCTCGTTGCCACCGTCGAAGCTGGCAAAATCTCGAATAATCAGGCCAAGGAAGTCTTCGCCGAGATGTTCGAGACCGGCAAACCCGCTGCCGACATCATCAAAGCCAAAGGCTTCGAGCAAGTCAGCGACACCGGTGCCCTGGAGGCCATTGTTGAGCAGATCCTCGCCGCGAACCCCGACAAAGTCGCTGAAGTCCAGGCTGGAAATGAGAAGGCCATGAACTGGTTCACCGGCCAGGCCATGAAGGCCAGCCAGGGCAAAGCGAACCCAAAGATGGTCACCGAGATCGTGCGCAAGAAGGTGCTGGGTTGAATCCCGCCTCTTTGGCAGCCCCACAAACCCCTTGCACCTTGGGAGCGGGCGGCTATTCTCCGCGCCCTTTTTCAGACTACCCCCCAGCCCCTTTACTCACCATGTCCCAACATAGCAGCCTCAAGACTTCCGGCTCCGTCGGCACCAAGCGCAGTGTTTTGAAGCGCGGCGAGCGCGTCAAGCTGCTCAAATCCCGTGGACTTTGGAAGGAAGGCCGTCTCCCGACGAATCTGCCCAAGACCAAGCCCGAATAAGGCTTTCCCGTGCGCCTCAATCGTTATCTCAGCCAGTGCGGCGTGGCCTCACGGCGTGGCGCGGAGGAAATCATCCTCGGCGGACGTGTGTCAATCAACGGCCACGTCATCAAGGAGCTCGCCACCCAGGTGCAGCCTGACGACAAGGTGGTCGTCGATGGCTCCCCGGTGCGTACCGAAACGCCGGTCGTTCTCGCCCTGAACAAACCGAAGGGCTACCTCTGCTCCCGTGGCGATACGCATGAGCGCATGACGATCTACGATCTGCTGCCGCTGAAGTATCAGAATCTGCATCACGTCGGCCGTCTCGACAAAGAAAGCGAAGGCCTCATTCTCCTCACTAATCGTGGTGATCTTTCCCACCGGATCATTCATCCGAGCCAGGGAGCCGAAAAGGAATACGAAGTCGTCGTCGATCAGCCGCTGAACGCGGAAGTGATGGCCAAGCTCGTCAAAGGCATGATGACCGAGGAAGGTTTCGCCCGCGCTGAGCGTGCCTGGGTGGATACCGCCTACCGGGCGCACATTGTTCTAAAGATGGGCCTCAAGCGACAGATCCGCATGATGCTTTATTACCTCGGCTATGAGGTCACGCGGCTTACGCGCATCCGCATCGGCTGGATGAAGCTGCATGGCCTAGCCAAAGGTGCCTACAAAGAACTCACGCCCACCGAAGTTGAGCGCTTCTTCAAAGAAGAACCCGCCAAGCCGCGCCTTGAGCGCAAGCCTGCGACGGAGAAAGAGGGCGACGAAGAACACCGTCCGGCCCGTTCATCCACTCGCGAGCCCGAGGCCCGCGAACCTCGTAGCTTCAAACCCACCCGTGGCAAAAAGAGCGGCCCGCCGCGTCGTGGTGCTGCCGAAGACAAGCCCTCCCGCTTCAAGCCGAAGCGCGATTCCTTCAGCCCGCGATCACGTTCAGACGACAAGGGGCGTGGCGAAAAGTCACGGGGCCCGTCAGCGCGGCCAACTCGCCGTCCAGCTCCACGGGGGCCTCGCCGCGGTCCGCCGTCACGGTAAACTCACGCGCCTGGATGTAGTCCAGGTGTTCGCTGGCCTGATAGCCGTCGAGCAGCATGCCACGCAGCAAATGGAGGAACTCCATGCCGCCCAGGCCGCGGAAGATGATTACATCGAGCATGCCGTCGTTGTTTGAAGCATCGCGAAACACGGGAAACGGCCCGCCATAATGCTTGCCATTGCCGATCAGCGCCACGGTGCCGATCAGCGGGGCTTTGCCGTCAATCTGGATGCTCAGCGTGGGCGGTGTGCGCATCAGCACATTCACGGCGCTGATCACATAGCTGAGCGGCCCGAATTTTTTCTTCTGCTCCCAGGAAGTCTCCTTCACAATCTGTGCATCGAGCCCGACGCCTCCCAGTTGCACAAAGTAATGCTCGTTCGCCAGCCACAGGTCGATCTCGCGGCGCTGGCCGGAGGTGATCGCCTTCCAGCAAGCGACGATGTCCTTGCCCGGCAGCTTTAGCTCCACCGAAAAGACGTTCATCGTGCCCAGTGGCAGCACGCCGAGTGCGGTGTGTTTCTCGCCCGGCTTGCGGCGTGCATTTGCGCGGCAGATGCCCTGCAAGACTTCGTTCATCGTGCCATCGCCACCAGCCGCCACGACGAGTTCGTGGCCTTCAGTCGCCAACCGTTCAGCGATCACTGCCGCATCGCCCGGTCCAGTGGTCAGATGCACCTCCGGCGCTGGTGAGAGCGAGCGGATGGCTTGTTCCAGCGCCGCCGCCTTCGTGCTGCGTGCGGCCGGGTTCAAAATGACAGGGATGGACATGGCGGGGCGCATTCATGCCACGCCACCGCCGATTGGCAAAGCCTCATGCCAGCGCGCTTGTGAAACTTTTCACAAAATCGGGTTGCCCCTACCCATGCGGCTCCGATAATCGCACCAAGCCCCCCTTTTCCCCTTCGCTCATGCCTGCCCCCGCTGAAGCCCCCGCTCCCGTCGCCCCTCCTCCACCTGCCGATCTCGTGAACGTGCAGATTGATGGCGTCTGGCTCAAATTCCCCAAAGGCACTCGCATGATCGAAGCATGCAAGCAGGCCAAGAAGGAGGTCCCGCACTACTGCTACCACCCGAAACTCAGTTCCCCCGGCAACTGCCGCATGTGCCTCGTCGAGATGGGCATGCCGCCGCGCCCTGCACCCGGCACCGAGCCTGAAAAAGACGAGCACGGCATGCCGAAGATCGGCTGGATGCCGCGCGCCGTCATTGCCTGTGCGAACACGGTCGCCGAAGGCATGGGCATTCGCACCGACTCGCTGCTCACTGAGGAGTGCCGCAAGGGCGTGATGGAATTCCTCCTCATCAATCACCCGCTCGACTGCCCCATCTGCGACCAAGCCGGCGAATGCCGTCTTCAGGAGTTCAGCGTCGAGCACGGTAAAGGTGAAAGCCGCTTCCGCGAAGACAAGGTCAAGAAGCCGAAGAACGTCGATATCGGCCCGCGTGTGCGCCTCGATGACGAGCGCTGCATCATGTGCAGCCGCTGCATCCGCTTCACTGCTGAGATCGCTGATGATCCCGTGCTCGGCTTCACCGAACGCGGCAGCCACACCACGCTCGCCGTGCATCCTGGCAAGCGCCTCGAAAACAACTACTCGCTCAACACGGTGGACATCTGCCCTGTCGGCGCTTTGACCTCGAACGACTTCCGCTTCCAGCAGCGCGTGTGGTTCCTCACTGAGACGAACAGCATCTGCACTGGCTGCGGTCGTGGCTGTAACATGGAGATCGGCGCACGCGGCGAAACCGTCTATCGTCAGACTCCACGCGACAACAACGCCGTGAACTCCTCGTGGATGTGCGACCAGGGCCGTCTCGACTTCCACTTCGTGAACAGCGAGTTCCGCCTCACCGATCCGATGATCAAGACCGGCGGCAAACACAACATCGCCACTTGGAAGGCCGCGCTGAGCAATATCGCCACCGCTTTGGCTGGCAAGAAAGGCGAAGAAATCGCCATCATCGCCAGCGCCCGCATGACAAACGAGGAACTCTTCTTCGTGAAGCATCTCGCCGCTCAACTCGGCACCACCAACGTCGATGTCATCCCCCGCACCGGCGGCTCTGACAACTACCTCCGTGCCGACGACCTCAATCCGAACACCAATGGCGCGAAACTCATCCTCGGCATCGAACCCGGAGCCAAGATCGCCGAAATCACCGAACTCATGAGCCGTGGCCGCCTCCGTGCCGTGCTCGCCCTCGGCGAAAACCTGCTCAAAGTCGGCTTCGCGCAGCGCGATCTCGAAAAAGTCCCGTTCATAGCCTCCCTGCACATCCTCGCCAACGCCAGCGCCGAACTCAGCGATGTCGTCCTCCCCGGTACCGCCTACGCCGAAAAACGTGGCAGCATGATCAACGTCACCGGCCGCCTCCAGCGCCTCAACCGCGCCGTCAAAGCTCCTGGCAACGCCCACGACACCTGGGAAATCCTCCGCGACCTCATCGTCGCCCTCAGCGGTTCCAACGGCATCCACACCGTCGAAGACGTCTTCAAACGCCTCACCACCGAAGTCCCCGCTCTAAATGGACTCACCTTCTCAAAGATCGGCGATCAAGGTGTCCAGGTGCTTGAAACCGCTGAGAAAATCCCGCTGCTGGAGCGCGAGAAAGAGCGCAAATCGAAGGGCATCATCGTCGGTTGAGTGTGAGGCCGTGCGCCTGTAGTCATAGGCCGCATGCCGTCCTCCATTTTGCCACGTCCCGAACTTCTCTCTCCCGCCGGAAACTGGGACTGCGCGCGTGCAGCCGTCGCAAATGGAGCTGATGCGATCTACTTTGGCATGCCGCGCTTCAATGCGCGGTTAAGGGCGGACAACTTCACGGATGAAGACCTGCCGGAGCTGATGAAGTTTCTCCATGAGCATGGGGTGAAGGGCTATGTGGCCTTCAACACGCTTATATTCACGAAAGAGTTGCCGGATGCCGAAACCCAGCTTCGTTTGCTCGAGGACAGCGGTGTGGATGCCGTGATCGTGCAGGATCTTGGTCTCGCACGCATGGTCAAGGCGCTCACGCCAAAGCTGCGGCTGCATGCGAGCACGCAGATGACGATTACTTCGCCTGAAGGCCTCGAATTCGCCAAGCAGCTCAACATCGACCAGGCGGTGCTCGCGCGTGAGTTGTCGATGCGCGAGCTGGAGCGTTTCAAGGATGCGCATGTGCCGCTCGAAGTCTTCGTGCATGGCGCGTTGTGCGTGGCCTACTCAGGTCAGTGTCTCACCAGTGAGTCGCTGGGCCGCCGCAGCGCGAATCGTGGCGAATGCGCGCAAGCCTGCCGCATGCCGTATGAAATGATCGTCGATGGCGTGCAGCGCGACCTCGGCGACAAGCGCTACCTGCTTTCACCGCAGGATCTCGCCGCCGTGGATGAAATCCCGCGTTTGATCGAACTCGGTATCCGCAGTTTCAAAATCGAAGGCCGTCTCAAAACGCCCGAATACGTCGCCGGTGTCACGCAGGTCTATCGTGCGGCCATTGATCGTGCCTTGGCCAATCAACCGGCTCCTGCGAGCGACGCAGACCGCTACGCGCTCGAAATGACCTTTTCGCGCGGCCTGTATCCGGGCTGGATGCACGGCGTGAATCACCAGGAACTCGTCGGTGCTTACTATGGCAAGAAGCGCGGGCCGTATGTCGGCCAAGTCACGCGCATCCTCGGCGCGGACACCCTGGAACTCGATGAATTGCACATCGCCATGAAACCCGGCGATGGCGTCGTCTTTGAGAACCTCGCCGACACCAACTACGAGCAAGGCGGCAGCGTCTATGAGATGCGCGGGAACGCCCTGAGCTTCCGCCACGGTCATCTGCGCATGGAAGATGTGCAGATCGGCATGCGCGTCTTCAAAACGAGCGATCCAGCGCTCAATCGAGCGTTGCGGCAGTCGTTTGAGGGTGACATCCCAATTCGGAAGCAGCGTCAGCTTGATCTCCATGTCACTGGCAAAGTCGGCGAGCCGCTTGTCGTGCAAAGCGGAGCTCACAGCGTTGCCTCCACCATGGCGTTGCAGGCCGCCATGAAGCGCCCGTTGACGCCGTCCGCCTTCATTGAGCAGTTCAGTCGCCTCGGCGGCACCGAGTTCGAACTCGGCAGCGTTCAGTTTGATGTCGAAGGCGAAGTCATGCTGCCGATCAGCGAACTCAATCGCATGCGGCGTGATTTGATTGTTTTGGCGAGCACTGCCGATGTAGCGGCTACTCCAGTTCCCCCGAGTATCGTCACGCTTGAATCACTCATGCCATCGCGAGTGAGCGCCGATGGGCCAAAGGAGTTCCAGCTTCATGCGCTGTGCCGCACGCCGTCACACATCGACGCTGCGCTGGTGCTCGGCATCCCGCGTCTCTACCTCGATTTTGAAGACATCCGCCGCTATGCGGATGCGGTGAAGCAGATCAAGGCCGCCAGCGACACCGCGCAGGTCTGGCTGGCCACGCCCCGCATCCAAAAATCTGGCGAGGTCGGCTTCTTCAAGCTCATCGAGCGTGCTGAACCGCATGGAGTGCTCATTCGCAATCTCGGAGCAATCTCGTTCTTCCAAGACGCGAAAATCCCAATGACGGGCGATTTTTCTCTCAACGTCGCCAATCCGCTGACCGCTGAGATCTTGAAAAAGACCGGTTTGGAGCGGCTCACGATCAGTTATGACCTTAACATTGAGCAGGTCGTCGATTTGCTCGCCGCCGCACCGCCGTCGTGGTTTGAACTGACGTTGCATCAGCACATGCCGATGTTTCACATGGAGCACTGCGCCTTCGCCGCCTTCCTGAGCAACGGCACTGACTTCACGAACTGCGGTCGTCCCTGTGACAAGCATCGCGTTCATCTGCGCGACCGCGTCGGCATGCATCACCCACTCAAAGCCGACGTCGGCTGCCGCAACACGTTGTTCAACGCCGTGGCGCAAACCGGAGCCCAGTTTTTTGACGAATTGCGTGAGCACGGCCTGCGCTGCTTCCGCGTTGAGTTGCTCGAAGAAGACGCCGATGAAGCCATGATCGTTCTGCGCACCTATCAGGAGCTTTTGGCTGGTCAGCGCGACGGCGACGAAATCTGGCGCGATCTGAAGGCGCAGAGCCAGCTCGGCGTGACGCGTGGAACTTGGACGGAACTTCCTTGAACTGGCCGCGTTTACCACGACTATCCACCCGCCATGCCTAGGCACGTCCACGACGATTTTAGTTTCCTGCCGACCGTCGATTCGACGGACGAGGAAATCATTGAGAGGGAAGATGCACGCCAACAAACTGGCCCAAGATTCGATGAGCCGATAGAGGAGCAACCGGTGGTCGCATCTCCGCCGCCAGTTTCCATCCCAGCTTCGCCAACGGTTGTTAATAAAGAAACCGCGCCGACACGACAATCGGTGGCGACACCGAAAGCTGCTGAAGAGGCTCCGCTACCCATACCGCGTGCTCCTGAGGCCGTACGGTTCAGCGATGAAAAAAGGCGCGGGCCGGTGGAGACGCCCGCGGTCTCTTTGAGTGGTCGGCGTGCGGTGGAGAAGGCAGTTATGCCGGTGACACCCGCACCAATGTCGACAGGAAAAGCTCAAGCGGAGTCCTTGAGCCGGGTTAAAGCGCCGACAGATACTGCGGCAAAACCCAAGCCGTTCATCGCACCAAAACCCAAGCCGGAAGAGCCAGAGGATCCGGACACGATCAAAAAAACACGTTGGCGGAAGCTGGCTGAGAAAGTCGGCGTCAGTTCGCTTGGCCTTAGCGTGGGAGTGCATCTTTTTCTGCTCCTGATCGGCGCTTTTGTGGGAGTCACCCAAGTGATGGAGCGGCAGGTGGATTTTATTCCTGGCGGTAGTTCACCGCAGTCACAGGCTGCTGCGGAAGCGCTAACGCAAAAGATTCAGCAGAAAAAAAATCCTTGGCTCAAGACAAAGCCGCAGATGCGTAAGCTCGCGGTGCAGTCACTGAACACCAACATCGTGCTCCCAGAGATGCCGCCGATGGATTTGATGGATTTTTCGAAAATCACCAATCGCATGGACATCAGCAAGGCGGGCGCGCTGGGTGCCAGCAAGCCGATGGGCATTGGTGCAGGTGGTGCGGGCGGCGGTTTCGGTGCCGGAATCGGACGCGGCGGCAAGTTCAGCTTTGTCGGCCAGACCGCCATCGGGCGGCGTGTAGTTTTTGTCGTGGATGTCTCGGGCTCGATGTCCGCCATTGGTCAGGGCGAAAAAATCTCGCGATTTGATTTACTGAAGAAGGAACTGGTCAAAAGTATCACTCAGATGCCAATGGGGACGTCCTACCAGATTCTCTTTTTCTCTGACTTTGCCTGGCCGCACAATGAGGTGGACAGCAGGAACAACAGTGCGCTCATGAAGTACCGCTGGGAGATCGATCCGAAGGATTACAAGTCCGTGAAAATCCCTACCTTCAAATTCTTGCAAGCCAGTCCGTTCACGCTGCAGGACAGCAGGGAGATCATTGAGCGTTCGGATAATCCAGGTGGCACTAACTGGGGGTCGGGTCTGCTGATGGCATTGAATGCCAGTCCGAAGCCGGATGTGATCTTTTTCATGACCGATGGCAACCGCTCTGACGAGATGGGCTGGATCGATATCGTCACAGCTGAAAACAAACGCAGGCTTCCAACGACGGTGATTTATACCAGCGCTATGCAGCAGCCAGATGCCGCCCGCGAACTGGACACCTTGGCCAAACGCAACAACGGTAAATTTACGGTCGTGATGGGCGAGGGCAAAGTCATCAAGGGCGAAGACTTCTTCAAAATGAAGTAGCGCTGCTCATGATAGCGTTTGAAGCGCTACACTCACTTCATCCACCGGCAGGCCAACGACGTTGGTGAATGATCCCTCCATGCGCTCTAACAACATCTCGGTACAGGCTTGAATGCCATAGGCTCCCGCTTTGTCGAGTGGGTTTACGCGCGTGTGGTAGTCGCGGATGAGTTCGTCGGTCAGCGATTTGAAGGTGACGTGGGTGATGACATGGAATTCGTGTCGCACCACTCCATCGCTGGCAAACACCACACCGGTGCAGACCTCGTGGGTGCGGTCAGAGAGCCGTTTCACCATGCGGAGCGCTTCTTCCAAGTCAGCGGGCTTACCCAAAGGATCGCCATCCACATAAACCAGCGTATCGGCCCCGATGACCAGCGCTTCAGAACGCAGAGCCGAGCCTGCGAGCGCCTTGCGCCTTGCGTTTTCGATGGTGAGCGCTGCTGGCGTCAGCACCGCATCGTGTGCTTCCTCGACTTGGGGCACGACGATCTCAAATTCATAGCCTGCTCCGCGCAGCAGTTCGACCCGACGTGGTGATGCGGAAGCGAGCACCAGCGGACGGTGGGTGCCGTGCTGGCTCACGCGCGTTGCTCCACAATCTTTGCCACTTCGTCTGCGCGGATCAGTCCATCACGCTTTTGCGGTGTGCGGTAGCGGTAGTAACCGGTTTTTTCCTGGTACTGCGGCGCTCCTTGGCAGGGCACCTCTTGCCCATTCTTGAGCTGGATCGTGTGTGGTGTGCTGGA
>CANIZT010000142.1 GCA_947471905.1 Verrucomicrobiaceae bacterium
TGACTTCGTAATCGCTGTGGCCGCAGAGGACTTTGCTCAGCGTGCTTTTGCCGGAGCCGTTCGGGCCCATGATGGCGTGGACTTCACCGGGGTTGATCGTGAGGTTCAGGCCTTTGAGGATTTCGCGGCCGGGGATCTGGGCGTGGAGGGATTTGATTTCGAGGGACATGTGGGGAGAGGAAATGAATTATGATTTGGCCGCGCAGGTGGAGCAGGTGCCGTGGATGGCGAGGTCGGTATGGGTGACCTTGGTACCTTTGGGAAGGTTCCAGAAAGCAGCGGGGTCGAAGTCAGCAGCAGGGTGGGCGTCGATGACTTTGCCGCAGGTCTCGCAGTGAAAATGGACGTGCTCGTGGAGGTTGGCGCAGTAGCGGGACTGGCCGCGCTCCAAGTGGACGAGCTTGATGAGGCCGTGGCTGGTGAGGTGCTCCAGGCAGTTGTAAACGGTCGCCAGTGAGATGTGTGGGGAGCGGGATTTTACGCGCTCGAGTATGTCGTAGGCCGTCGGGTGATCGGTGGAAGCGGCGAGAACGTCGAAGACCTCGCGGCGGTGGGGTGTCAGGCGTACATCAGCACCCAGCACGGCGAGACGGCAGTCCAAGCCGGAGGCTTTGGCAGGAGAGCGTGTGGAAGAGGGAGGCATATCGATTTAGAATTAGAATGATTCTAACTGCATTGTAAACGCCTCCTTCGCAAGCGGCGGATGCCTTTCCTTGCAAAAAACTTTCCTCCAGTCACGCCAAATCGCCCGCCGCGTGCTACAGCCTCCTCCATGACTCGCACTCACACCGAAGACCTCCCCTGGACCGCGCAAAACTCCCCCAAGGGCAAGTATGGCATCCAGCGCCGCAGTATTTCGCAGGCGGCAGACGGGCAGAAGGACATCGGCACTTGGGGCGGCGGGCACCCCTTTGACCTCGAAATCCAACGCATCCCAGCTGGGAAAATCAATTTCCCGCTCCACGAGCACTCCGCCCAATGGGAAGCCTACTACATCCTCTCCGGCAGCGGCAAGGTGCGCACGCCCAATGGTAAAGAAGCGATCCAAGCCGGCGACTACCTCGTCTTCCCGCCCGGCGAAGCACATCAACTCATCAACACCGGCTCCGAAGACCTCACCTACATCGTCATCGCCGACCATCCGCAGGCCGATGTCATCCACTACCCCGATTCCGGCAAATGGATGGTCAAACCGCAGCGCAAGGTGTTTGAGATGACAGAAGCCGACTACTTCAAGGACGAGGAATGAGCCAATCCGCGCACAAGCATTCTGATTTCACGATCACGAAATGCAGGCATGCTGCGTCATGAAGCCATCCATTCTCGCCGCCGCCGTTTTGACCACGCTGCTCACCAGTTGCAGCACCACATCGATCACTCCTGTTGAAGACCCAGCCTTCGCTGCCGCAGGCACCGTTCTCGAGACGAACTGCGTCCACTGCCACGGCGACAATCGCCTCTCCACCATGCCGCCGATCAACGACACGCACGCGTTGTCAAAACTCATCGGCAAGCACTGGATCGTGCCCGGCAAACCGGAGATGAGCCGCTTCTTCCAAGTTGTCACCTTTCCAGACACCATTGCCGGTGCCATGCCTCCAACGGGTCACGCGATCAGCAAAGCAGACATCAAAACTCTGCGCGCCTGGATTAAAGCCGGAGCCAAAGTGCCGCAGCAGAACGTCAAGTTCATGCCACGCGGCGAAATGCCGCGCTCGATCTGACGCTCGCTCAAACTGGCTGCATGATGGCCGCAAGCGTGTAGCATCCGCGCCCGCTTCACCCAAATGCCGCACATCAGTTATCCGCCCGATCTTCCCATCACGCCGCGTCGTGAGGAAATCATCGCGGCCATTCGGCGGAATCAGGTCGTCATCCTCGCAGGCGAAACCGGCTCAGGAAAGACCACGCAGTTGCCGAAGATGTGCCTAGAGGCCCTGCACGATGTGCGCGGGCAGATCGGCTGCACGCAGCCGCGGCGGGTGGCGGCCATGAGCGTGTCGAAACGAGTCGCGGAGGAGCTGAATGTGCCTTGGGGCCGCGAAGTGGGCTGCAAGATGCGCTTCAGCGACGACACCAACCGCGACACGCGCATCAAGTTCATGACGGACGGCATCCTGCTGGCCGAGATCCAGAGTGATCCGATGCTTCGGGCCTATTCGGTGCTCATTCTCGATGAAGCGCATGAGCGCTCGCTGAACATCGACTTCCTGCTCGGCTATCTCGTCGGTTTGCTCAAAAGACGGCCTGATCTCAAACTCATCGTCACCTCCGCCACGATCGACACGGAGGCCTTTTCGGCTGCATTTGGCGGTGCGCCGATCATTGAGGTCTCGGGGCGGCTTTATCCGGTCGAGATTCGCTATGCGCCGCTCGTCACCGAGGAAGACGACTTCGGTTTCATCGACGGCGCGGTCTCCGCCGTCGAAAACGCACTCATCGAGACCGATGACGGCGATGTGCTCGTCTTCATGCCTACCGAGCGCGACATCCGCGACACGCGCGATCTGCTCGATGGCCGACTCGGTGCCGGCTTCGAAGTCCTCGCGCTCTATGGTCGAATGGCGTCGGCGGAGCAGCAGCGCATCTTCTCGCCGGGCCGCAAACGCCGCGTCGTCATCGCTACGAACGTCGCCGAAACGTCCATCACCATCCCGCGCATTCGTTACGTCGTCGATACGGGCCTCGCACGCATCAGTCGCTACAATCCGCGCACGCGCACCAAGCGCCTGCCCGTCGAGGCCGTGTCACAAAGCAGCGCGAATCAACGTGCAGGCCGCGCCGGTCGCGTGCAGGACGGCATCTGCATCCGCCTTTACTCGCAGGAGGACTTTGAGAAGCGTGACCGCTTCACCATGCCGGAAATCCAGCGTGCGAACCTCGCCGAAGTCATCCTGCGCATGAAAGCCTTCAAGCTCGGCGAGATCGAAGACTTCCCCTTCATCAATCCGCCCGTCAGCGCCTCCATTCGCGCCGGTTACGATTTGCTGCACGAACTCGGCTCGCTCAACGAAACGCACGAACTCACGCCTCTCGGTCGCGAACTCGCACGTCTGCCACTCGATCCCACGCTTGGCCGCATGTTGTTGCAGGCACGCACGGAGAAAGCTTTGCCCGAGATGCTCATCATCGCCGCCGGCCTCAGCATTCCCGATCCACGTGAACGCCCCGAAGAAAAACGCGAACTCGCCAACGCCGCGCACAAAGCCTTCGCCGCTCCCGAGTCCGACTTCCTCACGCTGCTCAAAATCTGGCAAGCCACCCCCGGAACCACCAATGCACTGCGCAAATTCTGCCGCTCTCACTTCCTTTCCTTCACCCGCATGCAGGAGTGGCGTGATGTCTGGAACCAGCTCTGCGACTGTTTCCGAGATGATTTAAAAGATTCAAAACCTCAGCCTCTCAGCCCCTCTGCCCCTCTGCGGCAAAACCAAGCGTCTGGGCCGTTCGATTTAGCCGCAGAGGAGCAGCGTGGCAAAGGAGCAGAGAAGGGGATCAGTTTGGATGACGCCATCCACCGCTGCATTCTCACCGCGCAGCTTGGTCACATCGCCATCAAGGAAGAGCGGAACCTCTACAAGGCCGCTGGCAATCGTGAAGTCACCGTCTTCCCAGGCTCGAATCTCTACGAGCGCCGCGAGAAGAACAGCAAGGGCAAACCTGGCCAGGACAAAGGCCGCCAGCCACTGTGGATCGTCGCGGGTGAGATCGTGCAGACCGCGCAGCTCTTTGCGCGCACGCTGGCGAAGATTGACCCTAATTGGATCGCCGAACTCGGCGCGCATCTTTGCGCGCACAAATACAGCGAGCCGCATTGGAACCTCAAATCTGGCCGCGTGCTCGTCACGCAGCGCACGCTCATTCACGGGCTGGAGGTGAAGCGCCAGCACATCGACTTCCTCAAGGTCGATGCCGTCGCTGCCACGCAGATGTTCATCCGCGCCGCGCTCATCGACAGCCAGGAGGTGCCCATCACGCTGCGCTTCTACGCGCACAACAACCTCCTGCGTCAGCGCATCGAGACCATGCTCACCCGCGTGCGCAACAATCGCGTCTATGCCATCGAGGAGCGCCTCTTCCGCTTCTACGACCAGCGCATCAAGAACGTCTCGTCCATTCACGACCTCAATCGCGTCGTCAAAGAGCACCTCGACGAGCAGCCGAACTTCCTCTGCGCCACCGAGGCCGATCTCACCGCTGGCGAGGACTTCGAGTGCGATCTCCAGCAGTTCCCCGACAAAGTTTCTCTCGGCAACACTGCGCTGCCCGTCACCTACAACTACAAACCCGGCGAAGAGAACGACGGCGTCACCGTGCAAGTCCCCGCGCAACTCGCCGGCCATCTCACCAGCGGCCAAGTGCAGTGGATGGTGCCCGGCAACCGCGAAGAACTCGCCAACGTCATGCTGCGTGCGCTTCCAAAAGTCATCCGCCGTCAGTTGATGCCCATCGACCCCAAAGGACGCGAAATCGCCGCCGCCTTCGATCCTGGACGCGATGACTTCCTCACCGCACTCGCCGACTTCATCACACGCCGCTACCGCATCCACGTCCGCGCCGAAGACTGGCCGCCGCAAAGCCTGCCCGCGCACTTGCAGCCACGCGTGGAGGTTCTCGACCCGAAAAACAACAGCGTCATCGCCTCCAGCCGCGATCTCGATGCCATCCGCAGCAGCGTGCAAAAGCAAGACGTGCGCTCCGATGCCTGGGAGAAGCTACTGCCCCGCGTCGAACGCTTCGCGCTCAAATCTTGGTCCTTCGGCGATCTTCCCGAGACCATCCTCGTCGAAGAACTCAACGGCACACCCATCCTCGGTTATCTCGGCCTCGTCCTGCGCGAATACGAGATCGACGTCCGCCTCTTCCGCACCCAAGCCGAAGCCGCACGCACCACACCCGCCGCCGTTCGTCAGCTCGCCGAAAACACCCTCGCCAAAGACCTCCTCTGGCTCCCCAAAGAACTCCGCAGCATCAGCGCACCCGCTTCCAAAGCACCTGTGGCCAATAACTTCGGCGCACTCACTCAAATCCAGCCCACCGCCGCCCCAGCGTCCAATCTCAGCACCCAGGCCCACGAGCACATCCTCGCGCACATGCTGCGCCTGCAGCCCGTCTTCCCGCTCACCGAGGAACGCTTCTTCACCCTCTGCGAAACCGTCCGCCGCGATCTCCCCGCCGTCACCCATCGCGTGAAGACGCTCTTCACCCAGATCCACGACCAGCGCGCCAAACTTCTCGCCTCCACCAAACTCTATCCCGGCCTCGAACACGACCTCGCCCGCCTTATCCCCGCCGACCTCCTCGCCACCACACCCCACGAGCAGCTCCAGCATCTGCCGCGCTATTTGAAAGCCATCCAGATACGCAACGAGCGCTGCCTCGCCAACCCCGCCAAAGACGTCGATAAATACAACCTCATCGCCGATTTCGACGGCTGGCAGTCCCACGTTCCCAAATCCCAGCACGATACCTTCCGCTGGATGATGGAGGAATACCGCGTGCAAGTCTTCGCCCAGGAACTCGGCACCGCACAGCCGGTGAGCGTGAAGCGGTTGGAAGCGCTGTGGGTGTAGTTCTACTTCGCACCATTCAGCAGTCGAAACGTCACCAACACTCGCATGCGGACCGGGATGGTGCCGGGAGCGATAGAGCTGCCGTTTTCGCCATCGCCGGCTGCTGAGATCGCCTGGATGCTGTTGTTTAAGTTCGCCCGGTTGTTCCAGCCGCCACCGCTTTCTACGTCTTCGCTTATCGCGAGTACTTCGCCGATCTTCGCTTCGAGTGTTTCAGCCATGACGCCCGCCTTCTCCTTAGCGGCTAGCAGGGCTTTCTTGCGCGTCTCCTTCTGAAGCTCGATGCGTTTCGAGTGGTCGTAGGTGACGTTGTTCACGGAAACATGATCCATGGCGGCGAGACGCAGCCAGACCTCTTTGTACTTGGGTAAATCGGCGAGCTTGAAGGAAATCATGGTGCTAGCGAAATAACCCTCCTTCACATGGTCACGATCTCGATAGACCATGTTCTCCCCGAACTCCATTTGGGATGACTGCACCTCCTTGTCCTCAATGCCGAGTTCCTTCAGTGCTTTGAGAACATCTGCGCTGAGCGCTGCGTGTTTCGCAGCCACCTTGGCAAGCTCTAGGCCGGTGTTTTTCAGTGCTAGCGACCAGACGATTCGGTCTGGCACGACTTCAGTGATAACGGTGCAAGTGACTGTGATGTGCGGGCTGCCAGCCTCTCCCAGATCGGCGGCGAACGTGACGGATGAGACAAGGGCGAACGCTGCGAGGGTGGAGATGAGCTTCATGCCGCCATCTTGGCATTCATTGCCATGTCGTCAGTAAAATCATTGTAAAGTGTGGACAACGCACTCGCCGCCTTACGCCACAACCTCGATCCAACTCGTGCCTCCCGCCCCACGCAACACGCGCACTTGCGTCGTCAGTCGTTCCTTGAGCAGATCGACGTGCGAGATCAATCCAATCGTCTTCCCGCGTGATCTTAGGTTCTCCAGTGCACTCAGCGCCACTTCCAAGGTCTCCGAATCGAGCGTGCCGAAGCCTTCATCAATAAAGAGCGAATCAATTGGATGATGGCGGCTCGCCAGTTCACTTAAACCGAGCGCCAGCGCCAGACTCGCGAGGAAGCTCTCACCGCCCGAGAGGCTCTCCATCGGCCGGTCCACGTTCGCTTGATACAGATCGACGATCCGCAGATCAAGCTCATCGCCCTGAGCCGCCATGAGGCGATAGCGCTCCGCCAGCACCTTCAAATGCTCGTTCGCCAGCCCGATGAGCTGCCGCAGCGTGAGCGACTGCGCAAAGCGCGAGAACTTCGCGCCGTCCGCCGAACCGATCAGTTCCTTCAAGCGTCCCCAGCGCAGTGATTCGGTTTCTGCGGCCTGCAATTCGGCTCCACCAGCTTCGCGACGTTTGCGCGCGTCATCATCGCTGCGCACACGTTCTTCCAAGGCTCCCGCTGTCTTCTGATTCGCCGCCAGTTGCTCGGCGATTTGTGTGGCCGTCTTCTCCAGCTCCGCCAAAACCTCTGCCGTAACTGCTTCGACACCGGCAAGCTGCTTCTCCAGCTCCACGCGCCACATCTCGAGCTGATCCAGTTTCGCCGTTGTCTCTGCGATCTGCGTGTGCAGCGCATGCGTCTTCGCTTCCGCCTCGTGCCAGGCTTTCTCGGCCGAAGAGACGCGTTCTTCGTGCCAAGCACGATCCTGCGGCAGGGTTCGTTCGCCCAGCAGTTCGCTCAGCATCTTCTTCAACGCATCCGCCTTCGTCTTGAGCGCGATGCCCTCGGCTTTCAGTTCTTCCAGGCGTTTGGTCTTCGCTTCCGCGTCCTGCATGGCGAGCTGGATGTCAGCTTCGATCTTCTGCCGCTGGCTGCGCTTCTCATGCGCTTCATCGCGCCGCTTCACAAATTCGCGCGAACGTTTCTCCATCACACCCAGCTCACGCTCAGCATCATCCGGGGTCTTCGCGATCGAAACACGCTTCTCCGCCTCGCTGGCAGTCAATACCGCCAGCCGTGCATCATCCGGCGCTTTGCTCGCGGTGATCAGTTTCTTCGCTTCCGCGATTCGAACATTCTCGCCGTTGAGCTTTTCCTCGGTGCGAACGCGGTCTTGATCCGCCGCCGCCACCTCCCGATTCAATTTCTCACGCTGCTGCTCCAGCCCCGTCATGAGCTTGCGTGCGGCTTGAAGTTGCGATTCAAAATTCACCGCCGCCGCCGCAAACGGATGCTCCAGCGATCCACACAGCGGACAGGCATCGCCCGGCTTCAAATCATGGCGATGCTCGTCAAAGCCCGCCACGCGCTGCGCCTCGTCCACCACGCGCCACTGGACTTCATACTGCTTCGACACGCGTTCCAGTTCCGCGCGCAGCGCTGACAGTTTGTCCTGCGAGGCCTTCAAAGCCGCGCCGATCTTCAACGCATTCTTCTCACTGTCCGATTGCCGTTGTTTCAGTGCCTGCGCCTCGGCATGCAGCCTGCGGCCTTCTTCCAGCGCGACAAACGCCACGCGCCACTCCTGCACCGTCACACGCAGCGTCACCACTTTCTCGGCGAGTTCCGCATCCGCTGCGTGCTCCTGCAACCATGCATCCAAAGCCTGCGTCGCCTCCGCATGAGCCGTCAGCGCCTTCTCTGCGGCTTCACGGCGCAAGACGGCCTCCTTTTGCTCCTTCGTCCACGTTTGATACGTCCCACGACTCTCCGCCAACTGAATTTCATACTGCGCACTCTGAGCCGTGACCGTCGTCGCCTGTTCCCAGACCGGTTCGCGTGCCGTGCGCAGTTGTTTGGCCTCGTTCAGCACTTCTTGTGACTTCAAAACATCCGCCGCAGCTCCCGCGTGCGATTGCGTGAGCGTCTTTTGTGATTCGCTCAGCTTCGCCCGCTCCCCATCAATCCCCGCACGCTCGCTCTGCAACTGCTGCCAGCGCCGCTGCTCGTTCAATCGCTGTGCTGCGGCCTGATTCTCCACCTGCAAGCGTGCCGTTGCGTCCTTGGCTTTAGCAAGACTCTTTTCCAGTTCCGCTCGTGCTTCATCGTCGAGAACCGACAGCGCACCCAATCCAGCCTTCAAGCGCATCACCGCCTCGTCTTTCGCCTTGTGCGTTTCATGCGCGAGGATGGAGAGATCGCGGTAGATCTCCGTGCCGGTGATCTTTTCGAGCAGCTCAGCGCGCTCGTTCGGCTTCGCCTTCAAAAACGCCGCGAACTGCCCTTGCGCGAGCAGCACGGAGCGCAGGAAGCGATCGACATCGAGACCGGTGAGCGATTCGACCATCGCATCCATCTCGCGGCCCTTGTCGGCGAGGATCTCAAGCGTTGTCGCATCCGCCAGCGTGCGCTGCACGGGTCGCAAGTTGCCCGTCTTCGTCTTCCCCAGCCGCCACGTCGCACGGAGTTTGCGCCCGCCCGTCTCAAAGTCCACTTCGGCAAAACACTCCGCCGTGTGCCGGCTCATCATCTCATCCGCCTTGTCATTGCCGTACCGCGCCGCGCGGCCATACAGCGCCAGCGTCATCGCATCCAGCAGCGTCGATTTCCCCGCGCCCGTCGGCCCCGTGATCAAAAACACGCCCGCCGCGCTCAGCGGTGCCACATCAAACCGCACCTCATGCGTCCCGCTGAGCGAATTGAGGTTCTGAAGTCGGACGGCGAGGAGGCGCATATTGTGCGTGAAGCTATGCCACTCATACCGGCTTGGAGAAACGGATTCTGCCACAATACCATGCCCTGCTGGATATCTCCGTGCTCAAAAATAGCAACGTCCTCGTCAGCGTCGGCAACCGGGGCCGCAGTTCTGAAAGATGATCCCTGCATGGAGCAAACGTGAGGATCTGGACATCCTGGAACAGATGCTGGGACAATGAATCTCTGTTGTGGGTGAAACAAGGGCGCGTTCGCCACAGTAGAAATGGACCGTGAATCTCTGGCTCAAACATCGCGGCACCACGGATTGGAATCCCGAACGACGGCGGTTGCTGAAGTCGTTGTCGGCTGGCGTGCTGGGCTTCAGTGCGCCGGAGTGGCTGGCGATGCAGGCAAAGGCGAGCAATTCAGCGAAGGCGGCGGTGGTGGGACAGGCGAAGCGGGTGCTCGTGATTTATGAAGAGGGCGGCATCAGCCAGATGGATTCGTTTGATCCGAAACCGGACGCGCTGCTGGATCATCGGTCGCCCTTCAAGCCGATCCCGACGAGCGTGCCGGGCACGCATTTCTCCGAACTGATGCCGCTGACGGCGAAACAGGCACATCGACTGGCCGTGGTGCGCAGCATGACCTCCGCGCCAACGGCGGGACACAAGGAGTGCTGCCAGGAGTTCTTCAAAGGCTACCGCAACACGAACCCCTTCGACTTCCCGGACATCGGCTGCGTGGTGACGGAGCTAATGGGCACGGATCGTCCAGAGATGCCGGGCTATATTTTTTGTCCGGGCATCAACATGCCGAATGCGATCACCAGCACGGGATTTCTACCTGCCAGTCGTGCGCCGTGGAAGCTCGGCACGAAGCAGCTCGGTGAGAACCTGAGTGATCCGCAGTGGAAGGTGCGCTCGCTGGAGCTGCAAAAGGGTCTGGCGCGTGAGCGGCTGTTGGAGCGGCATCGGTTGCTCGAATCGCTCGATGTTGGCGCGGTGGCGGAATCGACGGCGGGGCAGGTGATGAAAAGAAACACGCAGCATGCACTCGATCTGCTCACCAGCGACGAGGCGAAGCATGCATTCGACCTTTCGCGTGAGTCCAACCAGACACGCGATCGCTACGGACGCGATCATCGCGGCAACTGCTACCTGCTCGGGCGGCGTTTGATCGAGTCCGGCGTGCGCTTTGTCACCGTGACGTGCATCCAGCCGCCGGAGCATGTAAAGCGGCCAGGAATCGGCCAACCCGGAGGTGTTTTCCTCAACTGGGATCATCACGAAGGCATCTACAACAACGGCCCGTGCGGCGGACCGCAGGGCAGCAGCAATCAGGAGCGCTACGGCCTGCCGCATCCA
>CANIZT010000143.1 GCA_947471905.1 Verrucomicrobiaceae bacterium
CATGGAATGGCCAGCAGCGCGATGAAAGCGAGGTGACAGAGTTTTTTCATGAAAAGGGCGAGGAATGGGGTGAGCGAGCGTTTCTTCTTGCCGCTACAATGCGGACTCGTCAAAGTCGGCGTGCGTTCGCCAATGCGAATGCATGCCAAACAACTCCAACCCACATTCAATCATGAGCCAGATCGTTCCTCTCATCAGTTCCGGTATCGCCGGTCCTCTCGGTGTCCTTCACCTTCCCCGCCTTTGGCAGAAAGCCTCCCTGGCTGCTGCTGGCAAGCTTCACGCTGACTATCCCGGCATCGGCTGCGGCTATGACCAAATGACGCTCGACGCACTGGGCATCAATATCGAGACCTTCAAGACCTTCATCGCCACGAAGCCAAGCTATCCGCAGCTTGAAAGCTGGATCAAAAAGCAGCCTGGCGTGAAGCTGACCAAAGGCGACATCTACAAGCACAATGTCGCCATCCAAGGCTACATCCACGGTGACGACGTGCGCACGAGTATCCTCGCTGCTGATGGCATCGCCGATGACGGCAGCGCGAACCCAGGCGCGGTCGATCTGAACAATCTGGACGACTGGCACATTTTCTGGGCGCAGGAGATCAAGTAGTCAGAGCCTGTTGAAGACTTTTGAGAACCTCGTTCGTCATGAGATGAACGAGGTTTTTCTTTGAGCTAGATTCCCGCTTCCATCACCTTCATCCAACGAGAGCGGAACGAGCGGTTTTCTTCCATGAGCTGGGCGGCGATGGTGGTGGAAAGCTGGGAAAGACCATTGAGACGTGCGAATGCAGCGGTGTTTTCCTGACGACGGTAGTAGTCGGTGGAATCGGTGGTTTGTGAGCCAAAGGCTTGGGCGATTTCGACAAGCGTTTCGGGCGTGAGACTTTCAAATGGCAGCGAGAGCGTGCCGCGATCTAGTGCGACACTCACGGTGGTGCCATCGGCATTGCAGGTGATGCGTCCGCTCATCTGGCCACCTTCACGGCGTGAGATGGTGCCGTTCCAGCCTTTGGTGTTGAGATCAGCGGTAAGCTGGCGCACGAAATCACGCGATTGTGTATAGAGGTAAAGGCGACCATCGAGTGCACTATGCACATCCGCGGTTTTCAAGCGTGTGCCGCCGAGTAATTCGATGACGCGGGTGTAATCATAGCCCTGCACGAGCGAAGGCACGAGCGCGTTGACTTCGGCAAGAAGTTCAAGGTCGGCCTGACGATGTTTTTTGTCTTCCTCCATCTGCCGTTTCTGCTCTGCAATGGTCAAACGTTTGATTTCCTGCTTCAAACCAGCCACGCGCTTGTCGATCTCAGCCCGGAGCATGCCGCCTGTCTTCAGGTGCTCCTTGGCCAACTCCATTTCGGCGAGGAGTGCACGCAGTTCATCAACCGTTCCGGCACTTTTGGTTTCCACAAAGACGAAGTCAGCTTTGTACAGCTCCGTGAGCGCCTTGTAGCTGGTGAGCCATGCGAACGGATTGGGCGCAACCACAGCGGACTTGACCTGATCCAGCTTGCCCAAAAACACTTTCAACTCATCCCTGCCTACACGGGGGTCTCCAAACTGCCACTCAGCCAGTCCATGCACGAGATAACCCACGGCTTCCTCGTTGCTGGCATTGTAGGCCAGTGATTCCTGCGCCGTGCCAATCGCCAAGTCATCATGCTCCAGGCGCTCCTTGATTTTTTTGAAGAAGGAAGTGAGGCCATTGAGTTCGGCGGCGTTGGTGGAAAGCCTGGCAAACTGACGCGCTGCCTCGGACTTCTTGCCGAGAATGATATTGCACAGCGCGGCATTGAGACGCGCCCAGTTCTTGGTCGGTTGCGGTGTGTCCTTGGAATCAGCCAGTTTTTCGAACTGGTTCTGCGCTTGGCTGAAGTGCAGTTGCTCAAGCTCTCTGCGGGCGTCGGCAAAGGTGGTTTCGCCAGCCTTGAGCGTGATGCCTCCGCCGGAAAGATCACGCGCATCCGCTGCTGAAATCTGTAGGGAGGCTCGCACACGACGTTCGCCGCCTTCACGCAACAACCAGCCGATGCCATAAGCTAGGGCGATCGCTGCAGCCACAGCGGTGACCAACCTTGCGCGACGTGAAAACAGCCTGCGCCGTACGCCGCCGCGATCCAGCAACCCTTCAGCAAGACGCATTTCATCCACCACCTCGTCGTAGTTCGAGAAGCGTTCTTCAGGACGAAAGCTGAGCATGCCATTGATGGCGTGTTCGGTACGAGGTGAAAAGCGCAGACCGGATTCGCCGAGGACGACACGCTTGCTTTTGATGCGGCGCAGATCTTCGATGGCATTCGTATCCGCTTTGTGCGGCGGATTGCCCGTCATCGCGTGATAGAGCGAAGCGCCAAGGCTAAAGATGTCGCTGCGGTAGTCCTCCTTGTTTTCGATGACTTTTTCTGGAGCGACGTAGTAAGGCGTAGCCCAGATTTCACCGGATAGATCGGCACCGCGGTTCGCAAACAGCGCCAGACCAAAGTCCACCACCTTTGCCGTGCCGGTTTCAGTGAACAAAATGTTCGCGGGTTTCACATCGCGATGAATCAGATTTAGATGCTGCGCGGCACGCAGGCCCTCGGCCACTTCGCGACCGATGCGCAGAGCCTCGGCTTCTTTGAGGTGGCCCTCACGTTTGATCCGTTGCTCCAAACTGCCGCCGCCGACGAGTTCCATGGCGATGTAAAAATAGCCCTGGTCGTAACCTACGGAGTAGAGCTTGATCACGTTCGGATGCGTCACATTGGCAGTGATGTGCGCTTCTTGGCGGAACTGCTCCAATCGCGTGGCATCGCGGCCGTACTGCCGGTTTAGGATTTTCAGCGCCACACGGCGGCCCAGAGTTTCATCCTCCGCCTCGAACACGCGGCTCATGCCACCCTCGCCGATCTGACGCACGATCATGAAGTGGTCGAATCGACGCCGCACACGCACCATTTGGCCGCAGAAAGGGCACTTCAGCTTCGTGAACGGCTCCAGGGACGTCACGTCAATCTGCTCCTGACACACGGGGCAGGTGCTGAGATAGGCTTGTTCAGGGACGAGGTTCAAAAGGGGATTTCGGGGTTTGGCTAATTACTGCATCGCATGGTGAATGCCAGAAATTACAGATTGCCTAATTAATTTGAATCTTGAGTATGTGAAATGGATTGGACCGTCACTGAAACCGCCGAACTCGGCGGGCGTTTCGACAAGCACCTCGCACGGCGCTTGTCGGACATGTCACGCTCGCGACTCCAGGACCTGATCAAGGACGGCCACGCCACGCTGAATGGCAAACCGGTCAAATCTGGGGCGACGATGAGGGCTGGGGATGTGGTGAGCGTCACGGTGCCGGAGGTAGCTGAGGTGGAGATCAAGGCCCAGGACATTCCGTTGACGATTTTGTATGAGGATTCCGACATCGTGGTGCTGGACAAAGCCTCCGGCCTTGTTGTTCATCCGGCGGAAGGAAATCCCGATGGCACCTTGGTGAACGCCCTGCTGCATCACATTGACGACCTCAGCGGCATCGGTGGCGAGATGCGCCCCGGCATCGTTCATCGCCTCGATAAAGACACCAGCGGCTGCATGGTCGTGGCGAAGAACGACATCGCACACCGCCGCCTTACTGAGGCATTCGCCGAACGTCGGCTCACGAAAATCTACCTCGCTGTGGTCAATGGTGTGCCGAAGGAGGCAGGCGGACGCATTCAAAATTTCATCGGCAGGCATCCGGTGGACCGCAAACGCATGTCCATCCTGCTCGACGGGGCAGGGAAGGAGGCTGTCACCGAATGGCAACGGCTCGCCACGGATCAAGGCTGCGCCCTCATCCAATGCCGCCTTCTCACCGGGCGCACGCATCAGATTCGCGTTCACATGCGCGAGGCGCTGCAATGTCCGATCCTAGGCGATCCCATTTATGCCCAACCTGCCAAACAACGTGTCCGTGTCCCACGCCTCATGCTGCACGCGTGGAAACTGGCTTTTCTGCATCCGATTCACGATCAACCCATGAGTTTCGAGGCCAAACTGCCGCCCGAATTTGAACCGTGGATGAAATGCGTACAAAGCTAGCGGCCATGCTCAAAATCTACGCCTACTCCGGTTGCTCCACCTGCAAAAACGCCCTCAAATGGCTCAAGCAGCACGCCATCGCCTTTGAAGAAGTCCCTATCCGCGAAACACCGCCATCGCTGGCCGAACTCACAGCCATGCTTGCCGCCCACAAGGGCGATCTGCGCAAACTTTTCAACGTTTCTGGTCTCGATTACCGAACGCTCGGTCTCAAAGACAAACTGCCCACGATGAGCACCGATGCTGCGCTCAAGTTGCTTGCTAAAAACGGCAATCTCGTGAAACGGCCCTTCGCCATCGACACGAAGAACAGCGTGCATCTCGTGGGCTACAAAGAGCCCGAGTGGCAGGCGGCGTTACTTCACCGCCGCTGACTGCTCCTTGAAGAACTTCGCGATCAAGGCAGGTGCTTCGTCAGGGAACTTGTGCGTGCCCTGATGAATGAAGGCCACAAACGGCGCTCCAACCTTCGAGCTAAACAAGGTGCAGTCTTTCGCCCACGCTTTGCCCTCTGCCTCGCATTGGTTGATTTCCTTCACCTTGGCCATCGCCATCTGCTGCCATTCATACTTCACCAGCGGATCCTGCGTCCCGGCGATGTGCATGCAGGGCTTGGGTTTGAACGGCGTGTCTTTGAGCCGGATCGAGGCCGCCGCAGACGGTGCGACTGCGCACAAGACATCCGGACGCATCTGCCAGAGCAAATAAGTGAAGCCGCCACCATTCGAGTGGCCGGTCGAAAAAATGCGCTTCGTATCCACCTTGTAGGTGTCCTTAAAATTCGCCATCACCGCGTCGAATAACTTCAAGTCACGATCTCCCTGATCTCCTGCGCCACTTTGCCAGCCCGGCTTCTTACCCTCGGGATCGGTCAGTTTTCCTGGCGTGTTCAGCCCTTGTAGATAAACCGAGATCGCCTCCGGCCAGTGCTGGTGCATCGCAAACGAGCGCCCTGCCTGCAATGCCGCGCCGCCGTGGCCGTGAAACACGAACACCACAGGAGTCGGTGCCTCTTTGGCCTTCGCTGGCGCATAAACAAACCCACTGCGTG
The DNA here is from genome assembly GCA_947471905.1 of Verrucomicrobiaceae bacterium. Taxonomy (GTDB): domain Bacteria; phylum Verrucomicrobiota; class Verrucomicrobiia; order Verrucomicrobiales; family Verrucomicrobiaceae; genus Prosthecobacter. Next base: position 5,117 of record CANIZT010000143.1, read on the forward strand.
CCACGCCATCGACCGTGAGTTCTAATTTCTGAACGCCTTCGGGAAGTTGGACTTGAGCACGACATGCGGTTTGCAGGATCGTCAGGGCGAGCAGGAGAAGCGAAAGATGCGTGAAGCGTTTCATCTTTGATGGCGAGTGCTGCCGATAAACTCGGCACGGTGCTTGCGGTTGCGGTTGTCAGCTCAGCTTTTACGGGCGGTTTGGCTTCTTGTGGGCCTCAGCCACGTAATTCATGGTGCTCGCGGCATAGGATCAATCCACAGCACTCTGTCAATCTCTTGCCATTGCGCAGCATGAAGCTATTCGTCGCTGCATGTTCAAAACCGGCCAGCAAGTTGCCTGCATCGACGATCGATTCGACCCTTGGGTCTTCGACCTCTACAAGTCCCTGCCTAAGAAGGATCAAATCTATACCGTGCGTGCCATCCGCTCTGGGCGCTCGAATCCCCAGTTCGTCGTCAATGATGACGCTGAAATCAAACTCGCTGGCGCCGAATTCGACATCCTCCTGCTGCTTCAGGAACTCCATAATCCAGACGATCCGCACTCCAGCGTGAAGCAAGAGCTTGGCTTCCGCTCCGAACGTTTCGCCCCGCTCCTCGAGCAAACTGAAGAAGAGGAAGAAGCCGAACTCATCGGCGTTGGCCATGGCGAAAAAGAATGGGAGCCCGAGCCTGCCTGGTCCAAGTAGTCTGATTAACAGACCGTATCAGATCGTGATGCCGGCTGTCGGCATGTCCTGATCACTTCACCATTCCGTGCTATGGATGAAAACTTGGCACCTTCGCCGCTGTTTGATACAGCAAACATCTCATGAGCGCCCCTCCCGACCTTCCGCCGTCCTCCGCCCCTCTCACCGAACGCCAGATCGTCGAACTGCTCGCCACCGCACGCCAGCGGCTCTTTGCCGAGGTTGGCAAGGTCGTCGTGGGTCAGTTGCACGTCATTGATGAAATGCTCATCGCTCTTCTCGCCGGTGGTCACTGCCTCATTACCGGCGCACCGGGCCTCGCTAAGACATTGCTCGTCAAAACCGTCGCCGATGTCTGCCACCTCAGCTTCCAGCGCATTCAGTTCACGCCCGATTTGATGCCTTCCGACATCACCGGCACCGAAATCCTCGAAGACAGCCCCGAAGGCCGCAAACTCGTCTTCAGCCGCGGCCCTGTCTTCGCGAACATGATCCTCGCCGACGAAATCAACCGCACGCCGCCCAAAACGCAGGCCGCGCTGCTCGAAGCGATGCAGGAGCATCAAGTCACCGTGAATGGCAAAACCATGCACCTGCCCGAGCCCTTCTTCGTGCTCGCCACACAGAACCCCATCGAGCAGGAGGGCACGTATCCGCTGCCCGAGGCCCAGCTCGACCGCTTCATGCTGAACATCGTCATCGACTACCTCAGCGAGGACGATGAAGTTTCCGTTGTCACCCGCACCACCAGTGGCAAAGGCGCTCCCGTGCAGCACCTCTTCACCGGCGAGCAGCTCCTCGCCTTCCAGCAGGTCGTCCGCAAAGTCCCCATCGCTGACGACATCGCCCGTTACGCCGTCCGCCTCTCCGCTGCCAGTCGTCCCGGCCGCGACGGCGTCCCCGACTTCATCAACCAATGGGTCAGTTGGGGCGCCGGCACCCGCGCCAGCCAAAATCTCGTCCTCGGTGCCAAAACAAGAGCCCTCCTCGCCGGCCGTGCCCACGTCACCCACGACGACATCCGCGCCCTCGCCCTTCCAGTCTTCCGCCACCGCATCCTCGTGAACTACAAAGCTGAAGCCGAAGGCGTGACGGTGGAGAAGGTGATCGCGAAGCTGCTGGAGACGGTGAAGATCTAATCCAGGAGATCACTCATGAGCTCCGCCACCACCTTCCTCGATCCAGCGGCGCTCATGCGCATCAAGTCGCTAGAACTGCGCGCGAAGGTCGTTGTCGAAGGTTTGTGGAAAGGCATGCATCGCAGCCCGTATCACGGCTTCTCTGTCGAATTCAGCGAGTACCGAGCCTACGTCCAAGGTGACGATCCGCGCTACATCGACTGGAAGGTGCTTGCCCGCAGTGACCGCACTTACATCAAGAAATTCGAGGACGAGACGAACCTGCGCTGCCAGCTCGTTATCGATCACAGCAAGTCCATGGGCTACGGCTCGCAAAGTTACACGAAGGCCGATTATGCGGCCACGCTGGCCGCCACGCTCGCATCATTCTTGATGAAGCAGGGCGATGCCGCTGGACTCACCACCTTTGCGGAAGGCATCGAAGAACACCTGCCGCCGCGCAATCGTCCCGGCCATCTCCGACGCATCATCACTGAGCTGGAGCGGCCCGCAAAGGCCACCGGCACCTCTCTCGCTGTTTCCATCGGCCAGCTTGCCGATCTGCTGCGCAAGCGCGGCATGATCTGCCTCATCACCGATCTCCTCGCGCCCATCGAGCACTTGGAAAAGCAGCTCGCTCTCCTCGGCGCGATGGGGCACGACCTCGTGCTCTTCCACCTCATGGATCGCGCCGAGATCGACTTCACCTTCGAAAAATCCGCCCACTTTCGCGATGCCGAAAGCGGCGTTGAACGCTTCATCGACCCGCAACTCGCCCGCGAGACCTACCTGAAGCGTCTCGCTGCCCACCGCGAGCACATCCAGCAGTCTTGCGACCGTCACAACGTCGAATACCACTGGTGCCCCACCGATAAACCGCTCGAAGAAGTCCTCTTCACCTTCCTCAGTGCCCGCCAGCGTAAGAAGGCGTCGAAATCCTCTGCCAAGCTCGCCGCATGACCTGGCTCTTCCCATTCTACCTCCTTGGCGCCGCCGCGATCATCGCGCCGATCCTGCTGCATCTGCGTCGCAGGCCGCCGCAGGATCGTGTGGAGTTCAGTTCGCTGCTCTTTCTCGATGCGCAAACGCCTGTCCCCGTTTCCAAACGTCGCCTCGAAAACTGGCTGCTGCTGCTTCTGCGTTGTCTCGCGCTCATTCTGCTCGCCTTGATGTTTGCGCGCCCTTTTCTTCGCAGCGAATCCGCTGCCTCCACTTCACCTGATCGCGCCACGCTCATCCTCATCGACCGCAGCGCCTCCATGCGTCGCGATGATCTTTGGAAACGTGCTCTCGACGAAGCCAAGCGCACAGCGCAGTCCGCCAAAATCACCGATCGCGTCGCGCTTGCTGTCTTCGATCAAAAACTCACGCCGCTCTGGACCTTCGAAGAAGATCGCGCCAGCCCCGCCGCTCGCACCACCGAGTTTCCCACGCGCCTCGCGGCTCATTCGCCCTCATGGTCCGCTACGCATCTCGATCGCGCTCTCATCGATGCCGTCGCACTCTTTGACACCAACACCGCCTCGCTCAAAAAGCACATCTTGCTCATCACCGATCTTCAAGAAGGCACGCACCTTGATGCGTTGCGCACCATCGCGTGGCCTGCCGACCTCCGCCTTCAAGTCCATCGTCTTGATCCCGCGAATGCCGACAACCTCTCCCTCGCGCTCGCTGCTTCTGAAAGTACGACGGACACTTCTGTCCGTCGGGACACCGCCGCAAGCACCCAGGCCTCCACCATTCGCGTTCGCCTCGCCAACACTCGCGCCTCGCGCCTCCGCGACTTCACGCTCGCCTGGAAAGACGCTCCAAAATCCGATTCCATCACCGCTCAGCTTCAACCCGGTGCCTCGCGCATCCTCACGGCACCGCCGAATTCAACGAACGCCACCACGCTTACCCTCACTGGTGACACGGAGGACTTCGACAATCATCTCTTCATCGCCCCGCCGCAGCCACGCACCGTGCGCATTCATTTCCTCGGTGACAACACCACCCGTGATGAGGCCGCTTCGCCGCTTTACTACCTCAGTCGCGCCTTGCAGCCCACCGCCACACTCGCGCCCGCACTCAGCGCTGATAAAAAACTCCCCACGCAAAACCCCGACATCATCTTCCTCTCCGGCGCCACCACCAATGCCGAAACCAGCACCGCGCTCCGCGACTTCCTCACCCAAGGCGGGTTCCTCGTCCATGTGATCGCTTCGCCCACCGACGCCACTTTGATCAAGGCCCTCACCGGCCTCAACGATCTCACCATCACCGACGGCGACACCACCGACGACTATCGTATGCTCGGCGAAGTCAACACCGCCCATCCCTTGCTCAAGCCCTTCGCCGATCCTCGCCTGCGCGACTTCACCAAACTGCGCTTCTGGCACCACCGTCATATCACTTTCAAAGACGACCTTGCTAAGAAACTTGAAACCCTCGCCTCCTTCGACAACGGCCATCCCGCCATCCTCACCGCTCGTATTGGCAAAGGCACGCTCATCCTGCTCGCCTCCGGCTGGCATCCCGGCGACAGCCAGTTCGCCCTCAGCACCAAATTCGTGCCGCTCCTTTACGGCTGGCTCGCCGCCGCTGGTTTCAGCCACGATCCCGCCGCCTCGCTCATCGTCGGCGATGCCCTCCCGCTCGACGCCACGCAATCCCACACCATCACTGATCCCGACAACAAAACGCACACGCTCAAACCCGGCCAGACCTTCACCACCGAACTCATCGGCCTCCACACCATCGCGACCGCGTCACGCAAGCTAACCGTCGCCGTCAATCTCCCGCCCGATGAAGGCCGCGTCCTGCCTTTCGAACCACAAAAACTCGCCGACTATGGCATCAAACTCGCTGCTGCCGTCGATCTCGACGCCACAACCGCCTCCGCCGATCAGCAACGCCTCTCCGCCACCGAAACCGAACAACGCCAGCGTTCCTGGTGGTGGATTCTTCTCGGTCTTTTGGCCGTTCTCCTGCTCGAAACCTGGTTCGCAGGCCGCGCAAGACAGACCACGCCACAAACCGCGTAATTCCTCCCATGATCGCACGCACCATCCTCGAAGCCCGCATTGCTGAAGTTCGCGAGGCATTGCGTCGCGCGCGTCTCATGCGCCATCTCGCCGTCGTTTTCGCGTTCGGCATTCTTATTCGCGGCAGCTTCCTCATTGCCGCCATCTACGGCCACCACGTTCCTCAGCACATCGACCGCTGGTCCATGCTCGCTTTGATCTCCCTCGGCCTCATCGCGTGGCTCAAAGGCTGCCGCAACATCTGGAGTGACCGCGACATCGCCCGCATCATTGAGACCAAGCACCCCGTCCTCGATTCACTCTTGCTCACGGCCATCGACCACGAGCCGCAGGCTACGGAACCCGCTACGTTTCTTCACGAGCGCCTCATTGATCAAGCCCTCGCTCGTGCCGCCACGCAAAACTGGCCCATCACCGTCGCTAACAAGCCCTATACACGTGCTCTTGCTGCCGCATGGATCGCCGTCATCGCTTTCGTCGCCACCGACGTCGCGCTGCGTCTCAATGGTCCAAATCATAAA
>CANIZT010000144.1 GCA_947471905.1 Verrucomicrobiaceae bacterium
AAACTCACTGTGCTCGGAGTCGATTGGAAGTCACGCCGCGATCAGTGGGATGGATGGTTCGACCAGCTTGTTGAGTTCAAGAATAAGCACGGGCATTTGATTCCCAGCTACTTTATCCCGGAAACCAAAAGGCTTTCCACTTGGTGCACTAGCCAACGAAAGGCTCAAAAAGAAGGACGGCTTCCGAAAGAGCGGGAAGCACGTCTGACTGCGTTAGCCTTCCAATGGGCGGAAAACCGCATCCGGGGTGATGACTATTGGGATCTCCAATATCAAAGCATGGTTGAGTTCCAAAAAGAGCACGGTCACTGCAACGTTCCTGGTGGCTGGCGAGACAGAGAGCACCCAAATGACAAAGAGCGTCAGCTTGCAAACTGGTGCTTTGTCCAAAATCGCACATGGCGTGAGGGCAAGCTCAGGCCAGAACGATCTGAGAAGCTCACACAACTTGGCTTTGAATGGAAGCCAGCGGCTCCCCCCACGAGTCTTCCGAGTGAGATACCGGAATCTCAGGGCGAGCTTCAGCTCTAGTTCAGCATGTCGCGGCTCATTTCCAGACCCAACGCTTCTCGCCTCTGGGTGGTGTTAGCATAACACGCCATGACGGTATTTAAGACGCGAAATGCTTCCTCCACTGCCGTTCCCTCGAACCATGTTTCTTCGATCCCTCTTCTGCCTTTTTGTTCTTGTTTCAGGGCAAGCGACTGCCGAGCGCACCACCGACCCTGACCGCACGTGGCAAGGCATCCCCGGCCTTGAACGCACGGCGAAGGGGCGTGTGTTTGCCTCCTGGTTCACCGGCGGACCAAAAGAGCCCGCGCCGGAGAACACGGTGCTGCTTTGCTACAGCGACGATCAGGCGAAGACCTTCACCAAGCCGCAGGCGATGGGATTGCCCAAAGATGGTACCCGCTGCTACGATCCTACGGTGTGGATCGATCCGAAGGGGCGGCTTTGGTATATCTTCAATCGCGGTAACAAGGACACCGCCCAGCACGATGTGTGGGCACGGATTTGCGAGGACCCTGATGCTACGCCGCTGTTATTCGGTGCCGAGTTCCGGGTTGGCTACGAAGGGCCCTATGCCTTCCGTATGAACAAGCCGACCGTGCTTTCTTCGGGCGAGTGGATCATGCCGGTGACGCACGCGATCGAGCGCATCGAAGGCTGGTTCGCCGGACCGAAGCAGCTTCAAGGCGTTGGCATCTCAACCGATGAAGGCAAAACATGGAAACTCCATGGTGCGCTGAAGGCTCCTGACTGGGCGCTGGAGTGCATGATCACGGAATTGAAGGACGGGCGCCTGTGGCTTCTCACACGGACGGGCGGTGGCGTGCTGTGGCAGAGTCATTCGAGCGACAAGGGCCGCACTTGGAGCAAGGCGGTGCCGAGCACGATCAAGAATCCCGGCTCACGCTTCTTCATTCGCCGACTTGTGTCGGGCAATCTGCTGCTGGTGAACCACCACAACTTCAAAGGCCGCAACAACCTCACCGCTCAAATCTCCACCGACGATGGCGCGACGTGGTGTGAAGGCTTGCTTCTCGATGAGCGCAAAGGCGTGTCCTACCCCGATGGCGTGCAGGACAAAGACGGCCTCATCTGGGTCACCTATGATCGCGACCGCCAAGGCGATGGCGAGATCCTACTCGCGAAATTCAAAGAGGAAGACGTGGTCGCAGGCAAGAATGTGTCAGGCGCAGTGACGCTAAAGCAGACGATCAACAAGCTCGACAAGCCGTCACTGCTCCCCACCAACTGGGACCCAGCACTCGCTAGCGACATCGTGATGCAGCGGCTCGTTCGCGTCACAGCGCCGCAGGTGAAAGGAGCGCATGATGCGGAGTTCGTCTGTGTCGGCGAGCGGGCTTACATCGTCGAGCATGACAACGATGTGACACCCGGCCATGGCGCGGGCGCAGCGATGTATTGCGTGCTGACGGTGGTGAACCTGAAGACGCTCAAGGTCGAAAAAACGCACCTGCTTGCCAAAGCGGGCCAGGCCTTCGCCAACATCACGCTGCCGGAGGCGCAGGTCTTTGTGCCGCGCATCATTCGCAAGGACGAGCACACGCTGCGCACCTACTTTTGCAGCCAGCCGGCCAAAGAACAGGCCGTGACATGGTATCGCGACTTTGACCTGCGCACGCAGACCTTCGAGGACAGCATCCACAAAGCCAAGCTCAAGATTGCCGCAGGCACCTTCGACATGGAGCCGCGTCATTTTCATGCGGACGCAGCCGCTTTGGGCTTCAAGCGGCCTGGCATCAATCAAGGCCTCTACATCTTCGACTCGTTCAAGGAGTTCGATGGCAAGCGCTACGTCGCGCTCAACAACTTCCCCGGCAAACAAAACGCCCTCGCCGTGCTGCACGATGACTTCACCACCTTCGAAGTCATCGGTCACTACAACGAGCCGCAGTCGCAGCAGCTCAGCGAATCCGCCGTGAACCGCCTGCCCGACGGCACCTGGATGGCCATCGTGCGCAACGACGCGGGCAACTACCACTTCACCACCAGCCAGGACGGCAAAACATGGACCGTCGCCGAGCCGAAGCCCTTAGTGCCCAACGGTCTGAATTCGAAACCGACCTTCGATCACTTCGGCGGCATCTATTACCTCGGCTGGCAGGAGAACACCAAGATCCAGAACTGCAATCGCAGCGTCTTCAACGTGGACATCTCACGCGACGGCAAAACCTGGCAGCGCAAATACCGCTTCGAGTCACCGCACTCGTTCCAGTATCCGACCTTCCACGAACACGAAGGCACCCTCTGGCTCACCGTCACCCAAAGCGACCACGGCGGCACCACCGACCGCATCATGTTCGGCAAACTCGAGTCTGTAGGCGAGTTCGAGCCACAAGCCGGCCACAAACGCATCGCCTGGCCCGCACCACCGCCGCCTGAGCCAGCCTTGATGAAGCGCGGCGTGAAGCTTTTCGATGATCGCGACTACGTCATCGATGAAATGCCCGAAGCGGTCAAAGATCTGCCATTTCACCGCACCAGCATCGAAAAGCTCGATGTGACCGTCAGCAAGGCCGGCACGCTTTTCGTGCTCACGCCGACGATCCGCCCTACAGCTGCGAGTCAGGATGTAGCACTGCAAAAAGCAGGCTTCACCAAGGTCGATGTGCCCGAAGTGCAACTCTTCCCCGGCGAGATCAATCGTGTGAGCCTGTATCGCAAAGAGGTGAAGGCCGGTGATCGGCTTCAGTTCAAGAAGATGGTGCTGCTGGTGCTGGCGGGGGGTGCCGCGATTCAGGAGATGAATGGATTGATTCCCTCGGTGATGCTGAACCCCGGTGCGGAGTTTCAAGACGCTGCACGGCCTGGCGCGATGATCATTGGGATGGATCGCACGGCGAATGGGCGGATCTGGGGTTGCTGGACGGGGACGGGGGACAAGCCGGATGGGTATTTCTTGCTCGCGACGAGTGATGACGATGGTGCGACGTGGTCAAAGCCGCGTCTGGCGGTCGGGGCGCGGATGGATGCGGCGCAGAAGGTCAGCGGAGCGCTGGTGGGGAATCTGTGGACGGACCCGAAGGGGCGCTTGTGGCTGTTTTTCGATCAGCAGCTCGGCGATCCGCAGAAGCGCATCACGAATTGGTTCATGCGCTGCGATGATCCCGATGCGGCGGAGCCGGTTTGGAGCACGCCGGTGATGTTTGCGGAAGGTTGCACGCTGAACAAGCCGACAGTGCTCAAAGACGGCACGTGGTTGCTGCCGGTGTCGGACTGGCACAAGAAGACGGCGCGTGTGTTTGAATCGACCGACGAAGGCACGTCGTGGAAGGAGCGTGGTCATTTGCAGTTCCCGGATTGGGAGTACGACGAGCATATGATGATCGAACTGAAGGATGGCCGCCTGTGGATGCTCGCTCGCACGAAAGGCCAGCCGCATGAGAGTTTCTCGACCGATGGTGGCAAAACGTGGAGCGAGCCGAAGCAGGCAGCGACGGTGCAGAATGTGAACGCACGCTTCTTCCTGCGTCGGCTCAAATCGGGCCGCATCCTGCTCGTGAAGAATGGATCGCCTGCCGAGCGCTTGCAGAAGCGCACACACATGAGCGCGTGGCTGTCCGATGACGAAGTACAGACGTGGAAAGGTGGTCTGCTGTTCGATGAACGCGACGCGGTGTCCTATCCCGACGGCTTTGAGTCGCCCGACGGTCTCATCCACATTCTCTATGATTGGAACCGCCACACCGACGGGGAGATCCTGATGGCGAAGTTTCGCGAAGAGGACGTGCTCGCGGGTAAGATCGTGTCCAAGGACGCGAAGCTTCTCATGCTCGCGAACAAGGCCACCGGCCCGAAGCCCGAAAAGCTCTACAACGGCATCGAACTGCCCGATCAATGGCCACCGCGTTTTCTCGATCCAGACTCCGCCGAACCCATGGAAGTGCCGTATTTGAAGAAGAAGCCCAAAGTCATCCCCATCGACCTCGGTCGTCAGCTCTTCGTAGACGACTTCCTCATAGAGAGCAGCACGCTGAAGCGCGCCTTTCACACCGCGACGAAGTTCAGCGGCAATCCTGTCTTCAAAGCCGAGACGAAGCACGAACTCAGCGCCTCAGGCGGCGTGGAAGGCGCGCAGGAGTCGGTGACCTATCTCGGCCATGGCGGCGTGTTTTATGATCCGGCACAGAAACACTTCAAAATGTATTACACCGCAGGTTGGCGTGGACCACTGGCACTAGCGACGAGTACTGATTTGAAAACATGGATGCGTCCGAATCTCGGCATCCTCGAAGACAATCTGCTGCTCGCCAATGGCCGCGACGCGGGCGGCGACAACAGTCTTTGGCTCGATCTCGCGTCCCAAGACGCACGCCTCAAGCTGCTGACGGATCGCGGCAAGGAAGGCCACTTTTTGCAAACCTCCGCCGATGGTAGTGTGTGGTCAGTCCCTGCGCCCACGGGCAAAGCCGGCGACTACTGCTCCATCTTCCACAATCCCTTCCGCAACGTATGGTGCTACAGCATCAAGCAGGGCGGCAAGCACGGGCGCAATCGCTGGTATCACGAATCACGAGACTTCATGCAGGGCGCGGATTGGTCGAAGTCCGTCTTCTGGGCGAACGCGGACCGTCTGGACGAGCCGGATCCGCAGATAGGCGTGCCAGCGCAGCTCTACAGCCTCAGCGCCGTCGCTTATGAGAGCGTGATGCTCGGCATGTTTCAGATCCATCTCGGGCCCGACAACAAAATCTGTGACGACGGCAAGTTCCCAAAGATCACGGAACTCAAGCTCGGCTTCAGCCGCGATGGCTTCCACTGGGATCGTCCGGACCGCCGCGCCTTCATCGCCGCGACGCGCAAGGAGGGCGACTGGGACCGCGCCTACCTGCACACCACGAGCGGCGTGTGTGTGGTTCTTGATGACCAGCTCGTCTTCCCCTACTGCGGTTACTCAGGCATCGCGCCCAGTGGCACACGCGGCATGTATTCCGGATCCAGCATCGGCCTCGCCACGCTGCGACGTGATGGCTTTGCCTCGATGGAAGGCCCCGGCGAGCTGACGACGCGCCCGGTGAAGTTCAAAGGCAAACATCTCTTCGTGAACGTGAATGGCGAAGTGCGTGTGGAGTTGCTCGATGAAGCTGGGAAGGTCATCCGCAGCTCGAAAGTGGCTTCGGGTGATCAAACGAAGCTCAAGATCGAGTGGGCGGATGCGTCCGATCTGTCCGATCAATCCGGCAAGAATGTGAAATTCCGCTTCCATCTCACGAAGGGTTCGCTGTATGCCTTTTGGGTGACGTCAGATGCCGATGGAGCCAGTCATGGTTTCGTCGGTGCAGGTGGTCCTGCTTTCAATGGCGTGCGTGATACCTCTAACTAGCCCTCCATGACTCGATTCCTCAATTGGTTTAACAATCTCTATCCTGTGTGGCTCGTCACGCTGGCGGTGATCGCTTTTTTCAAACCGCAGACGATGTTGTGGTTCGACAAGCCGTGGATCTTCTGGTCGCTTGCGGCTTCCATGCTCGGCATGGGGCTGACGCTGAGCATTGATGACTTCAAAGCCATCTGGAAAATGCCTGGAAGCGTGGCGCTCGGCTTTGTGGCGCAATACACGATCATGCCTCTCTCCGGTTGGCTGGTAGCGACAGCGCTGAAACTCGAACCAGGCCTTGCCGTGGGCATCATCCTCGTCGCGAGTTGTCCCGGCGGCATGGCGTCGAACATGATCAGTTACCTCGCCAAGGCGAACGTGGCATTGTCGGTGGTGCTGACGCTCGCGTCCACGATGCTGGCATTCTTTTTCACGCCGATGTGGACGAGCACGCTTGCTGGAAAGTACGTGCCAGTGGATGCTTGGGGTCTGTGTTTATCCGCCCTACAACTCACTATAGCGCCCGTCGTTCTCGGCGTTCTCATCCGGTGGAAACTGCCGCGCACGGCTGACAAGATCGGAGCCTGTGGTCCCACGGTCGCCGTTCTGGCTTTTACGCTGGTAAGCGGTGGCATCGTGGCCGCGAGCGCGGAGGCCATAGCATCGAACTTCGGCCGACTCGCACTCGCGGCCTTCACGCTCCATGTGCTAGGCTTTGGTGTCGGCTATGTCGTGTCCAAAGTGCTACGCTATCCTGAATCCGTCGCCCGCACGGTGAGCATCGAGGTGGGTATGCAAAACGGTGGCATGGCCGCGTCGCTGGCGCGTGAGCATTTCTCTGCGATGCCACTCGCCGCTGCGGCTGGCGTCTTCAGCGGTGTCATGCAAAACATCATCGGCGGCCTCCTCGCCTCCTGGTGGAAGCGCCGCACGCCGGATGCCTGATCATGAGCCGCCGCGACATCTATTACTGGAAATGCGACCGCCCAGCGGCGTTTCACGGCACGCAGGCGCGTGGCGAAGCCGACGCGAAGATCGAGAATCAACTTCATGAAGAGCTGCTGCGTCACTTTGATGCCAAGCAGGTCGATATGAAACTTGGTGTTGGTCAGGGCAATCATCTCACCTGGAATGCCGAGGTGGATGGCACGGCGATGTTTGTGCGAGTTGAGAATGGGCCGGAAAAAGACGGTCATCTTGCCATCGAGTCCGCTGTGCTGGATCAAGTGCGTGACACAGGAGTCGTCACACCAAAGGTTTTTGGCTGCGATGCCACCCGGAGCCGCGTTTCCTTCGCGTGGCAGGCTTTGGAGCGGATTACAGCGCCTGATTTGAATCACTGGTTTAAGCAAGGCACGCTGGAGGTGCCGGGTATTGCATTTGAGATCGGCAGGGCAGTGGCGAAGTGGCAGACGATCAACTTTGATGGCTTTGGCATCTTAGAGTGGTCCGCACAGTCCTCTGTGCGGAACGAAGGCCTAGCGACGCCCGAACCGCACAGAGGACTGTGCGGACCACATTCAGCTTACGCCGACTACTTCCACCTTCGTCTAGAAGAGCATCTTCATTTCCTCGTCGCCCGAGGTTTTCTGAGAAGCGCTGACGAGATCACCGCCGAGATTGAAAATCAGCGCTCCTTGCTCGATCTTCCTCAAGGCTGCCTCGTCCACAAAGACCTCGCGCTCTGGAACATCCTCGGCACCCGCGATCAAATCGCCGCGTTCATTGACTTCGACGACGCCATCAGCGGCGATCCGATGGATGATCTCTCGCTGCTAGCCTGCTTTCATGATGCGGCGTTCTTGCAGCGTGCTTTCGAGGGCTATCAAAGCGTGCGCTCATTGCCAGAGCATCACCTGCGTCGTTTCTGGCTGCACCTGCTGCGGAACATGATCGTGAAAGCCGTCATTCGTGTCGGCGCGGGTTACTTTGATCGCGATGACGGATTCTTCCTCATCGGCAGCGGTTCTTCCGGCTCAAATCTCCGCGAAATGACACTATCACGACTCTCACTGGCCTTGCGCGGCTTGCGGGAAGGCTGCGGCCTCGACATTCTCTCACCATGAAAACACACATTGGCACCTTTCTCTCCATCGGATCACCTACAGTCGCTGAACTGGCGGCGGAATGCGGCTTTGACTGGGTTTTGATCGACTTGGAGCACGGCTGCGAATCCGAAGCGGCTTTGCCAAACCAACTGCGTGCTCTGCGGGGCAGTCAGACACAGGCGATTGTGCGCGTGAGCGCTCCGCATCCTGATTTGATCAGCCGTGTGCTCGATTGGGGCGCGGATGGCATCATGGTGCCGCATGTGGACACCGTCGCGCAGGCACAGCACTGCGTGGATGCGGCGTATTATCCGCCGAGAGGCCATCGCGGTGTTTCGCGCACGGTGCGTGCTTATGGTTATGGAATGCGTCTACCGGGCGACACGCCCCCGAAGCCGATCATTCTCGCACAGATCGAAACGGCCGAAGGCGTTGCCAATGCGGATCAAATCGCAGCATTGGAAGGGATTGATGCGCTGTTCATCGGCCCGGCAGATTTGAGCTTCGATTTGAAGGCGCGAAATTCACCACGCAGCTACGACGATTGTTTGAATGCCATCGCGAAAGCGGCCAAGGACCACAACAAAGGCTGCGGCATCCTCGTGCGGCATGCGGATGATCAGGCGAAGCTGCTGAGCATGGGCTTCACCTGGCTGGCGATGGATTCCGATCTCTCGCTCGTGCGGGAGGGCTTCAAACGGAATCTGGCGGCGGCGCGGAAATAGTCCGACTTTTTCCTGCACGGCAGACTTTTTTGCCTACCCTCGCGGCCCCATGACCGCATCCCCCCAAATCAAATCCAAGATCGTCGAACTGTGCGAAACCCTTGTGGCTGACACTGAAGTTCAAAGTGCCCGCGAGAAGGCTGAGGCCTTCCTCGCCAATGAAGAAGCCGTATCCCTCTATCGCGAGATGGCGACGATGGGCCGTGCACTGCACCAGAAGCAGCACAATGGCGAAGAACCATCAGGTGAAGAAATTGGCCGCTTCACCGAGTTGCAGGATAGTTGCGATGCAAATCCAGCCATTTTGAGCTTCATCGAAGCCCAGGATGTCCTGCGCGGCATCGCCGAGGTGGTGACGAGTTTCGTCGGCAAGAGCCTGGAGCGCGGTCAGGTGCCTTCCGATGCGGAAGTGTTCTCCAAAGGCTGTGGCGAAGGCTGCGGCTGCCACTAAGCCGCAGTTTTTGGGATAGTGGCCTAGAGGGCTTGTCGCTTCTCTTGCCTCGCTCACAAAAACCGCTGCAAAATCGGCAGCAAGTTTTCCACCGTCTGCTCAGGCCACAATTTGCGTTCGGTCATGAGCGCGGAGTCGAGAGAGTGATGTTCCGGCCAGTTCGGTTCGGCGGGAATTTGTGGAATAACCTGCGCGAGGATAGCTTTAGCGGCGGCGACGTTCGCGTGTAGGTGGCCGATGACGGATTCGGCGGTCACAGCTTCTTCTTCGACTTTCCAACAGTCGTAATCCGTGATCATCGCCAGTGTCGCGAGGGCGATCTCGGCCTCGCGGGCGAGTTTGGCCTCGGGCAGGTTGGTCATGCCGATGACATCGAAACCAAGATGGCGGTGTGCATTGGACTCTGCCCGCGTGGAGAAGGCGGGGCCATCCATGCAAACGTAGGTGCCGCCGTTGTGAACGCGGCGGCCTTGTGCCACGGCGGCGTCATGCAGCAGTGCCCGCAGTTTGTCGGAAATTGGGTCGCCAAAAGAAACGTGGCCTACAATGCCCTGACCAAAGAAGGTATGCTGATCGCGGCGGCTGGTGCGGTCGAAGAACTGGTCTGGCAGCAGGATGTCTCGCGGATGGTACTGCTCCTGCAAACTACCCACAGCAGTGACGGCGATGATCCAACGGACGTTCAAGCTGCGCAGCGCCCAGATGTTGGCGCGATGATTCAACTCTGTGGGTAGAATGCGGTGACCTTTGGCGTGGCGTGGCAAAAAATATACCCGGCGTCCATTCAGTGTGCCAGTCAGTAAAGCATCAGAAGGGCTGCCGAAGGGCGTTTCCACGGAGATTTCCTCGCGGTTTTCCAAGCCTTCGAGGTCGTACAGGCCGGAACCGCCGATAATGCCAATGGCTGGGGGAAGAGTTTCATTCATGCCAACAGGTTAAAAGGCACGGAGAATGCTTCAACCAGCATCATTCCAATGCTTGAAAATGCCACGATGATAAAGGATGAACGGAAACCTCGAAAAACGCGTCTGAATTTAGCGTTTGATCCAAAGTCTGTTGTTATGAACGTCCCACGTCTTCCCCTGCTTCCCCTGCTTCCCCTGCTTCTCCTGCCCGCTGTCGTGCTTGTCTCCTGCTCCATGCCCGACATGTTCGCCTCCAGCACACCACACACGATCCAGCTCAAGAATGGGCAAGAGGTGCCCTGCCAAGGAGCGCCGCAGTACCAGGAAAAAACCGGTTACTACCGCTACCGCACACCGCAAAAGCGTGATGGACTGATCCGCGCAGACGAAGTGGCAAAGAT
>CANIZT010000145.1 GCA_947471905.1 Verrucomicrobiaceae bacterium
CCACCGGATACCAGCGCCTGATCGGCTTCGATGGTCTCAGCGCCGACAACACCGCAGCAGACATATCGCGTGATGTCCTGCCAGGAAGAATGCATTGCATCACGTCATTCACCCTGCGGTCCGCTTCATTGAGCAGAGGCAGCCCACGCAGCAAGTTCTGAAGGCGAAGCTCATTCAGAAACCGCGCCTTCAGATCCGCATCCGCCACGAACTCCATCAGCAATTCTCGTGACGCATCGTCATCGAGCGACCCGTCCAAATAAGCCTCCAGCAGTTCGTAGAATCGTTCGTCGCTCATGACGCTCCCCCCGTTTGCACTGACCGCTCCATGCACTCGCGCAGCGTCTTGCGGACGCGGTTCAAGGTCGTCGTCACCCAGCTCACCGTGCGCTGCTTCTGCTCCGCGATCTCCTTGCAGCTCCGCTTGTTGAAATAGCGCAGCGCCACCAGATCCGCCGCCTCGCGCCCCAGCTTGCCCACGCATTCCCGCAGCCCGGCCAATTGATCCGATCGAAAATCCGGCTCCATGTCCTCCGTCACCGTCGACGCAATCTCGACCTCCAACTGCTCGCGATAGTTCGACAGGTTGTTCGCCTCACGCCGCTTCTTTTCCAGCTCGGTAAGGATCAGGTATTTGCAAGTCACGCAAAGCCACACGCCAAACTCCTCGTCCGCCCGAAACTCCGCCAGCCGCTGATAAGCGCGGATAAACGTCAACTGCACCACCTCCTCCGCCATCGTCCAATCACTAAGCCTGCGCAGCGCATATCCCAGCAGCATATCCTGATGCTCCCGCACGACCTCGCCATAAGCGTCGAGATCGCCATCTAAGATGCGTTGTTGAGTGAATGGGTTCATACCGTCTCCGAAGTAGGGGCCAGCTTCGGAAATGTCACAAAATCGGCCAGGTGAATCTCACACGCCTATGGCACCACCGGTATGGGCTGCGGATCGCTCGCGAGCGCTTGGCGAATGAGCGGATCCAGTTTGGCTTTCAGATTCTCGGAGGGAACAAAGGCGGTAGGCGTATCGGCCTGCTGCGTCATGATGAGGGCGGCGTATTTGCCGTCGGCGGCGATCCACGGTGCCCAGCCGAACTTGCCGGTGCTCGACCAGCGATTGAGCGGGTTGTTGCGGGTGGGCGCCTGCCCGTTCTCCGTTTCGAGCCAGTTTCCCAAGCCGTAATGATACCTTTTGCCGAGAAAGCCATAGGCGCTGTGGGTGATGGTGGTTGATGGGCCGAAGGCATCGGCATGCTGTGCGGCAATACTCGCGGCATCCAGGAAGCGCGTGCTGCCATCCATGCCCGACCTCAATTGCATCATCAGAAAGCGCGTGTATTCACGTCCGGTGCAGACCAAGCCTATTCCAGGACTAGGGTTGGTGGGCTTGCTGGCGCCGCCGTAGGTGCTCTCCGCGCTCCAGCCGAGCGGCACACGGAAATACTTGTCGTAAAGTTCCCGCCAGCTGAGGCCGGTGGCGCGTTCCGCCATTCGGGCTGCGATGCGCATTTGCGTCACTCCCCCATAAAAAAAGGTGGAACCGGGTGGCGTGGCGGTGGGCGATTGGTCGTCATAAATCCGCAGGATCGCCTCTTCCAAGGTAATCTTCTTGTCCTCGGAAGCTTTCGAATCAGAGCTGATGCCCGCGGTGAAGCTCAGCAGATGATGCAGGCGGATCTCGCCCATGTTGCCGGACCACGGCCTACCCGCGCGGTCCACTAGGAGTGACTTGGTTTGCGTGTCGAGGGACAGGTCGCCGTGCTCCACGATCCGCAGGAGCACCGTGGCAGTGACCCACTTGGAGGCCGATGCGATGACCGCGCGTCTTGAGTTGGAGAATCCGCCGAAGTTCCGTGAGAACACAACGCCCGCCGGAGTCATCACTTCCAAGGTGAGCCCGCCCGGAAACTCGGACTGCGAAGCCTCGATAGCAGCGGTGACGGGTTGCCAGGGATCAGGGGGCGACGGCGAGACGGGGTTCTGCGCAGCGGCGATGTGGGTGCAAAGGAACGTCGCCACCATGGCTCGCATCAAGGATCTCATCGAGGGCATGGTGTGACGCTGGAGTGTAGAGGTGAGTTTCATGGTTGTTCCTTTCGTTGTCATTTCATTCGTCAGTTTCAGTCATTGGTAGCCATCGCACCACGGTTTTCCAAGCTGGGCAGGTCTTACTGCGTCATTTGAGGACGCCCCCAGTCTTTGAAGTTCCTTTTCGCATCGCGGGCTTGGTCGGTCTTTTCGGGTTTCTCCACGCGCACGGCGGGATCGTTGGGATCGAAGAGCGGCCAGGTGTCGGTGCGGAAGGGTGAGGCGGGGATGCCTTCCTTGTTGTAGAGCAGATTGCGTTGCGAGGGATTCATCGCCCAAGCGTAGCGGACGTCCGCGCGGCAAACCGAGAGAAGGAGAATGAATGCTGATTTCATGCAGGGTGGCTCGCAGGGATCGGCGAGGAGTCCCTATTTCCATTCCAGTCGCACAAAGGACGCCGCAGTACCGTTCCACAGATGAGGCGGGGTTCCGGTGTTGGCGCGATCGGGGTTGTGGGCGCAGATGCCGAGTTGATCAAGCTGCGACTAGGACTTCAGCGGGCCAGTGTCAGAGATGAATTCCGTTGGAGCGAGGATGATGGTTTGCACGGCATCGCTGCCTTGGGTTTCGCGTTCGCAGGTGAAGGTTGCTCTTTGGCCGCGATAATTGCGCCATTCGTTCTGTCTGACCACAAAAGTCAGGTGATTCGTCTTTGGCATCTTCAGGGTGAGCTCCAGCTTTGCTCCGTCGGGCGAGCGATACATCGGATCGGTGATTTTGCGGGTCCAGGTTTCCTGATGTGTGAGATTACCAGCATTAAGTTTATACCAGTCGCGCAGGCCGTGAGAGAAGTCGTCGATGACTGGGCTGACGGTTGTGGTAGCGGCGACCTTGGCTTCCCTCAACTTCAATGGGTCGGCACTGTGAAGGAGACTGCTGATGCAGACTTCGCGGATAGAGGCTGACTCGCCGCGCAGTTGCGCGAGAGACTTGGGTTTCAGCAACGTGTAATAGACATTCGCGAAGGTGAAGAGCGGGAGATCGAGGGTGTGCAGAGGGAGCTTCGCGATGAAGGCATCGCCTTCGCGCATGACCTCGGCACTGCGCCAGAAGCGGGCGCGTGGATCGGAATCGACGCTGTAGTAGATATCGACGCGTGCGATGGGCAGCGACTTCTTGTCGGGCGTGACGCGAAGCTGCGGGATGTGATCGGCGGTTTGCAGCTTGAGTTCACTTGTGGGCGTCTGAGGCAGTGCGGGGCCTCCTTTGAGGTAATGATCAAACCACAGCGGCATCGCGACGGCGACCTCGGGGATGAGGCGATGATTCAGATGCGGCGACCAGCAGTAGCGCGTGGGTTGATTTGGAATGAGCGCATTGGTGCGATACACGTCGTCCATCCAACCATGGAAATCATTGGTGCCACTGCGATGAAGCACCGGGCTTTTGATGTTTGGCGCGTAACTCTCAAAACTCAGTGTGCGCTTGAAGACTTCGAGGTCGCCTTTGACCTGCTCCTGCTGCGCCACACCACCAAGGAACTGATGCGGCTGCCAACGCCAGCCCTGTCCTCCCACTCCCGGCACAGCGGCCTTCACGCGATCATCGGTGCCAGCGACATACATCGTGAGATTGCCACCCATCGAGAAACCATGCACGCCGAGTCGCTGCGCATCGACCTCGGGTTGTTGTTCGAGAAATGTGAGCCCACGACGACAACCAAGCGTGAGCAGATACCAGTTGTTATTCCGTGGATCTTCGTGGTCTTCGAAGAGTTGCTTCGGTCCTGGCAGCATCGTGTTGTAGCCTTGCACATTGAGCTGCGAAGGATCGACTGAACCCCAATCGGGGTTCGGATCATCAGGCTGTGCGCCTTCGGGTGTATTGAACGGAGCCTTGCCTGTGCCGCTACCGCCCCAGTTCACGGAGAGCGCAGCATAGCCATGTGCGACGAGTAGCTTCACTTCGCCAAGAAATGCACGCTGCCCGCCACCATGGATATGCATCACTGCGGGTAGCTTCTCTTTGGTGCCCTCGGAAACCCATAGATAGCCGCCATGCGCGCGGGCTTGCCTTTGAATTTCCCGATCAAATACCGCACATGACGAAATACACCGCCGTCTTCCTTCCACTCGCGGATGACTTCGGTTTCGAGAGCGTCTTTGCGCGGATCAAAATCGGCCCAGATTTCAGTGTTGGTTTGAGGTGACTCAGCAGCTCGAAGCGCGAGCAATGGTGAGAGAATGAGTGAAAGCAGAAGAATCGATTTCATGAGTGGAGCGAAGGGGACACTAACGTTGAACAAACCGAAGAACATGAGGCTTCGCATCTTCGATGGGGACATTGTAAGTCTGGCTCCAGGTCTTGGATTCAGGGTCGTAGTTGGTCTGCCAGAAGTCGTTGCCGTGGATGCTTTGGTTCAGCGGTTTGTCGTCGATGAACAAGGTGAAGCCACGCGTTGTGCTGAGGCCGGTGAAGGTCACGGGGACGTAGCCAAGGCCGTGAGTGAGCGTGAACTCGGCTTTGTCATGATCGGCGGCGATGGTGATGGCGGGCCAGGTGTGCTGGAGTTGGCCTTGCTTCATGTTAATGCGGCGATCGTTGCCCACGGCCTCACGCTGGATCATGCGCCAGGTGTTTTCGTCCTTCGTCAAAGCGGTGCGTAGCGCTTCGTTGGGGCCGTAGTAGTCCTTCGCGAACTGGGGCATCAATACGTGCTCGAGGGTGGCTTCGATGAAGTCACCGGGCTCGAAGCGGGTGACTCCAGGTGGCGGCACGAGGTCGAGCGTGGAGGCGTCTTCTTTGTGACGAGTGACTCCATGCTCGGCGATCCATGGTGCGGCGTCCTTGCCGCCGAGCCGGGCTTTCCATGCGCGGATGACGATTCCGCGATTGGCTCCTGCGCCACCTTTTTCATTATGCCTCAGCTCACCTTCGTGGAGGGAGATCCATGGCAGGCGTCCGGCGCATTCGATTGGCTGAGTGCGGTAAGCATTGCCGCCCCATTGAGTGTTCCATTCTTTGATGAGACCGGTTTCATTGCCGAGGGCCATCTTGCGCTCGCTGGTGGAGGTGTAAGTGTCGGCTCCGATTTGAAAGAGGACGAAGCGCGAGAAGTCGGTGGCCTTTTGGACATCGAACCGGACATGATAAACGCCGCGCACGATGTCATCCGTGCGGGCTAGGCTAACGGTGGTGGAATGCGTGATGCCTGTGCCGAGGCGGCCAGCATAGGTGACCTCCGTTAGGCATGGACCTTGCTTGTGATACGTGGTGCGCATGGCGCTGTGTGGCACGCGCTCACCACCGGGATCGAAGAAGCACAGGAAGTCACCGCCACCGACATTGCTGGTCCAACCAAAGGGTTTGCCATCGCCCATAGAGCGGACCATGAACGGACGCACATCAGTGATGATGCAGTTGGCCTGCGCTTGATCCGGTTCGTAGCAAAGCGTCTCGCCAAAGGCGCCGAGGGCGCTTTGATCCCAGAGTTGATTGCTACCCCAACCGATGAGGCAAAGCTGCGCGTGCGATGCTGCGGCCACGCCACCCCAGTGACCATAAGCGAGAGTGAGTTCGAGTTCGATGTTCGCTTTGGCTGGCAAGTGCACTTGTGAGTTGCCGTGGAACCACTGTCCCGCATACACGCCGTTCTCGGGCTCGTTGTGCCAGTTCTTGCTAAGCTGCACGGGAATACCTGTGGGCTGTCCATCGGCGTCACGCAAGATGGCCGAAACTCCCGTGATCGGTGTGCCGATGCGCTGAAGAATGCCACGCTCGCTTTTCTCAAACATCAGCCGCGCGATTTGTTCGGTGTCGGTGGGATTCGAGAGCGTTACCTTCACGCGCTCGATGGCATCATTGCTCGGATTGGTGCCGCCGGAAGGAGCGATGGGTTCGATGCCATCAAGATTGATGCGATGCCGACTCAGCGCAGGCTCATAAACGACAGGCCGCGCTGCACCGGAGGTTTTCTCAGATGCTGCGACGATGACCGGACTCTTTGTTTCCAAAGCTTTGCCAGTCAGGGGATCGAGCACGAGCGATACTTCATTCTCCCGGCCATCGGTCCATAGTTGATCGTGTGGCAGGTCCACATGCTGATGCAGTTTGCCTTTGGCCGTCATGAGCGTGATGTCCATGGCGGCCTGTTTCCAGGTCTCGCGCAGTTTGGTCATGGAGGCTTGGCCCTGGGCATTGAAGGTCCATTCCATCACCGGCTTCATTCTCGGCTGCGGCACTTGGGGATGCACCCATCGCTCGCGCAGTTCCTCCAGCTTCAGTACACGATCATAGAAGCGAATCTCATCCACCACACCACGGAAGCGGAAGCCATCGCCGATGCCATCGTGACGTCGGCCAAAGGCGAGTCCGCCCTTTCCGGGCACACGCTTCTTGACCACCTTTGTTTCGCTTTCGAGGCTTGCATTGACGAAAAGACGCAGCGTGTCGCCATCATAGCTCATCGCCAGATGATTCCATGAATCGATCTTCAGCGAACTCCTACCTGCGGGTTTGGCCACCACCGCATTGGCCGCGCCGCCACCGATGTTCATGAGCGCCCTTGGTTGACCATTGGCAATCATGAAGCCGATGTTGCCATTGGCCGCCTCGTTGAAGCTCTTGCACACGAGCCACGGGGCATGAAGCCCTGCCTGATAGTCGGCCGGGACGAAGACCCACAGCTCCATGGTGAACTGCTCGGCATCGAGCGACGCGTTTTCAGGAACCTCCAAGTGATTCGTGCCATCCAGCCCGAAGCCACCGCCCACGCGTCCAAACGCAGACTCACCTGCCGTGATCGGAATCACACCTGGGCGAGCCGCAAGAATCAGCCCTAGTCGATCCGACCACGCCGCTGTTTCAAAACGAGCATCAACATTCAAACGCGAACCGTCATCCGCCTTGAACTCCATGTTTGTCACATCAGCACGCTGAAAAAAGCATCCCGATTCAATCAAACGCGGCCCCGTGAAGCGCGACCATTTGCCACTTGCCGTGCAGCGATAGCGTGTGCCATCGACCGTCATACTCAAAGCCAATTCCGCCGCAGGCAGCTCGTGCCAATCGTCCTGAAGTCCACTCACGCCACCGAGATGCGGAATGCTCAGTGTCTCTGTGTTCAGTACCATCGCATACGAACCCGTTTGAACCACGCGCAGCCAAGGTGCCGTCGGAATCGTCCCTGGAAAACCCTCCGCCCACCACAGCTGCGTTTGATCTTCGACGCGAGGCATAAGCGGGAGCGGTTCGACCGCTGATAAACCTGTGCTGACTACAAGCGCGATGAAGGCGATTTTTTGTTTCACAATATGAAGAGGTAAAAAAGCGGGCATGGTTGATAACCCATGCCCGCTTCAAGTTACGCACGAAGATTCAAGTGCTCATCAAGAGCACACAAAATCGCGCATCGCATTTAACATGACTACAACGGAGCATGCTCCTGCGTCCGGGAAACCGATGCAGCCTTCGCCGAGTGTTTTGGCACGGCCAAACTGCGCGATCATGGCTTTGCTGGCTTCTTTGCCTGTTTCAGCTGCAGCGGCAACGGCGGTGAGAGCGTCAGGAAGAGCAAACTGGGTGACTTCTTTCGCTTTTTCAGCGGCAGGGACGAGGGCGTCGAGCATGGTTTTGTCGCCTGGCTTGGCGCCGCCACGCTTCATGATACCTTCGACGGCGGCGTCAAAGAAGAGTGGCAGATCCGGTGGATCGAAGCGTCCAGCGGTGGCGAGAGCTTTGCCACCGGCGCGGAATAGCGTGCCGAAAATGGCCCCAGATGCCCCACCCATACTGGTCATCATCGCAGTGCCTGTAGTCACGAAGACTTGCTCGACGCTGCTGGATTCCAGTTTGTCGAGTTGAGTCTTTACAGCTTCCATTCCGCGTTTCATGCCAAGGCCGTGATCGCCGTCGCCGAGATCACGGTCAGCCTGTGAGAGCACCGGCTCGGCTTCGATGATGGCGTCGGCCACCCTCAGCATCATGAGGCGAACTTGGTTAGGTTTGAGTTCCATGGTGGTCATTACTTGGAACCTTTGGCTTTCAGCTCTTGGTACATCTGGAAGCCTTGTGCGGGTGTCAAACCTTCATGCACCACGCCGCGCACGGCTTGCATCATGCTGATGGGTGCGTCGCTTTGGAAGATGTTGCGGCCCATGTCCACACCGTTGGCACCTTGTTGGATGGCGTTGTAGCACATGGTCAGTGCATCGAGTTCGGGCAACTTCTTGCCACCGGCGATCACGATTGGCACAGGGCAGCAACTCGTGACGGTGTCGAATTCGGTGTCGGTGTAGTAGCACTTCACGATGTTCGCGCCGAGTTCCGCCATGATGCGGGTTGCGAGACGGAAATACTGCGGCGTGCGGGCCATCGCACGACCCACGGCGGTCACGCCCATGACGGCGATGCCATAGCGTGATGCTGCATCGACCAGATCGGTGAGGGTTTTCAGGCTCTGGCGCTCATAGGCGCTGCCGATGAAGACCTGCACGGCGAGCACGCTGGCATTTAGTCGGATGGCTTCCTCGATGTTGAGCGCGGTGCTTTCGTTGGAGAGTGGTTCAAAGCCGGGGCGACCAAACTTGGCCTTCTTGCCGTCGATTTCGCCTTCCCATTCTTCCATCGGGCTGATCATCGAGGTGCCACCAGAGGCACGCAGGGCGATGGCTTTCGTGGTAGAGGCTGGAATCACCGAACGTTGGATGCCACGGGTGAGCATGAGGCAGTCCGCATAAGGAGCGAGGGGGAGGATGGTCTGATCGACGCGCTCCAGACCGGTCGTTGGCCCTTGGAAATAGCCGTGATCAAAGGCGAGCATGACGGTGCGGCCGTCATTAGGGTTGAAGATTTTGCTGAGGCGATTCTTGAGACCCCAGTCATACTGGTGGCAGCCCTTGAGGAAGAAGCCCGGGGCTTCTTGGGGAACGTGGGTGAAGAATTCCTTCTCTTTCTTGTCAGCAGCGCTGGTTTGGATATCGGCCATGTTGGTGTGGTTGTGAGTTAGAACTCGATGCATAATCATGAGCGCCTTGCCTTCTATGCCAGCATCAGCCAGAGTTGTGTCAGATTTCGCAATCCAGCCATGCCAGACCAGTCTTCCATTCTCAGTGTGGTGCCAGCAGGGTCAGCCCATCGCGTGCAGGGGCACCGCAGTGTGGCACTGAATGGTGTGACTTTGGACATCCTCACTACCCGCAAAATCGAGCTGGAGCAGTGGGAACTGCGGCGGCTGAATGACCCCTATTGGCGGCTTTACTGGCCGATGCAGGACGGCGGCGTGGTGGAGATCGACGGCATGAGCACTTCGCTGAAGCCCGGCACCGTGTATCTGATTCCGCCGCGCACCACGTTCAGCACGACCACTCGGAAGCCATTTAGCAAATGGTACTGCCATTTTAACCTTGGACCGCTTGGCGATCGTGCTGCGCCGGGCATTTATGCTTTTTCAGCGACAACGACGCACAAGACGTTACTCAACGAGTTGATCAAACTCGGCGCGAAACAGCAGAGCGTGAGATTTCCGTGGGTGAGCATCCAACTTGTGGCCGAGTTCGTGAAAAAACTTCCAGCTCATGTATGGGAGCAGCAGCGCCTCGATTCCCGCGTGCTAAAGGCCATGGAGTTCATGAATCAGCATCTCGGCCTCAAACTTACCGCTGATCAAATCGCCCGCCACGCAGGACTTAGCGTGCGAAATTTGAACCACCTTTTCAAAGCGGAGGTGAATCAGCCACCTATGCGCATTTTGCTCGATTATCGCCTCGATGAGGGCTGCCGCCTGCTGCGACACACGGAGGATAGCATCGAGGCCATTGCAGAGGTCTGTGGACTAGTGAACCGATATTATTTCAGTCGCATGCTGCGGCAATATCGGAATACATCGCCAGCGGCGTATCGTGATGAGCATCTATAGAAGTGCGTCCAGCCCAACACTGACTACGAGAAGGATTTGCGTAGGTGGCTGGGCAGGATGTTGAGCGCTTCGCGATACTTGGCAACGGTCCGGCGGGCTACCTTAATACCATGCTTGTCGAGTAGTTTGGCGAGTTTGTCATCGCTGAGTGGCTTATGCTTGGGTTCCACCTTAATGAGGTCGGCAATGGCGTTTTTGACGCTGGTGTTGCTCAAATCATCACCGGATTCGGTCTTAACGCCGTGAGAGAAAAAGAACTTCAGGTCAAAAACACCATGTGGCGTGGCGATGTATTTGCCGGCGATGGCTCGGCTA
>CANIZT010000146.1 GCA_947471905.1 Verrucomicrobiaceae bacterium
CGCAAACTCATCGCCGATGCCGCCATGGGTATTCATCCCAGCCAGATGAGTTCAGTCAGTTGGAACCTCGAAGGGGGCTATCTCGACGGCACCAGCATGGACTCGGCCCACTACTTTGACGACTTCAATGTTGTTGCGGTGCCTGAACCGGGGACCGCACTCCTGCTCGCCCTGACCGGGCTTGGGCTCCTACGCCGACGTCGTTAGCCCTCTCCTTTCCGATCCTTCGGGAGTCCCCACCTTTCACCTTAAAAATACCACCTCCAGTAAAGCCAATGAAAAATAAGCCTTCTGCCATCCTCGCTGCTGCAGCTTTGCTTAGCAGCCAAACTTCAACGCTCAGTGCCAAAGAAGCCGAAGTAGAAATTCGCCGCGCTCTTCCAGCCAAAGACGTCCGCCAAGCTCGTGGCGCCACCGCCACTGCCACTGCAACGCCTGATGTCCGCCAAGGACGCGGCGCTGACGATGCTGTCACTGCAACGCCTGAGGTCCGTCAAGGTCGTGGTGCTGACGATGCGGCTACTGCAACGCCTGACGTCCGCCAAGGACGCGGCGCTGACGATGCTGTCACTGCAACGCCTGAGGTCCGTCAAGGTCGCGGCGCTGACGATGCTGTCACTGCAACGCCTGAGGTCCGTCAAGGTCGCGGTGCTGATGATGCTGTCACTGCAACACCCGACGTTCGCCAAGGACGCGGTGCTGACGATGCCGTCACTGCAACACCCGACTTCCGCCAAGGACGCGGCGCGGACGATGCTGTCACTGCAACACCTGATGTCCGCCAAGGACAGGGCGCTGACGATGCTGTCACTGCAACACCTGATGTCCGCCAAGGACAGGGCGCTGACGATGCTGTCACTGCAACACCTGATGTCCGCCAAGGACGCGGCGCTGACGATGCTGTCACTGCAACGCCAGACGTCCGCCAGGGACAGGGGGCTGACGATGCCGCTGCTGTTTCTGGTGAGGACCGCGGCATTTTTGCCACGGTGATGGATTTCTTTGCCAACACTCTCGGGCTTGGAGACGATACCGTAGCCGCAACACCTGATGTCCGCCAAGGACAAGACGCTGACGACGCTGCCACAGCAACACCCGATGTGCGCCAAGGGCAGGGCGCAGATGATGCTATCACTGCAACGCCCGACGTCCGCCAAGGACAAGGCGCTGACGATGCTGTCACTGCAACACCTGACGTTCGCCAAGGGCAGGGGGCCGACGATGCTGTCGCCGCAACACCTGACGTCCGCCAAGGACAAGGCGCTGACGATGCCGTCACTGCCACGCCAGACGTTCGCCAAGGACGCGGCGCTGACGATGCCGTCACTGCCACACCCGACGTCCGCCAAGGACAAGGCGCTGACGATGCTGCTGTTGCTGGCGAGGACCGCGGCATCGTTGCTACGGTGATGGATTTCGTGTCCAACGCTCTCGGGCTTGGAGACGATAACGCCGCTGCCACGCCTGACGTTCGCCAAGGACAAGGCGCTGACGATGCTGCCACTGCAACACCTGATGTCCGCCAAGCACGTGGTGCTGATGACGCAGCTCTCAATGCTGACGGCACACCTCACATCCGCCAAGCACGCGGCGCTGACGACGCAGTCCTCAATGCCAACGGCACTCCTCACACCCGTCAGTCACGCGGAGCGGATGATGCCAGCGCCACTTCTTCCGGTGCTCTGGTGCCTACTGCAGCCGCTTTAACCGCACCTGCACAGGCCGCATCGCAGTCCAGTGGTCGGGAAGACAAAGTGACTTTCGGCGTGGCTCAGCAGGCCACCCAGACGGCAGGTCTCACCCCTACCGCCGTGCATCTGAGCAAAGGCAAGCACCACATCCTGGACGTGGGCGTGACGGGCTTTGACAAGACCCCTGGCGCAGGCACAGCGGATCTCGAAAATGGTGAAATCATCGGCAATCTGCCGAATAAGGAGCGCCTGCGTTTCGCCCTGTATGCCAATGCCCAAGAGGCCCAAGCGGCCGCTACTCTGTGGGCAGCACCGGCTGCCGAGGATAAGCGCGAGGATCGTGCCGTAGCTGCTGCTGAGACGGGCATCATCACCTGGGATGACCAAAGTGGCGCAGATGACAATAGCTCCCATCAGCAAGGCAGCATCAACGGCCTCTTCCTGAGCAGTGACCGCATGCCGGAGCTCAATGACAACTTCCTCCGGGGCAAGGTCATCCAGATCTACGGACCCAAGGTGAAGACCCGGGATGACTCAGGCAAGCCGCTTTCCAGCAGCCGTCAGGTCTATTGGACCAGCTCACCCCTCCGCTGATCGCGGCCCCCCACAACAAAAGCCCCACCCTCCCTTGTGATGAAACCACTCGTTCTGCTTCTGAGCCTTCTGGCGGTCCTACTGACCACCACGTCGGCCCTTGCCCAGGTGCCACCAGCACCTGCGACGATTCCTGGTTACACCGAAGGCCCCATCTCCAGCATCACCCTTCAGCCCGATGGCAGCCTCATCATGACGGTCATCGGGGTGACGGTGAATGTTCCGGTGGGCACTCCGGTGAGCTCTCCAACGCGCAGCCTTACCCTGCGCCAGCTCGCCTTGCGCACCCGGCTGCCTGGGCGGACTCAGCCAGGATTCATTGGCGGCACCGCCCTGATCAATGGTCTGGTAGATGTGGCCACAGGGAGCTTCACGGCCACCGACATGGTCGTGGAGCCGGCGGAGAATGTGCTCATTGGCGTCGTCACCCAGGCTGTGCCTTTGCGCATTCTGAACAGCGAGCTCGCGCCCATCGCCGATGCCCGCATTCCCTTCAGCATGGTGAACCAGTTCGGATTCGACATCACGGCTCCGACGATCCCAGTGGGAACAAGTGCTGCGGCGAATGGCTATTACGCGGGTGACAAATTCCAGACCTTCCTGCTGGAGCTCACGGGGAACTTCCCCCTGGTCAATACAAACTCGCAGATCAACATCATGCGTGCGCAGAGTCGGGAGCGCAGCCCGAATGCCCAGCGTGGTGATGAGGTGAACATGCGCGGCTTTTACCACGCCCGGAACGGCGGTGTGCCGACCATCCAGATTTTCCGGTTGGATGGACGCACCGCCACGCTGCTCGGCAACGCTGATCCCATCCCGGATGCCGAATTGCCCAATTTCGGCGTGTGGAATTTCCGCATCATCACACCTCCATCCGCCGACCCCGTGCTCGGAACAGCCCCTCTCAGGCTGCGTGCGGTGCTGGTCGCGCCCGATGGCTCACGGGCCTTCACCACCATCGAACCAGACCTCATACCCGATGAATGACGCCACGCCTTTCTCCATCGCGTCATCCCTTCGGAGGGCGCGAGGCTGAAAACCAAACCGACACAACCAAACCAAGACAAAAACAATGAAACTAAACATGGTTAAAAGCTCCCTCCTCGCCCTGGCCCTAGCCACGGCTGGCGTGAGCCAGGCAGCAGTCGTCGCCTCCAGCGATGCATCCGTCGTCATGAAGGAAGGCGCCTCCGGTGGCAAAGGCAAAGGCCGTGGCCGTCCAGAAGCCGACACCTTCAAGGAAGTCACCTCCGGCGGCAAAGGCAAAGGCCGTGGTCGCCCCTGATTCGGATGCCCAGCCCAGGGCTCATGCGAGCCCTGGGCTTCAAAACACAGATACATCCCCATTTCCTCCCTTTCCGAGCCTTAGCACCCCATCCCGGGGCGCTAGGACCAAGAAAACCAAACCAAACGCTAGAACAAACAAAGATATGAAAACAAATATGCTCAAAATCGCTGCCCTCGTCGTGGGTGCAGCCTTCTTCGGTGCCGCTCAGGACAGCAATGCCCAGATCGCCGCCTTCCAAGCCGCGAATCCGGCCGCCGTCTTCGGCGCCTCCCGCGTGCCAACAGAAACCGCAGGCCTTTTCCCTTCCGTGGTTTACAACGTCCGCAAGCAAGGTAGTGTGCTCTCCCAAACCCTGAAACTGGATGTGGTCGGCATGCTTCAAAACCCGATCTACACGCCCCTGGCTCTTGGCGACGGACACATCCTGGGCGTCATGCCTGCGACGGTTGTGGCTGCTGAAGTAGCTCCGGTTACGGTTAACAATCGTCGCCCAGCGGGCATCAAAGGTCCAGACTGGCGCTTCGCCATCTACGCCAATGTGGCTCAGGCCAACACCGCCATCGCTGCTTGGGCCAACCTCTCCCGTGGTGCTGCCGTCCTTGTGCCGACAGCGGCCCAAGACCGCGCGCTGCAGGTTCTTGACACCCGCGTGCTCGAGTGGGTCGACCCAGCATTTGACCCGCTGGCACCCGCCGCAGGTTCCCTCGTTGGCTTCAACCTCAACGCTGTGAAGAATCCGTTCTTCACCCTCACCTACCTCACCGGTAAGGTCATCGTGATCTACGGCCCAGCCCGCACCAACACGGCTGCCAAGACCACCAGCCCGACGCAGAACATCGGCTACCAAACCCGTGCCGCCTACTGGGTGACCCCAGCTCTGCGCTAATCGAGTCCCAGCCTCATTCACTCTGGGAGGCGCTGCCTCTGGCGCGCCTCCCAGTTTGATGGCGGACTCCCGCTCCCCATAATCGAACTCACTTCATGCATGCGTGGGGGCACCCTCCGCCCCGTGCCTCCCCGCTTGCCTGACACGTTCCCGTTTCCACTCAGCATGACCTCTCGTTTTTTCATCCCCCTTCTGGCTGCCGTCACGGCAGGCTCATTGCATGCTCAAGAACCGGACAAGCCGCAATTCGAGCCCCAACCCCTGGCTGGCTACCAGGCCCTGTGGACGCGCTCCATGTTCACCACTCATGAGGTGAAACCTGAGGCGACGGCTGTAGAGAACGCCGACTGGGCTGCCAATTTGCAACTCGCAGGATGGTCCGAAGTGGACGGACGGCTTTCAGTTTACCTCTATCGCGCCGATACGACGCAGACCTTCATTTTGCAGCAAGACGAGCCGGCTGAGGCCGGGGTGATGCAACTCGTCGAAGTGGAAAATGCAGAAACGATTCTCGACGCCCGTGTGCGTGTGCATCTGAATGGGCAGGAGGCCTGGATCAGCCAACCGAATGAATCTGCGGCGCCGCCTGCGGGGGCACCTGCCCAGCAGCCAGCCCAGCAAGCCCTCGCCGGATTGCAGGCTCCGACCTCGGTGGACTCACGTGCAGCACTGTTGCGCCCCGGTGTGGTCCTGAATGCAGGGGCCACATTTGATAACAGTCTCGTCAAAGCTGAACCGTCTGCCTCTAACGCAGCAGCTTCAGCATCTGCCGGCTCCAATGAAGGAAGTCGATCTAACGCAGAAGTACTGATGCGGCTGCGGGAACGTCACGAACACCTCTACCGGATGTTTCCAAGGCAAGGCGGATAGAGAATTGGGCTAACCCATTAGTTTGGTGGCTAGAGCTCATGAAATGTTTTTGGTTATGGAAAATACAATGGATAACCAAAACGATAGTGAATACACGCTTCAAGACCTCGTAGCTCAGGGCGCATGTTACCCCTTAGCCATGAAGGTTTGGCAGCAACTCCTGCCCCGGCAACCTGCACGAAAGTCCCCAAGTCTCCCCGGCGCAATGAAACGCACAACTCATGTTCTTGAAGATCGTGAATGTGAAGATGGAGCCGAATAGGCACCTCCTATTTAAACCCTACAAATAAGAAACGATGTCATCTTTCCTCACTCCTCAGACAGGGGCCGAAATCTCTGAGCCACTGGAACCGTCGCAATGGGGCATTCATCGGCTTCTGCGTAAAAGCTGTGAGGTGACCCAGGCGCTCGGCGCTGTGCTCATGACGCAGGCCGCTGGTCATGAATCTCAATACAAAAGCAGCCATCTTATCGCCAAAGTGCTGGCGGAGAGCATCATCGATCGCTTCAAAAGCGAACCATTTTCACCAGGCAAGCCCGTATTCATCAACAAGATCATTGGGATGCGCACGGTTCTATGTATGGCAGTTAGCACGCTGCTAAACCACGCAGAAAGCGGCAGGTGGAATCAAGCGACTCTTATTGTTATGCTGCCGGCTGAACGGCAGTTTACCAGACTTGCGGTGGGTTTGCTGGAAGATGTGCTGGATGACATTGGACTGGCCTTAAATTTTTATCAAAGACACGTCGACTATTTTACTCGGTTTTACGAACAAGCGGGTCTTAAGACCTGTCTTATTTGCGAAAAAGTGCATGCCTCCACGGGGGAATGGCTACGTTGGGACCGGTTTTTAGGGAGCCAAGTTGGTATAAAACTTAGCCACACGCTATGCTCGAAGTGTGCATCGTACCATTATCCTGAATGTACAGGATTAAAAAATGGGAATCAGGACAGTGAACAACCTTGCGATTCCACTGTCCGTCAGGTTCATGAATCTGACTGCACTGACACTTGTGCCATATGTGAAAACCTGAGAGTCCCGACGGGAGAATGGTTTCGCTGGGATGAGTACATGCTTCGCATGGCCGGCGCTAATTTCATCCAAACAATCTGCCCTGCATGCTCCAGTGGTAGCAAGGTTGGCTACATTAAAAATCGTGGACAGTCTGAATTAGTAGGCCAAGCGGCGTAGCCATGCCGGTTCAGGAAACCTCATATGATTTTAAAAACGAAACCCACAAAAAAAGTAAGGATCGGTATTGTCGAAGACGACCGGATCACACGGATGCTCCTTGTCGAGATGATCAATCGTCAGGCGGAATTGGAACTTGTCGGTCATTGGGGGAGTGCGGAGGAATTTTGGCATCAAGGAAGAGAGGTCCCGGCTGATGTACTGCTCGTAGATCTTGATCTGCCGCAAGAAGACGGCGCATCGTTGATATATCGTATTAAACAGGAGAGGCCTGCTCTTTCCTGCGTTGTTCTTACCGCCTCATTCGATCGTCAGGATGTGTTCCACTGTTTGCGCAAGGGCGCTACTGGCTATCTGGTGAAAGACACGTCACCGGGTGAACTGCTGGATGGAATCCGTTCAGTCGCCAAGGATGGAGCTTCCCTCAGTCCAGTGGTCGCACGCTTTTTGGTGGAGGAATTCCGCAAAGTCCCTGTCGTTGAAGCTAAAAAACCAACTCTGAATGTCTTGACCACACGGGAATTGGAGATTCTCCAAAATCTGGCGACTGGCCAGACGCCCAAAGATATCGCAAATAAGCTAGCTCTGAGCTACGAAACCGTGCGTGCACATTCGAAGAAAATCTATCAGAAGTTGCACGTCAATTCACGTGAGGATGCGGTGGGGCGATTCGTCATGGAGGCGGGGAATGTTGGGCTCTCTAGTCTATTATCTGCGTCCGTCATTCATCTGACTCCATAGCATACATACCTGGGTTATTTCATTGGTGGATTTTAACCTGAACTGTCTGCGACAACACTCTTCGAGAGCTCCTTGATTCACACTCAAAAGTATTAACTCAATCTTACAGAAAATGAGGAGGCTGATCTTGTGGCCTTTTTGAAGACACTGACAGACGACTATCCTGCTTGGGGCAAAGATTCAAGGATTCCCAAGGGAGCGCTTTGGTTCTTCAGCGGAACGCCATTTCCTCCGCTTTCATAAGAAAAAAGGCCTGGTCCAAAGACAAACACACACATCATTCATTCAAGCTATGAGTATGGTTTCAAGCTATCCCCCGTTCCGATGGTTTCAGCATCTGGAGGTAAGTCGTTGTCTGTTGCTGGGCTTGAGGATCACTGGTTTACATGTGTGCCTTCTGCCCAAGTGGCGGGGGCATTGGCCAAGGCTTGGAGACAGTTTTGGCAAAAGCAGTCTCGAATGGCGCTAGAAGCCGCCTCTGAGGGGGTGAATCGAAACATTCTCGGATTGTTGGATGGCGTGGATCAACTGGATCTGAATAGAAGGCTTTCGCCTCGAATGATTGCTCGTCTCGCTGCATTGATGGAGGCAATGACGAATGAGGACGGGTATGGCGTGTTTGATACATTGCAGGCGTGGATAAGTGACAAGCAGGAACAGTGGTATCTTGACGATTGTCTTTTGGAATCTGTGGGAACTCAGGATTGGGAGGGGCCTTTGCTTCGAGAAATCAGATCCACTCAGGTTGCAGGTGTTGCCGCCTTGGAGGTTTTTCCACTTCTTGAGGATGATTTGAGTCCTTATCAAGGTGCTTTGATGAAGGCGCTCGATCTTATCCGACAAGTGGATCTAGAGATGTATGCTGAAATTCAAACTCATGTGGCGATCATCAAGCTTTTTGATGGACGTGGCATCGAAGGACTTAGCACGCCGAAAGCATTTGGAGCCATCTGGCTACAAGCTCCTGCTCATGAAAATGCCTTGGCTTGGTTTCTTGAGCACCTGGTGCATGAGTGCTCCCATTTGCATCTGAATGCCATGATGGCTTTTGATCCCTTGTTGCGGAACCCCAATGAAGTCAACCGTTCGCCCATACGTCTGGATCCGCGTCCGATGTTTCAGGTGCTGCATGCCACCTTCGTCCTGTTCCGAAATATGCGGGTGCATTCACGACTGCATGCCAGATTTCCAGAACTCAATCTTGGCAACACATGGCAGGAGTTTAGCGCGCAGTTTGAATCTGGCCTGACCGTGCTCAAAGAGTTTATGAAGCCGACGCGTCGCGGCCAAAAGTTGCTTGATTCCCTCAGTTCAAAGTCAGAGGCTTTGACCATCGTCTGAGTGACGTGGCATTCGAACGGCAGACTTTTGGCAGTGTTATCGCCCTCGGGGCCGTCAGCAAGCGATGACGTTTGATGACGGAGCCAAAATCACCGACTTTTCCGAGTTCTCCACAGCCAGCGCGATGCCGTCCCAGAGCATGATTCGGGAGCGCAGGGCAGCGACCGCAGCCTGAGTGGCCTCCAGCTCTCGGCGTGCGTCTCCTTCGCAAAGCAGAGTCACCATCTGCCTGCCCATTTCACCGTGCTCGTCGCCATCCAGCGCAATATGTCGGTCAAGATAGTAGCGCAGGGTGGCCAGCTTGTCGGGGAATTGCCGCTCCAGCCCATGGACGAGTTGGGTAAACATTTCTGGAATCAAATCCTCGCGGCCATAGGTGAATGCTGCGGCGATTTCATGCGGACGCCCGCGCTCGATGACCTCAAAGGTCTGACGGACAAATGCCGCGACCGCAACTGGCACACCCGCATGCTCCAGCGCCTCAGCCACAGTCTTTCCGGACTCCAGTTCTTGGATGAAATGCTCTATCTGGACTGTTTTTGCTCCCGCCTCCTGCATGGCCAGAAGATAGAGTTCGAAGTGACTCGCAGCCCCGCCTGCGGGCAGTGCATCGCTCTCTTCGCCAAGAACGATCTCATTGACCAGTCGGCGCACTTGGGCGTTCCCAACTGGCCGCCACGGCACATTGGCACACGTGAGGCGCACCTGCAGTGCCTTGAGCAGTGACATGAAATCCCACACCGCAAACACATGGTGCTCCATGAATGCTGTTAGATTCTCCAGCGTCTGCAATTGGCCATAGAGTGTATGCTCCAGCAGCGCCCGGCGATCGGCAGCGATGGCCGAGGACAAGCT
Source organism: Verrucomicrobiaceae bacterium (assembly GCA_947471905.1). Classification (GTDB taxonomy): domain Bacteria; phylum Verrucomicrobiota; class Verrucomicrobiia; order Verrucomicrobiales; family Verrucomicrobiaceae; genus Prosthecobacter. The sequence goes on from CANIZT010000146.1 coordinate 9,460, forward strand.
GTTTTGAAAATTTCTTGGTTTCGTTGGGGGCGTCAATGGTGCAGGCATGCCTGCTAATTTACGATTATACATCAGATTCAGACGACCAAGATTCGCTTGCGCATCACGATGGTGACGACGCTCAACCGGTACTTTTTTGCTCCTCCAGATGCGGCGTGTAAAATGGGTTACTCCAAAAAAAGGTGTTATCTTTAGCCGCCGACATTTAGCGTTGGGTTAACCCCGCCCTCTCAACAACAAACACCTCTTTTATCATGTACGGAATGGTCAACAGCGCAATTATGGATCTCATTGTGGCGACTCATGGAGAGGAGACGTGGCAGCGTGTCAAATTCAAGGCTGGCGTGGAAGAGGAGATCTTCATCTCGAATGATGCCTACCCGGATGAGCTGACTTACAAGCTGGTGGGGGCTGCGTCGGAGGTGCTTGAACAGCCGGCGAATGTGATTCTGATCCAATTCGGCCGCTGGTGGGTGCTGGACACGGCACTCAAAAACTACGGCCATCTGATGAAATTTGGCGGGCGGACCCTGGGGGAGTTCCTGAAAAATCTACCAAACTTCCATACCCGGGTGGTGATGATGTTTCCTAAACTGCAGCCGCCGACTTTTGAGTGCACCGATGTGCAGCCGACCGAATTGCGGATGCACTACCGCAGCCATCGTCGCGGACTTTCGGCCTTTGTGATCGGGCTGCTGGAGGGGCTGGGGGAAATGTTTGAGGTCAGCGTAACCATCACGCATGAGGAACGGTTGGACGATGGTGCCGATCACGATGTATTTCACGTCTCATGTA
>CANIZT010000147.1 GCA_947471905.1 Verrucomicrobiaceae bacterium
CCCGTCTTCCTCATCAGCCTCAAAGCCGGCGGCGCAGGCATTAACCTCACCACCGCCGACACCGTCATCCACTACGACCCCTGGTGGAACCCCGCCGCCGAAGCCCAAGCCAGCGACCGCGCCCACCGCATCGGCCAAAAGAACCCCGTCTTCGTTCACAAGCTCATCTGCGAAAACACCATCGAAGAGCGCATCCTCAAGATGCAGCAAAAGAAAGCCGCCCTCGTCGAAGGCCTCCTCTCCGGCCGCACCGACAAACTCCAACTCACCCAGGCCGATATTCAAGCGCTCTTTATGGCGGAGTGAGGTTTCAGATCACCAGAAAGCCATCTTCATCAAACTTCACTCCGGCGATGGTGATCACACGGGTGTCATTAGGCATCAAGCCGCTGACGCGAATGCTGTCGGCGGTTGATTCGATGATGAAGCCAGGCAGCAGACGACCGAGTGAGCCAGTTTTTTTGCCGAGTTGCAGACCTTCATCACCAGCGGCCATTTGTGGATCGGGAACTTCGGCGCTAAGCAGGATGCCAGTCGTGGCGTCGATGTAGCCGCGCAGAGCGGTGGTGGCTGGCAAGGGAACGAGATCGCTGTCGAAGCAGAAGGCGAGGCGTTCGTGGCCGGTGAGCTTGTCGAGGGTTGCGCGAGTGCCGAAGGCGATGATGTGCGTGGCGTGGGCCTCGTCGGCATGGTCAATGTATTTGGAACCGGGGATCAACTGGGTGAGCGCCTGAACGGTGCGATGAATGATCGTGCCTGCGGGTTCGCGGCTGAGGAAGACATCGCCTGCACGATGCCATTCGGCTTCACTAAGACGCAGGGCGTTGGCGAAGGCGACTTTGTCCTCACCGGCATCGTCCCAAATAGAGCGAGACATCAGCGCAGTGCTGCTCATGGCGAGAATGGAATGACGTACGGCTTCGGCGGTGCCTGCGCGTGCGGCGTAGGGTTCACCGAAATGCACTTCGACGGGATAGCGCAGATGCTTGGGTCGTTTGGTGAAAAACTTGCCGCCCTGAAATGAGAAGATGCTGCCGTAGAGGCCGGCGAGGCATACGGGCACGACCTGGGCATCACCTTGGCGTGCCATAAGCTCGAAGCCTTTGCGCAAGTCATTGACCATGCCATGGCGGGTGATCTGGCCTTCGGGGAAGAGACAGACGACCTCGCCTTCTTTGAGTGCGGCGGCGACGGCGCGGACGGCGTCTTTGGCACGGGTGGGTGAAATCGGCACGGTGCCGATGAGGCGCAGGAAGCCGTTCAACCACCACAAGCGATACAACATGTCCCAGATGACGAAACGCACCGGTCTGCGACAGGCGGCGGCAACCACGAGGGCATCGACATAGCTGACATGGTTCGGCAACAACAGCACACCGCCAGTGGCGGGCACACGATCTGGATGAAAGGGCTTCACCTTGTAGATGAGTCTCACGGCGGCGAGCAGGAGCAACTTCACCAAATCCTGCGGCAGCAGGCGCATGATGTAGAAAGCGGCGAAAAATGTGGGAATGGCGAGCAGGAGGAACTGCGTGGAGGAACTCAATTCTAACCACTTCATCAAGCCGACAATGGCCACGGCAACGAGGGTGCCGAGGCAGTCCATCAAATTCATGCCGGCATGGATGCGGGCTTTCTCATGCTTCTCCGCTTTGTCCTGCGCAAAAGCATAAAGCGGCACCATGAAGCAGCCGCCAGCCGCGCCGGTAAAGATGATGCCGGCATACATCCAACTGCTGCCGAGTGTGGCGAGGCCCGACCACAGCAGGCCGACGACGAGGCCAAAGCCTCCGAGGGGAATGAGGCCCATCTCGATGCGGTTCTTGCTGACGTGTGACGCAAAGAAACTGCCACTGATGACGCCGATACCGAGAATGCCGGCAACCTTGGCGAGTTCCATCGGTCCGTCGCCATGACCGGTGTCGGGATGCAGTTCTTTGGTGAGCGTGACGAGGATGAAGCTGAGCGCGTTCGAGATGAACCAGAAGTAAGTGACCCCCAATGCCGCCAGGCGGATGGGACGGCGGCGGAAGACGATCTTCACACTTTCAAAATGCTCCAGTGCCATGGATTTACGCCAATGCACCTCGGGATGCGACGGTGTCTTTTGAATACAAAGAGCAGCGATGAGTTCGCCAAAACCGAAGATGCCAATGATGATCAAAGGCCAGAGCGCAGACATCCAGGCATCGTGCGTTCGCTCATACTCGGTGCCATACCAGATGCCACCAGCCCACATGCCGCCAAGAATGCCAGCCAGCATCGTGACCTGCAACCAGCCAGAGACCTGACCAAGGCGACGAGAACCAACGAGTTCCTTCATCACACCCATCTTGGCCGGACTGAGCACCGCCGCCTGCACGGCGAGCACGAAGAAGCCGACGAGGCAGATTTCAAGCGAGCCGGGCACGCGTTTCATCCAAAGCGCGAGTGCGAGCCACACGAAGCAGATGATCTGCATCACCTGCATCCAGATGATGACGTTGCGTTTCGAGAAACGATCCGACCAGTAACCGGCGAGCGGCGCAAAAATCATGTAGGGCAGCGAAAAGATCGCTCCAAGCCACAGCTCCATGTGGCGGCCGACCCACGAGTCTTTGGCGATGATGATCGACAGCGCGATCAGCAGCATTTTGACAAAATTATCGCTAAACGAGTTGAGCGCCTGCACCAGCAGCACCAGCACGATGGACACCCAGTTCCGGCGTGGCAGATGCGTGGCGTCGTCGAGATCAGCGGGGTCGGGCATGACGTCGTTCAATCGAGAAAACGTTGCGCCAACAGAATGTCTGCCGGGAACGTGATCTTGGGGTTGGGCTCGGAGTTTTCGACGACGAAGACGTGCTCGCCAATGTGCTGCACGGCGGAAACCTCATCGGTAACGAGCAACCCATCGCGCATAACGGCGTCGTAGGCGCGCAAGAGCATCTCGCGGTTGAAGACCTGGGGCGTTTCCATGATCCAAGCATTAGCACGGTCGATCGAGTCGGTGATGCGGCCTTCATTATCACAGCGCTTGAGCGTCTCTGTCATCGGTCGTGCACAGGCAACGGCGGATTGGGTGCGTGCGGCCTCAATGCAGCGAGTGATTTGTTTCACGGAGATCAAGGGTCGTGCACCATCATGCACTGCGACAATATCACAGGCTGGATTCAAGGCTTTTAGACCGGCAAGGACGGAGAGATGACGCTCAGCACCGCCCGTGATGATTTTAACGATCTTGTCGAAGCCGCTGGAGCGCCAGACGTCAACCTCCATGCGCAGCGCAGAGGTGGTGACGACGATGATTTCATCAACAGCTGCGCACTTTTGAAACACTCCGAGTGTTCGCCGCAGCACAGGCTCGCCGCAAAGTTTAGCTAGGAGCTTGTTGAAGCCCATGCGTTTGCTACTGCCAGCGGCGACGATGATAGCGGAGGTCATGAAGGCCTTTGAATCAATTACGCAAGGCGTTTGGCGACTTCCGTCGAAATGGATTTGCTATCAGCACGACCGGCGACGCGTTCTTGCAGCACCTTCATGACGTTGCCCATCTCTTTCTTCGAAGTGGCACCGAGTTCGGTGATAACAGCTTCGACAAGCTTGGCCAAATCGTCCGCACTCATCGCAGCGGGGAGGTATTTCTCCAAAACGGCGATCTCGGCCTTGGCGGCGTCCACAGCATCAGGGCGTCCGGCTTTCTCCGCACCTTCCACGGAATCCTGGAGCTTTTTGATCTCTTTGCGCACGACGGCGAGGGCATCAGTATCACCGAGTTCACCTTCCGCGCCGAGTTTTTCGATAGCTGCGTATTTGAGCGCAGATTTGAGATTGCGGATAACGTTGAGAGCCACGGTGTCCTTGGCGCGCATGGCGTTCTTGAGGTCTTCGGAAATGCTGGCGATAAAGCTCATGGAATCGTGATTTTGAGTTGGTTGAATTGGCCAGCGATCATGGCGTGGTGGGGGGCTTTGTCCAGACGATAGGCAAGGCTTGCAGGGATAGCCTTTGCGCTGCTTCTCCGCCCGTGCATGATCTTTCACTGTGCAATTTCGACATCCCAAACACGACCTTTACATCCCTGACGAAACCGACCCTTGGACTGCGTTGCGCCGCGTAACGCATCTGGGCATTGTTTCCCATCAAGACGACCTCGAAATCGCCGCGTATCACGGCATCACCGAGTGTTTCCATGACAAGGAACAGTGGTTTGGCGGCGTGGTGGTGACGGATGGCTCTGGCAGTCCACGCAAAGGACCGTATGCAACGTACTCGGACGAGGAAATGCAGAAGGTGCGCCTTATTGAGCAGCGCAAAGCAGCGTATGTGGGTGAATACAGCATCATGGTGCAGCTAGGTTATCCCAGTGAGGAAGTGAAGAAGCCAAGCCATGCCCCCATGGTGGAAGATTTGAAGTTCATTCTCGAACATGCGCAGCCGAAGATTTTGTATCTTCACAATCCCTGCGATCGCCATGACACACACATTGCCACCTTTCTGCGCTGTCTGGAGGCTATTCGGCTGTTGCCGCCGGAAATGCGGCCTGAAAAAATCTATGGCTGCGAAGTCTGGCGTAAGCTCGACTGGCTGCTCACCGAGGACAAGGTGATGCTATGGGTGGACAAGCACCCGCACATGCTGCGCCCATTACTGGGTGTGTTTGATTCGCAGATCAGTGGCGGAAAGCGCTATGACCTCGCCGAAGAAGGTCTGCGTCACGCCAATGCGACTTACTTTGACTCTCATACGACCGACAAGACCAGCCTGCTAACCTTTGCGATGGATCTGACGCCTCTGACCAAGGATGACAGCCTTTGCCCAGTTGAATACGCCGTGAACTATGTGAAGCGCCTCGAAACCGATGTGCGCGATCGAGTGAAGAAATTCATGTAATCATCAAAAATGCCAGCCGGTCACTCCGGCTGGCATTTGAGAGTTTGAATCGAGCGTCTGCGGGAAATTATTCCGCGATCTTGGCGCTCTTGATGATGATCGGCTCCACCGGCACATCACCGTGCGGGCCTTTGCGACCAGTGGCGACTGCGGCCATGGCATCGACGACTTCCATGCCTTTGCTGATCTTGCCGAAAACACAATAGCCCCAGCCGTCTTGTCCTGGATAATCAAGGAAGCTGTTGTCCTTGAGGTTGATGAAGAACTGCGAACTGGCGCTGTGCGGAACTGAGGTGCGAGCCATGGCAAGGGTGCCTTTGACGTTCTTGAGGCCATTTTTGGCTTCGTTTTCGATCTGGCCGTCAGGCTCCTTCTGCTGCATATCTGGGGTGAATCCACCGCCTTGTACCATGAAGTCAGGAATCACGCGGTGGAAGATCAGGCCATCATAAAAGCCCTTCTTTACATATTTCACGAAGTTGGCGACGGAAATGGGGGCCTTGGCGGCGTCGAGTTCGAGTTCGATGGTGCCTTTGGAGGTTTCCATCACGATTTTCACAGGTTTGGCGTCACTCACGGTTTGTGCAGGGGTTGTGCCGGTCATGACAGCAAACGTAAGAACGAGGGCGGCCAGAGTCGGTGCGATTAATTTCATAGGTGGTTGGGTTGAGGGCGGCGAATGAGCCACGAAGCCCTTGATTTGCAATGATCAAATGAACCCCGGTGTGTCAGCCGGGACCGAGTTGCCTGAAAACAACTCGGCCCGGAAGGACCCAACCAAAATCCTTCCGGGCCTTTAGGTGACCAGAGAGACCCCAACCATGAAGCGACTCTCCAGCTCGTTGTGTTTTTCCCCCAAGCGAACCCGGGGAAAGTTTGTGAAGCTTGCGCCCCAACTGAGTTCTTGTTAGAGCAGCCGTCGGGCCAAGTTTGGCAACGAAATTCAGTTTTTTTCAAGAACCGCAAAAAAAATGCTCCTCTGCGCATTTGATGGCGCTGAAAATCACTTTGGCATCACGCGAACGATGAAGGCTTTCTTCTCACCGAAGTATTTGGCAGCGACGCGTTGAATCTCTCTGGCGGAGATATCGGCCATGATGCCGGGAAGTTTTTGGAAGTGGTCCCAGCCGAGACCGTTGACTTCGTTCCAGGCGCAGATGTCGGCCATGCCGGTGTTGCCCTGCTGGGCGCGGAGCCAGGATGAACGCCATGTCACTCGGGCACGGTCGATTTCATCAACGGTGAGGCCGTTGGAGGCGAGATCATTGATCTGGGCCATGAGTTCTTTCTCAGCGAGCTTCATCTTCTTGGGATCAGTGCCAACGTAGAAGTAAAAGGCACCGGCACCCATGGCGGCGAAGTTTTGCGCACCGACATAATACGCGAGGCCGAGTTCTTCACGGATGCGGTTGAACAAGCGGCTGCCCATGTCGCTGCAGGCTTCGTCGATGAGGTTGAGCGCATGCACGTCACGATCTTCGAGGCCGACGGTGCGAAAGCCAACGACGATGACGGCTTGTTCTTTGTCGAGATGCTCGGTCCATGCAGCGGGTTTGGAGCTGGCGTGGTATTCGCGTCCCAAGGCTATCTGCCGTGGGCCGCGAGGCAGTTTGGTGAAGGCTTTTTCGACCTGCTTTTTGATCTCGCCCGCTTTCACGTCGCCGAACACGGAGATGACACCATTGCCGGTGGCAAAGCTAGCGCGGAGCATGTCGCGACAATCGCTAAGCTTCAACGCGGCGACTGTTTGCTCATTACCGAGTGCCGTGCGGTGGAAAGGCTGGCCAGCGAAGATTTCGCGGCGTGCTTTGCGCATGGCGACGGTGAGCGGGTCTTCTTGTTCCTCGATGATGTTGGCGATCTGGCGCTTTTTGACCTCAGCGAGTTGCGGTTGTGGCAAGGCGGGATTGAGGATGAGATCGGCGAGAAGGTCGAGCGCGGTCGTTTCATCGCCGCGCATGACATCGGCACCGAGGATGTAGCGGTGCGCGTCAGCGGTGCATTGCAGGCTGCCACCGCGATTTTCGAACTCGGCAGCGATCTGTGCAGCGGCACGCTTCTTGGTGCCTTTGAGCAGCATTTGCGAGGAAATCATCGTCACACCAGCGGAAGCATCAGTTTCGGCGAGAACGCCAGCGAGGAAGTTCGTGCGTACGCTGACGAGGGGGAGTCGCGGATTTTCACCAACGAGTAGAATGAGGCCGTTCGTGAGCTTGAAGCGCTGAATCGCCGGACGCGCGGAGTCGGTGGTTGCACTGGCTTTGCTAGCAGTTTCGACCTCAGGGCCGACGAGGACCGTGCTAAAGGAGTTTTGCGGCAGATAACGCCGCGCAACATCACGAATCACATCCGGTGTGAGTGCTGAGATGGCGGCGAGGAATTGATGCTGATAATCCAGCGATCCGGCCAAGAGCCAGCCATTACCGAGGGTGCCCGCCTGGCCTTTTACGGTGCTCAGGGAGCGCACCTGACTGCTGAGCGTAGCGCACACAGCTTTTTCGAGTTCGGCATGACCGGGGCCGCTCTTTTGCATCTGCGCAATGACTTCGTGCATGCCTTGCTGCAATTTGTCGGCATCGGCAGGATTGCATTCGGCCTCGATGGTGAACAAACCGCATTCAGGAGCGCACCATGCTCCTGCCCAGACATAATGTGCCAGGCTGCGTTTCTCCCGCAGTTCCTGATAGAGCCGCGAACTGCGGCCAGAACCGAGCAGAAAGGCCAGCACATCGAGCGCAGGCTTGTCGGCATGGTTTTCACCAGGAATCTGCCACCCAAGCGCGATGCGCGTGAGTTCAGTGGCAAAATTTTTGGCGGCGAAACGCCCGCCCTGCTGACGCGGCTCATCGGGAAGCAGCACGGGGTCAAAGGCGCGGCGCTGCCATTCGCCAAAGTGGCGGCGAACGGTTTCGATGATAGCAGCGGTCTCGACATCGCCGGTGATGACGATGAAGCAGTTGTTTGGCACGTAATGGCGCTGAACGAAACCATGCACATCGGCGCGAGTAATTTGATCGAAGACGGCACGATGACCAATGATGGGATGACGCAGTGGGTGCTGACGAAACGCGGTGGCTTGCAGCAGATGCTGGATCGTGTCGCCTGGGTCGTCATGCCCCATGGCCATCTCACGCCGAATGACATCTTTTTCGCGGGTGAGTTCATCCGCATCGAACTTCGAGTGGCGGATCATATCGGCGAGAATGTCGAGATAGCCCTCCGTGTGCTCAGCAAGACCGTCGATCCAATAGACGGTGCGATTGAAGGAGGTGTAGGCGTTCACGTAACCACCGAGCGCCTGGATGTGCTGTGAGATTTGCGCGGCTTCACGTTTCTCTGTGCCTTTGAAGAGCATGTGCTCGACGCAATGGGCGATGCCGGCACCGCAGTGCTGCTCCTCATGCAAACTGCCCGCTTTGATCCATACCTGCACGCTGACGAGCGGATGCGCGTGATCTTCGCGCACGATGACTTCGAGTCCATTATCCAATGTGGTCACACTGGCATCCAGCGGAGGCACGGTTATGGCGGTGGATGAGGAGCTAGCGCGGCGCAGGACTTTTTTCATGAGGATTGGGCCTCACGACCGAGCCGGGCGGAGGAAGGGAGAAAGGGTTCGGAAAAGGCGGTGGTGAAATCATAGCCCCCAGCAAAATCTTCGAGGCTGTCGCCGTCGTTTTTGCCGAAGTAGCTCACCGAGATGAGGTTGTACACGATGTTGCCGACGTCCTCACCGCGCTGCAGGCCCCATTGATCGAGGAGGAGTGAGGCCATGGGGCCGTATTCGTCCAACACGTGGTCGCGGAAGCCGGCGAGCAGTTCCTGACCGCTGACATGCTGGTCATCGGCGTTTTCATCGCGGAATTTCTTCGCGGCCACATGCAGCGCATCACGCACCAGCTCATAGGCGGCCGGGTGGTAGCGTGGGTCTTGATGAATCGAGCGCCGAACGGCCTCGCCAAAGCTGATGGATGTCATGGGCAGGCGGCAGCTTTAAACGGCGACAGCACAGGCTTCAAGCAGCACGGCCTCAAAACGCTCCGCCATGCGAGTGGCGCTGAATTCCTGATGGACCTTTGCCATGGCCGTCTTCGACATCTTTTCACGCAATTCGTCGTCGTTGAGCAGCGTTTCCAAGGCATCGGCAAGGGCTTTGGCATCATCCGGCTTGCATAAGACGCCAACACCGGTGGCGGCAATGAGTTCAGGGAAGGCACCGTGGTCGGGCTGCACGACGGGAACACCACTGGCGGCAGCTTCGATGACGTAGAGGCCAAAGGCCTCACCATAGGTCGCGGGAACGCTGAAAATGGTGAGATCGTGGAAGAAATGGACTTTATCTTTGAAACTGAGGTTTGGGTGCCACTCGACACGATTTGCGAGACCTGCGGCTTTAAGTTTGCTCACGAGCCCAGCGACGTATTTTTCATCAATGGGCGTCTTCGCGCCGCCAATGCGCAGTTTCACGCGTGGCACGGTGCCACGTTTCGCAAGGTCAATGAAGGCATCAACCAGCGTGGTGAGGCCCTTGCCATGAATCATACGAGCGAAGTAGCCAATCACTGGCCAGTTGGGGTCCGGCGATGAGGTCGTGAAGGAGGTGGCATCGATGCCATTGGGTATGACTTTGATCTGGCTGGGTTCGATATCGAGCCGCTGGCGCATGAGATCAGCGTAATACTGGCTCGGCGCGATGAAACGGCGGATGCTGCGGGCGTTGCGTTGCATCGCTCCCCAAGATTGGGCGCGGTAAGGTTCGGGCAGCGTGTCGAGGAAACTGTCCTCGCCTTGGAGCGAGCAGACGACGGGAATGCCGAGTTCTTTGGCAATCGTCGGTGCCAACCCCGTGAGAAGACTGTTGGAGAAGGAGACAACGTCGAACTTCCCTTGGGTGCGGATCCATTCGAGGAGCTTGTGCCACTCGCCCCACTGGCGGCCTTCGGTGCCGAGCAGCGCGCCCAGGGTCATTTCTCCCAGCACCTTGGCGCTGGTCATGCCCATGCGCTTGGAGGCTTTGCGGAGGAAGTTGGGTTTGTTGATCCAGTTGTGGATAAAACGCGGCAGTTTATGAAACCAAGTGAACTTTTGCTGCAAAAACAACGAGATGCCGCCGATCTGCACCGGCAACTCCTGCGTGCCGAATTCACGATCTGTGACGAGCGGCAGATACAGCGGTGCCATGAGTGCGTCATGGCCGCGCATGCGGAGCGCCTTGATGAGCGCATGATCGCGGAGGCAACTTCCACAGTGGAAATTGCCGGTGCCTGGGGTCAGGTGGAGGATGCGCATGGCGAAATGACGAATGCTGGAATGACGAGGCCAATCAGGTCATTCCTGCAAGCATTACGTCTCCGTAAGGCCGCGGGCCATGACGACTTTGCC
>CANIZT010000148.1 GCA_947471905.1 Verrucomicrobiaceae bacterium
AGATTGTCGGCCAGCTCGCTGCTGACATTCGCGCCTACTATCCGCCGGAGCCTTACAAGGCCAAAGGCGTCCGTTATGTGGGTGAACACATCCGCCGCAAAGCCGGCAAGTCCGTCAAGTAATCACCGGAGATACCCATCATGGCTCTTACCAATCGCAAAGACATTCGCGCTCGTATCCACAAGCGCATCCGCCGCAAACTCAGCGGCACCGCCGAGCGCCCTCGCCTCGCCGTTTATTTTTCGAACGCCAACGTGTACGCTCAGGTCATCGACGATGCCACTGGCACGACGATCGTCTCGGCTTCGACCAAGGAAAAAGGCTACGGTGCTGGCAAGGCCAACGTCGAGCACGCTTCCAAGGTTGGTGCGGTTCTCGCCGAACGCGCCATCGCCAAGAACATCTCCGAGGTGGTCTTTGACCGCGCCGGTTTCATCTACCACGGCAAAGTCAAGGCACTTGCCGACGCCGCCCGTGAAAAAGGCCTCAAATTCTAATCCACCCGCATTCCTTCTATTATGGCCGATGAAACAGTAATTCTTGAGACCCAACCGGTGGAAATCGCCGCAGTCGTCGAAACCGTTGCCCCCGCCGCTCAATCCGGCTGGCGTGGTCGTGATGACCGCGATGCCCGTGCTGCGGATGGTGGTGTCGAAAAAGTCGTTCACATCAACCGTTGCGCCAAGGTCGTCAAAGGTGGCCGTCGCTTCAGCTTCAGCGCCCTCGTCGTCTCTGGTGATGCCAAAGGCAAAGTCGGCTGCGGTTTTGGCAAAGCTAACGAAGTCTCCGATGCCATCAAGAAGGCCACTGAGGCCTCCCGTAAGAACATGTACTCGATCTGTCTCAAGGATAGCACCATCCCTCACGAAGTGACGGGTGCCCACGGTGGCGGTTTCATCATGCTCAAGCCTGCAACTCCTGGTACCGGCATCATCGCTGGTGGTGGTGCCCGTGCTGTGCTCGAAGCCGCTGGTGTCAAAGACGTGATCGGCAAATCCCTCGGTTCCAGCAATCACGCCAACGTCGTCAAGGCGACGCTCGCCGCTCTGAGCGCTCTGCGTCCAGCCGATGAAATCCTCCGTGCTCGTGGCAAGCAGATCAAAGAGCGCAAAGCTCTGTAATTGGTCCCAGTTTTAACTTTTCAATCTTCATGCAACTCCAAGACGTCAAACCCCGCCCCGGTGCCAAGAAGCGCCGCAAGCGCATCGGCTGCGGCGAAAGCTCCGGCCACGGCAAAACTTCCGGCAAAGGCAACAAAGGCCAGATGGCACGCGCAGGTCGCGGCATCCGCCCCGGCTTTGAAGGCGGTCAGATGCCCATGCATCGCCGTCTCCCCAAGAAAGGCTTCAACAACAAGGCTTTCAAAGACGTCTTTGAAGTCGTGAATGTTGGCGAACTCAACAATGCCTTCCAAGATGGAGCGGTCATCAACGAAGCCGCTCTGCGTGAAATCGGGCTCGTCAGTCGCACTTGCGATGCCATCAAGATCCTCGGCAGTGGCGATCTCGCCCGCAAACTCACCATCCAGGGCGCGCAAGTCAGCGCCACGGCCCGTGAAAAGATTGAAAAAGCCGGCGGTTCCATCGCTGCCTGATTTTTCCTGACCCAACCGTTTTGATGGGCCGGTCTCCGCGCAGCGCATGCTGTCAGGACACCAGGCCCATCTTCGCTTCCAGCCTCCTTCCATGATCTCCGCCTTCGCCAACAGCTTCAAAGTCCCCGAACTGCGCTCACGCATCCTTTTCACGCTGGCGATGATCGTCATCGTCCGCATTGGCACCTCCATCACGCTCCCTGGCATCGACGCCACCGTGCTGGGCCAATGGATCAACAACAAGGCCGGCGACAACGCCTCCGGTGCGGCTCAGGTCGCTGCCTTGCTCAACATCTTCAGCGGTGGTGGCCTGCAAAACTGTGCCATCTTTGCGTTGGGTATTATGCCCTACATCAGCGCCAGTATCATGCTGCAGCTTCTCACCGCCGTGTGGCCGCCGCTGAGCAAGTTGGCTCGTGAAGAAGGTGGTCGTCAGAAGATTACCCAGTACACGCGTGTCGCCACCATCGTGCTGTGTGTGTTCCAGGCTACGCTGCTTGCGCAGTCGCTTGCCAATCCGCAGCAAAACTACCTCATGGCCGGTTTACAGGATGCCATCGACAGCTTGGGCGGTCGTCCGCTCGTGCCGCATTACGGCATCGGTTTCGTCTTCACCTCCGTCATCACCATCACCGCTGGCACCATGCTCATGATGTGGTTGGGAGAGCAGATCACCGACCGTGGCATTGGCAACGGCGTCTCCATCCTCATCTGCGTGAACATCGTCTCGGATCTTCCCGGCGCCCTCATTCAAGTCTGGCAGACCTTCGTCGGCAGCGTCAAGGCCAGCCCCGCCAGTGCATTCACCCTCGTGTTGCTCATGGGCTTCATGATTCTCGTTATCGCCGGTGTCATTGCCCTCACGCAGGCCACGCGGCGCATTGCCATCACCTACGCCAAGCGCGTCGTCGGTCGCAAGGTCTATGGCGGACAGACGCAGTATCTGCCGCTCAAGATCAACTACTCCGGCGTTATGCCCATCATCTTCGCGCAGGCCATCCTGCTGTTCCCATCGACCATCTTGGCCTCCTTGTTCAAGGATGTGAACTGGATTCAAAAGATGGCCATTTTTATCAGCACCGGTGCCACCTACTACGTCATCTCCGCCATGTTGATCTTCTTCTTCAGCTACTTCTGGGTCGCCACCATGTTCCAGCCCACGCAGATATCTGAAGATCTCAAAAAGAGCGGAGGCTACGTTCCCGGCATCCGTCCTGGCAAACCCACCGCCGACTTCCTCGACTTCACCATGAGCCGTCTCACCTTCGCTGGTGCGATCTTCCTCACGGGTCTCTACGTGATGCCTGGCGTGGTCAGCAGTTCCATGAAAATCTCCAGCTCAGCCGCCCAGTTCTTCGGCGGCACCAGCCTCCTCATTCTCGTCGGCGTTGTGCTTGATGTCATGCGCCAGGTCGAAACCCACCTTCTGCAAAGCCATTATGATGGTTTCCTCAAGAAAGGCCGCATCCGTGGTCGCGTGGATCGCATCCAGCAGGGTGCCCGCGCGGTTGATTCAACCACCGTTGTCTGGATGTGGGTCGGTCTCGCCATCATCGTATTGATCGGCGTCGTGTACAAGCTGACCCTTCAGTGAGTTTCATCAATCGCGTCATGGCACTCGTCAAATCGGGGAATATCCCCATCCGCCACGGCGCGCAGCAGCAATCCATCCGCAAGGCCGGTCAGGTCGCGCGCGATGTCTTGATCAAGACCGCTTCTCAGGTTCACGTCGGTGCCACCACCGCTGAAATCGACCGCATTGCCGCCGCGGAGATGAAAGCACGCGGTGCCACCAGCGCCTTCCTCGGTTACCGCCAGTTCCCTGGGAACATCTGCATCTCCATCAACGAAGAAGTCGTTCATGGCATCGGCGGTTCACGTGTCATTCAGGATGGCGACATCGTCAAAATCGACGTTGGCGTCTATTACGACGGCTGGGTCGGCGACAATGCCCTCACCGTTCCCGTTGGCAACGTAGCCAAGGAAACGCTGCATCTCCTTGCCGCCACCGAAGAATCCCTCCTCAACGCCATCAAGTATGCGCGCGATGGCTGGATGCTCGGCGACCTCTGCCACAGCGTCGAGCATCACGTCAGCCAGTACGGCTACACCGTCGTGCGTGAATTCGTCGGCCACGGCGTCGGCCGTAAGCTCCACGAAGAGCCCCAAGTTCCCAACTACGGCAAAAAAGGCGACCGTCCCCGCCTCAAAGCCGGCATGACCCTCGCCATCGAGCCCATGATCAACATGGGCACCGGCAAGACCCGCATCCTCGAGGACAAATGGACCGTCGTGACCACGGACCGCAAACCCTCCGCGCATTTTGAGCACGTCGTCCTCATCACCGAAGACGAACCGGAAATCCTCACCGCTCGCGACCGCATGTTCCCCAAGGGGGTCGCCGATCTGACACCGCGTCCGGTGAGTGAGCTGGGCTGAAATTGTTTAGAGATCGCGAATCATTCGCTTTGCTGCTAGCCATTACGCTGGAGGTGCGTTTGTTTGACCCCCATGTCTGAAGCCCGGCCGAATGCCTTGTCCCGCCTCGTTGTTTTGATCCTTGTCACGTCTGCCGTGGCTGTAGGTGGTTGGTGGTTCCTGAATCGGAACACTCAGACTGGTGCCAAGACTGCCGCAGCGGCGAAGGGGGCAGCACTGGTGCTGACTGCCAAAGTCGGAAAGGAGAATTATGCGCTCGATCTCGATGCCATCGGCACGGTGCGGGCGTTTGAATCCATCGACGTCAGCTCGAATGTGACCGAGACCGTGACGCAGTTGTCCTTCAATGACGGCGATTTCGCCAAAAAGGGCACTCTGCTGGCCCTGCTGAGCGATGCGGAGGAGCAGGCGATGCTGGCATCAGCCAAAGCGACGCTGGCCGAAGAAGAACGTGAGATCGAGCGCTTGAAGAATCTCGTCAAAGATGGTGCGGCACCGGAGGCACGGCTGGCAGAACGCAAAACGCTTGCGGACATCGCGAAGCAGAAGATTTTCGAAGCCGAGGCTCGGCTCACGGATCGACGCATCACGGCACCATTTGATGGCTGGCTGGGGCTACGCCGTATCAGCGTGGGAGCACTGGTGACGCCGGGAACGATCATTGCTTCGCTCGACAAGATGGATGTCGTGAAGATCGATTTCTCCGTGCCGGAGACGTATCTCGGTAGTGTGAAAGCAGGAACACTCATTGAGGCGCGCACGGACACGGATCGTGAACGCACATACGCCGGTAAAGTCTCGCACCTTGATTCACGCATTGATCCGGTGACACGCTCCATCCCCACACGGGCGGAGGTGTTGAATCCGGATCTCGCGTTGAAGCCGGGTATGCTGGTGATGGTGCGGTTGGTGGTGGAGCCGAAGTATTCGCTTTCGATTCCCGAACGTGCGCTGGTGCCGGTGGGCGCGAAGGCGTTTGTGTTTTCAATTCAGGACGGCAAGGCGAAGCGCATCGAAGTTAAAACGGGGCGCCGCAAACCGGGTTTCGTCGAAATCCAAAGCGGCTTGAACGAAGGGCAGATAATCATTGCCGATGGTATCGTCGGTTTGCAGGAGGGTGCTGCCGTGAAAGTCGCCGGTGACTACGGTGGCCCGGTGAAGGCGTTTAATCCCGAACAGCCCGACAAGAAGACTCCCTGACATGTGGCTTTCGGATACATCGGTGCGTCGTCCCGTGCTGGCGATGGTGATGAACTTGATTCTCATCGCCTTCGGCATCGTGGCCTACACGCGCCTGCAGGTGCGCGAGTATCCTGACATCGAACCGCCGATCGTGACGGTGGAGACCTACTACCGCGGCGCTTCCGCCAGCGTGGTTGAGCGCCGCATCACGCAGCGGCTCGAAGATCGCATTTCACAGGTGGAAGCGATCAAAAACATCTCATCCATTAGCATCGACGGCAAATCGGAGATCACCATCGAGTTCAATCTGGGCCGCGATCTGGATGCTGCGGCCAATGACATCCGGGAAGCGATAGGGCCGGTCCTGGCAACGATGCCGGAGGAAGTCGAGCCGCCCAACGTCGGCAAAACCGAACTCAGCGCCGAGGTGCTGCTGTACATGAACCTCGCCAGTGATTCGCGCAGCACGCTGGAACTGAACGATTACGCGGAACGTTACCTCATTGATCGTTTCTCTCGGCTGCCGGGTATTGCGCGAGTGCGCATCAATGGCGGTACGCGTTATGCGCTACGCATCTGGCTGGATCGTGAAAAACTCGCGGCACGCGGACTCACCGCACTCGATGTGGAAGAAGCATTGCGGCGCGAGAACATCGATCCACCCGCTGGCACGGTGCAGTCACTCGACCGCCAGTTTACCGTGCGCATCAATCGCCAATATCAGACGACGGAGGACTTTGAAAAACTCGTCATCGCACGCGGTGAGAATGGCTATCAAGTGCGCTTGGCCGAAGTCGCGAAAGTGGAACTCGGTGCAGAAGAAGCGCGAACCTCATTCAAAGGCAATCGCGTGCGCATGGTGTCGCTCGGCATGATTCGTCAATCGCGTTCGAATCCGCTCGATGTGGCGAAGGCGGTGCGTGCTGAGGCAGAGAAGATTCGCACCACACTGCCGAAAGACATGCGGCTGGAAAACAGCTACGACATCAGCCAATTCATCGAAGAATCGCTCAACGAGGTGTATCGCACGCTGATCATCGCTCTCGCGCTCGTTGTGGCGATCATTTATCTTTTTCTCGGCAACATGCGTGCCGTGCTGGTGCCAACGCTGGCCGTGCCGGTCAGCGTCTTCGCCACCTGCATCGTGCTGTATGCGATGAACTACTCGATGAACACGCTGACGCTGCTCGCGTTCGTGCTCGCCATCGGTCTCGTGGTTGATGATGCCATCGTGGTGCTCGAAAACATCCATCGGCGCATCGAACTCGGTGAAAAGCCGCTGGTGGCATCTTTCTTGGGCACGCGGCAGGTCGGTTTCGCGGTCATCGCAACGACGCTGGTGCTGCTGGCGGTGTTTGTGCCCGTCACGTTCATGCCGGGCGACACAGGACGCATGTTTGCGGAGTTCAGTGTCACGCTGGCGATTGCCGTGGGCTTCAGCGGCTTCGTGGCGCTCACATTGACACCGATGCTGGCCTCCAAAATCATGCGCGACCGGGACGGGGACGGCTTGGTGGCCCGCCTGTTGAAGCGCGTGTTTGAATTCGTGCAGAACTTGTATCGCAAAGTGCTCGGCTTTGCGCTGCACTTTCCCGCCACAGCCATCCCAATCGTTCTCGGTCTCACCGCCATGTGCTGGTGGCTGCTCAAGACGATCCCTGATGAATTCACGCCGCGTGAGGACCGTGGCTCGTTCTTTGTCACCGCCACCAGTCCTCCAGGCACGACCTTTGCTAACACGATGCAAACGCTGGAGGAGATGAACGAGAAGGTGATGTATCTCGTCGAGGACACGAAAGAGGCCACCCGTGTGAATGCACGCGCGCCACGCAACTTTGGCACCACGGCCGATTTCAACGAATCCATCGCGGTGGTCACGCTGACGCCGTTTGGGACGCGGCGGAACGGTTTCGACATCATGGCTGAGGTGCGGCAAAAGACCGCTGACATCCCAAGCGCCAAGGTCTCCGTCATCATGCGCCAAGGCATGATGCGCGGCCTGAACAAGCCAATGGAGATTGTCGTCAGCGGCCCCACCTTTGAAGAACTTGCGCAATGGCGCGACATCATTCTCACCAAGGCGAAGGAAAACCCGAAGCTGATTGGCTTCGACTGTGATTACCGCGACACCAAGCCGCAGCTCCGCGTGAGCATCAATCAGTCGCGTGCCGCCGATCTCGGTGTTTCATCGGCCAACATCGGTCGTACACTCGAAACACTGCTCGGTGGCCGACGCGCGACGACCTTCATTCATCAGGGTGAGGAATACGACGTGATGCTCGAAGGCAGTTACGGCGACAAGCGCAGCCCACTCGACCTCAACAACATCTTTGTGCGCAGCGAGCGCTCAAAGCAGCTCATCCCTCTCGCGAACCTCGTGACGATGGATGAATTCGCCGACAGCGGCACCTTGAACCGCTACAACCGCATGCGCAGCATCACCTTCGATGCCGAACTTGCCACCGGTTACAGTCTGGGGGAAGCCATCGACTACATGGAGCAGATCATTCGTGAAACGTTGCCCCCTAACGCGATTGTTGGCTACAAAGGCAATGCGCTGAAGTTGAAGGAAAACAGTGGCAGCATCGGCTTGATCTTCGCACTGGCGATGTTGATCGCCTTCCTCGTGCTTGCGGCACAGTTTGAGAGTTTTGTGCATCCGTTCACGATCATGCTTACGGTTCCCGTCGCCGTGGCCGGTGCGTTGCTGGGTTTGCAGGTCATGGGCTTGAATCAAAGCATCTACAGTCAGATCGGACTCATCATGCTCATCGGTCTGGCAGCGAAGAACGGCATCCTCATCGTCGAATTCATCAATCAGCTTCGTGATGAAGGTCTGGAGTTCCTCGATGCCATTCTACAGGCCAGCGAACAGCGTCTGCGCCCCATCGTGATGACTGCACTGGCAACGGTGATGGGTGCCTTGCCGCTCATGCTCGGTCATGGGGCCGGTTATGAAACACGCATGGTGGTGGGTGTCGTCGTCGTTTTCGGCGTTTCCCTCGCGACCGTAGTCACGCTTTTTTTGGTGCCGATGGTCTATGCATTGATCGGCCAGCACACCGGTTCACCGCTGGATGTGACACGTAAACTGGAAACCGCGCTCACCGGTGAGGAGCCCAAGGAGAAGTCCAAGTATCCGGCGTTGCTTCATCTGCTGCTGTTTGCCTTCATGTTGCTGCCTTCCTGCAACCTCGCGCCGAAATTTCTGTTGCCGACGCCGAATCTGCCCACGGAATTCAAAACCGCAGGGCCATGGCGCACCGCGAAGCCGCGTGATGATGCCAGCCGTGGCAACTGGTGGAGTTTGTTCGCCGATGCACGCTTGAATGCGCTGATGCAGCAGGCGCAGACGGGCAGCCCGACGCTGGAACTGGCCGCACATCGCGTTACTGAGGCCAAGGCGCTCGCGCGAGCAGATCGTGCGGGCTTGTTTCCGTTTCTCACATTGAATGCGTCGGAAACACGCAGTCGTGGCTCGAACACCTTGAAATACAACTTCGCTGGTGGGCGAACGCGCAACATCATGGGCACGACGTTCGACTTTAATTACGAACTCGATTTCTGGGGCAAAGTTCGCAATCGCGGCAACGCCGGTGTCGCCAGAGCGGAAGCTGAGCAGGCGGATTATCAAAGCGCCTTGCTGGGACTGCAAAGTGAGTTGGCGCTGAACTATTTCGCGTTACGAGCGCAGGATGCGCAAATCGCGTTACTACAACGCACGCTTGCCGTACGGCGTAAGACCGTGGAACTGGCCCGCACGCGTTTTGCCCAGGGAGATATCGGCCAGATTGATGTGGCCCAAGCGGAGACAGACATGGCGGCGACTGAGGCAGAGGCACTGGGTTTGCAGAAAAAGCGTGCGGAGCTCGAACATGCCATTGCCTTGCTGCTTGGCACGACCCCATCGCAGTTCAACCAGCCCGCGCATGCCATCAGCGGCGCACCACCTTCAGTGCCTGCATCTTTGCCGAGTGATCTGCTGGAACGCCGACCTGACATTGCTTCAGCGGAGCGGCAGATGGCCGCCCTGAATGCGGAGATCGGCGTGGCAAAAGCGGCGCTCTATCCGAGCCTCAGCATCGGTGCCACCGTTGGTTCGCAGACGAGTTATGCCTCGAAAATTGGCAATGCACCCAGCCGTGTGTGGGGCCTTGGCCCGGTGGCCTTCAACTGGCCGCTGCTGCAAGGTGGAGGAGTGCGGGCGAAAATTGATTCGACGCAGGCTCGCTATGATCAATCGGCCGCCAGCTACAAAAATACCGTGTTAAGTGCCATGCGTGATGCTGAGGATGCCTTGAGCGGTTTGGCGATTTTAAAGCAGCAGGCTGCTGCGCAGGAAGCCACGGCGGTTTCGGCCAAGCGAGCACTCGATCTTTCCCAGAAACGCTACGATTCCGGCCTCGTGGCCTATTATGAGGTGCTCGACAGCCAGCGCACTCTGCTGCGTGCCGAACAGGAGGCCACGCGCATCCAGGGCGAGCGCTTCTTGGCCAGCGTCCTGCTCATCAAGGCCCTCGGCGGCGGCTGGTGAGTGCTTACTTCCTGTTTTTGGCCGGAACGTAGGTTTTGCCATCGAATTCGCCGCCGACCATCTGCTGCACGGATTTGAGTTGATCGCTTGTGGCGTTGTTCATGGCATCTCCTTTGGACTAGCTGAAGTTGACGGCAGCACTGGAGGTCGAGGTGGCTGCTTCCGCAGTAGGCGCTGGAACTGGGGTTGGCGCAGGTGGGTCATTCAAAAGGTGCTGAACCAACCAAACGAAAGCGCCTAGGGCTAGGAGGATCAAGACAAAGGAAGTGTTGGCAGAGGAGGAGGAATCGTTCACGCTGGCGGTCTCAACGCGCCACCAGCCCGAAAGATTGCGGTTTCCAAGTGTGAAATCGTCTGCAACTTGGATCTTCGGCCTAATGAACTGCTGTGTCTGAACGTTCCAACCAGAACCAACGCATGCCCGATCAACACGTCCAGGATGAAGCCTCCGTGCTGGTCAGGCGAGCGTTAGACCAGCATGAAAGCACTCTCATC
>CANIZT010000149.1 GCA_947471905.1 Verrucomicrobiaceae bacterium
AAATCCAGATTGGTTGCGCGCACATCGTCCTAATGAACGTTGGAGCGACGGCTACACCGCAAACACATCCATAGGTCAAGGTATGGTTCTTGCCTCGCCCCTGCAGATGGCGTCCGTCGCTGCCACGGTCGCTAATGGCGGTAAATATTGGTTCCCTCACCTGCTCAAGCGAGTCATGGATCACGATCAAGTCGTGCTCGACAATCCGCCCAGCCTACGTGGCGATCTCTCGGCGAACGTGAAGGCCGATGAGATCGAGATCATTCGCAAAGGCATGTGGAAAGTAGTCAATGACCCAGGTGGGACCGGTAAGTCCGCGCGAATTACGGGTGTTGAGGTCGCTGGTAAGACCGGTACCGCGCAGAACTGGCGGCTCGACGAACGTCGCGTAAAGCATGACGACAACCACACTTGGTTCATCAGCTTTGCCCCGTATGTCAATCCTAGGTTCGCTTGCTGCGTTCTGATTCAGAACGGTAAATCAGGAGGTTCCTGCGCGGCGCCGCTCGCACGTCGTGTGCTGGAGCAATGCCTGGCACTCGACAAAGGTTCCTACAATATCGCCATTGAGGCTCTGCCGGCTGCGGAAGGCCATTTCAATCCTATCTTAGCCGTCCAATATGCAGATGCTGCCGTGCCAGAGGCACCTGGCGCTGACGAAGACGGCGACGTAGGCACGGGTTCGCCTTCGGCAGAACCGTTGGATGATGCTGCGCCGCGTGTGAACACGACGCCAAACATTAAACGTCAGGCCGATTCAGCGGGATCGGCAGGTAGCAGCTCTGGACAGAATGTACCCAAAGCCGTGCCAGTGCGCAGGGTCGGTATCTTCAACCGGAGTAGCTCACAAGAAACCAAACCATCCGAACCCGCGCCCAGCGGCGGCGGATTTTTCCGCAAGCTCTTTCGCTGAAGGGCCGCAACATTTCAGAGAGACCAACCACCATGGCATTGACCTTCGTTCAAAGAATCAAAGAATTACTCACCGGCAAACGCGACATCAAAAGTGGCGTGCGCCTCGTCATCAACTGCGAGAAGTTGGAAAACCGCGTCGCCCTTCTCGACAAGGGTGTCGTTGAAGAATACAACATCGAACGTGTTGGCACGAACAGCCTCATTGGCAGTGTCTTCAAAGGGCGCATCCGCAACATTGAGCAGGGGCTCAAAGCCATGTTCATCGACATCGGTTTCGATAAGAACGCTTTCTTGCACTTCTGGGATGCTATTCCCGCTGCGCTCGATGCCGGTCTCGAAGAAATCAATCGTGGTGGCAGCAAAAAGAAGAAGCGCATCGAAGCCAAAGACATCCCCACGCTCTATCCAATCGGCTCCGAGATCATGGTGCAGGTCACCAAGGGCCCCGTGGGCAACAAAGGCCCGCGTGTTACTACCAATATCTCTCTCGCCGGTCGTTTGCTCGTCTTGATGCCACTCAACGACACCTGCGGCATCTCGCGTAAAATCGAAGACCCGAAAGAGCGCTCCCGCCTCCGCAAGATCATTGAAAAAATCAGCCTTCCTGAGGGCATGGGCATCATTTTGCGAACCGAGGCCTCTGGCAAACGTGCCCGTCACATCGTGCGTGATTTGAACATCTTACTCGATGAGTGGGACCAGATCGTTGCCAAGCGCGACGGTCAAAACGCGCCAGTCTGCTGCTTCCAGGAGCCTGATCTCGTCGAACGCACCGTGCGTGACTTCCTCACCGAAGACATCGACGAAGTCGCCTGCGATGACCAAGCCACCGTAGAGCGCATGCAGCGCATGGCCGCCCACATCTCTGGCCGTGCGAAGCGCCGCATCAACCACTACCAAGGCCAAAGCGCTATCTTCGAACACTACGGCATCCAGAAGCAGATCGACAACGCCTTCTACCGTCAGGTGTGGATGCCCTGCGGCGGCTACATCGTCATCGACCAAACCGAGGCCCTCGTCTCCATCGACGTCAATACCGGCCGCAACAAAGGCCACAAGGATGTCGATAAACTCCTGCTCGAAACCAACCTCGAAGCCGCCGCCGAAGTCGCCCGCCAGCTCCGCCTCCGCAACATGGGCGGCCTCATCGTCGTCGATTTCATCGACATGAAGCACCGCCGCGATCAGCAGGCCGTGTACAAGCTCATGCTCGACCACATGAAGCGTGACAAGGCCAAGACCCAAGTCCTGCCCATCTCGCAATTCGGGCTCATGGAGATGACGCGCCAGCGCCTCAATGAAAGTCTTGGCACCACTCTTTACGAAGCCTGCCCTTATTGCAAAGGCCACGGCCAGGTCAAAACACCGCTCACGATGAGCGTCGAGTTACAGCGCCGCCTCGTCAGCGTTCTTGGCCGTGCCAAGGACGATCAAAAGAGCATCATTGTTGTCGTCCATCCCGAAGTCCTCGCCCGCCTTAAAAGCGAGGATGGCGAACTCCTCGTCGATCTCGAACGCAAGTATCAGGCCCGCCTCACCTTCCGCAGCGATCCCGCCTTCCATCGCGAGCAGATCACGCTCGCAAATGCGACGACGGGTGAGGAAATTCGTCCCTGATCTCAGTTCGCCACGCCGCTGACGCTCACCTCATCGAGATCGAAGCTCTCCTGCGCTCCCGCTGCGCTGGGGACAATCACGACCTTGCCAACGTGTTGAATCGTGTCCGACCATGAAAAGCCGTTGGATGAGCGCTTCCAGCCTGCTGCTATCGCTTCCTCATCGCTCCAATCATAAAGCAACGCAGCCTTCGCCTGCGTCCAGTCGCTGCCAAAGGTGGCGCTCGTCTCAAACTGCCATTGCGAGATGTCACGAGCGAATAGCTCGATCATCACGCGGCCTCCTGCCTTCGCCGAACGCACCTGACAGGTGATTTCAGCGCCTTCGCCACCGATGATTTGCGACCAGTTACCAACAAGAGGTGATTCAGCCGCAGTCACCGGCGAAAGCGCGATTGGTAGTGCTCTGCCGCTGCGTGAAACATGAATGTAGCCGCCTTTGGCACCGCCAGCAGCATGATGCTCGATTTGATCGACGCCCTTCCAGCCCTGCGCATTCGTATCGAACGAAATTACCTTCGTTGAGACCGAATGAATCTTGCGATCCACTGCCTTCAAAGGGTTTTCCGGCTGCTTAGGCTCTTGTTGAATCAAATCGATGCCGTTGAGGGCGTAGATCCGCGCATGGTTCAATTGAATCTCAAAATGCACGTCTTTGTTGGCCATTGCACCGTGCTTCCATTTGAGTTCAGCATCGGTCACATCACCGGTGATGGCTTCAGCCTCATCCAACAACACATTTTGGTCATCCAGCGCCTTGATTTGAATGCTGCCACCTGGGGAAACATCGGCACTGATGCCAATCGTGGCAGCTCGAAATGCGGTCGTGATGATTGTGACAGGTTTACTCGCGTCTCCAGGCTCATAACCGGCAAAGCCGTCGGGGCGCAATGTGGCAAGGCATGGCAAGCAGTGGCGCTTCCAGCCGGTGTGCGGGAAGTCATCTCCACCATAGAAGAGCATGAGTTTGCCGTTTTGGAGAATGGGTGGCCCGGCCATAGCGTAGATGCATTCGCTGTCATAAGCACCCTTCACCCCACGCGGGATGAACGGCGTGCCGGGAGCCACGCGCTGCCATTTGAGGCCGTCGTGGCTCCACGCCAGCTCACAATCGACCGTGCGGCCGTTGCCGACGTTATACATCATCACATAGCCCAGATAGATGCTGCCATAGCGGAACACCGGCATGCAGTAGGTCTGACTGGCGCGGCCTTCATCAATGCTGGAGCGCAGCACGAGGCCGTTATTCTTCCAGTTGATGAAATCATCGCTCTCAAAGCGCGCAACGAGCCGTTCGCCGAGATAGAGTTTCGTGAACCAGAGGTATTTGCCGCTGCGCTCGTCCCAGAACGCATTGTTGTGCGTGTCGCCGTTCTGTGCGCCGAAGCCTTTTGCATCGATCGCATCACCCCAGCGGATGCCGTCGGCCGAAAAACGCACCTGCGGTTTCCCGAGGCCGACATCGCTCACCATTTTATAGCGCCTAGCTGGATCGGCATCGTGCAGGTCTTTGAACACGCCCACATTTGGGCAGTCTCGTGCCACGATGTTGTTGGCGGTGCTGCCGGCGAACTTATGTAGGCCCAGTTCAGGCTTGTCCCACTTCACACCGTCTTTGGAAGTCGCGTAGAGTAGATACCAGCCGACATCATGCACCGTGCTGGGCTGATCCATCTGTGCGATTACTTCTTTATCTGCCAACACGCACTTGTACCAGAGCTTATACACCTTCTCCTGCTCGTCCCACACCACGTTGGGATAGAGATTGTTCATCGAGTTCTCCCATGGCTTGTCCGCTTGAAACAACGGATTGCCCGCATGCTTCTCCGGCGTGCCGAGCACCAGGTTGGCATTCACAACACGTGCAATGACTCGTGAGTCGAGCATCAGATGTTTCTGCGGCTGTGCCGCAGCGGTTAAAGCTGTAAGTAGGAGGGCGAAAGCTTGTACGATGTTCATGTGGCGCACATGAACGGCGCATCACCGCCTAGCGTTGCGAAACCTTGCCGCCTTCGAGCAGCTTTTCTAGATTCGCGTCCGTTTTTACGCCTTTCTTGATGGCTTCACTGTATTCAGCACGGGCTTTGTCCCACTGCGGCGGATCCCAAGTGACGTAGAGGACAGCTAGATTGAAGTGCGCTTCGCCATAGGCGGGGTCAATGGCGAGCGCGGTCTTGAACTCGCGTTCAGCACGTTCGAGCAGGCTCAATTTCGTGGCGATGATGCCGAGGTAATGCCTGCCGCTGGCGTTGTCGGGGCGTTTGGAGAGGCTTTTCTCAAAGTAGGTCATGGCATCCTTCCAGCGCTCTTGTTTGAAATAGGTGACACCGAGCGCAAAGGAGGCGGGTTCGTTGGTGGGATCGTAGGCCAGCGCTTTTTGTAGAGCGACCTCTGCCTCGGCGTGCTTGTTGTCACGCTGACGTGCCATGCCAAGACCGATGAGCGCGGAGACATTTTTGGGTTCGGTACGGAGTGCGTCTTGGTAGAGCTTCGCTGAACCTTCGAAGTCCTTGTTCATGTAGGCTTCGTTGGCTTGGTTAATGAGCGTATCGGTGGCTCCTGGCGCAGGCATGGGCTTTTTTGCATCGTCCGGCTTCGCACTGGCGATGAGCGTGGCCTGCACTCCGTTGGGCCCGAGGAGTTCCTTTGCCACTGGGTCGGAGAAGAGTTTTTCCTCGTCCGGTGTCAGAATCATCCGCGCGCTTTTCATCTCCTCGACCTGTTTGACGAGATCGTTGGAGGAGTTCTCCATTTTTTGCAGCTCGGTGATGACGAGATCTTTGGAGGCCTGCTGGCGGCGCTGCTCACGGAGCTGGCGCATGATGATGGCGCGCAGCATTTCGTTTTCCTGCGTGAGTTCGGGCGTGTTGGCAACTTTGGTGTCCATGCCGACCTGCATTTCCTTGAGCTGTTTGGTCAACTCGGCCACCTGCGTCTGATAGGTGCCACTTTCTTTGCGCAATTCGGCCAGTTGGCCCTGCAAACCGGTGAGCTGGCCGCGCAGGTCCGTGATTTCTTTGTCCTTGCGGGTCACATCACTCTTCAGGCTTGCGACCTGCTTCTGGGCATCGACGAGTTCTTGCTTCAAGCGCTCGTTTTCGGCGATTAGGCGCTTCATTTCGGCGCTACCGCTCTTTTTCTTCACTTCATCGAGTTCCGTCTGCAATCCCAAGCTGCGGGCGCTGGCGGCATCGCGCTCCTTAGTGGCGACGCCAATCTGTTTTACCGCGTCATCGCGCTGCTGCATGGCGGTATCGCGCTCCTTCACGATTTGGTCGCGTTCTTTGAGAATTTTATCACGCTCTTGCTCAACCGAAGCGATATGGGTGGAGGCAACGGCTAATTTTTCTGATGCATCTTTGGCGGCGTTTTCGGCGGCCATCAGACGCTGGCCATTTTTGCGCAACTCCAACTCCACCGCCATTTTTTCTTCCATCAGCTTGTCGAGCTGGACCTTAGCCGCGCGGCCTTCCTCGACATCTTTGCCCATGGCAAGGATGCTTTGCTCCATGGCGGCGGATTTTTTGCCGAGTGCGTCGTTTTGCGCGCGCGCCGTGGTGATTTCACCCGAGGCCCACTGATACCAGTTCTGCCATTTGCTGAGATCCAGTTGTTGCTGGTTGTTCTGGGTCTCGAGTTCCAGCACACGTTTTTTGTACATGGCTTCCCATTGGCTGAGCATGTCGTTGAGGCTCGGCAGCGAGCCGGACGAGGAAGGCATGGCCGGGGCGGACTGTGACAGCATGCCTGGTGCGGGAATGCCGCTGGGTGACGGTGCTGGAGTCACCGTCATCTGTGGCGCTGGATTTGCCTCAACCGACGGCAAAGGGGCAAGCGAGTTCTGCTGGGCCAGTCGTGCCGCAATTCGCGTGAGGGAGTCCTGAATCTTTTGCTGGCGGCTGGCGCGCATCTCCGGCTGCCACGTCGGGTAATTGCGCGCGATGCTGTCCATGATCTCGCCGGCCTGCTTGAACTTGGTCTGCGCTAGCGAGAGATCACCGGCGGCTTCGATCTTAGCGGCCTCGTTGTTGAGCACGAAGCCGCGGAAGTATTGGTCTGCCACCTCGCTGCTCGCATCAATGGTTTGAGCAGGCAACACCGGGGCGGCCAGGAGGAACGCCACCATGAGGGTGAGGACGGAAAGAAGACGATTCATGGAATTTTTGGGAAGGGGCGCTGAGCTTACCGCTTCACGGGGGGCTTGTAAATGGTCTTGGCGGCCCGTCTCAGGCCTGCCGCCGCCGCAAAACAGCGACCCAGCGATCCACGGACTTGCCGGAGGCGTCGCTCAAGGCGCGACTGGCCTTGTTGCGGCGGTTGCTGACGACTTCCATGCCCAGCGCTTCGAGTGCACGCAGCGCGAGCCGGTGTTCGACATCAAAGTAGCTGGTAATAACGAGCATACCGTCGGGTCGTAGTTTGGCGATGCCTTGGTCGAAAATCTTCTTCCACAGCTCTTGCCCATGCCAGAAGTTTTGGTGACGCATGAAGACCATATTGAAGTCGTCGCCGAGTTCTTTGTGCTCGCTGATCTTGGTGGCGTCTTCGATCAAAAACTGCGCTGGCAGATGACTGTGCGCTTCGCGTGCCTGCCGAATCTCGCGAATACGAATGTCGGCACCGATCATTTCGACATCTCCCCCTTTGGTGAGTTCGGAGCCAACCTTAATCAGTGTCTCTGCTTCATCACAACGCCCGCAGGCGAGATTGAGGATGCGCATATCCTTTTGCTGTGCAGCTGACAGATGCGGCGACAATGAGTCATGAAGAAGCGTTTTAAGCTTCGCCATGTCTTCGGCGATCGGCGTCGGCTGCATGCTTTAAAACTTCAATTCCTCACCCAAGATCATGCGAGCAGCCTGCGCCACGTCTTTGTCGCCGCGGCCGGAGAGATTGACGAGGATGATCTGATCTTTGCGCATGGTGGGGGCCACTTTGTGTACTTCAGCGATGGCGTGAGCGCTTTCGAGTGCAGGTATGATGCCTTCGATTTGACTTAGCTCTTGAAAAGCAGCCAGGGCCTCGCTGTCGGTGGCATAATTGTAGGTGACACGGTTTTGATCGTGCAGCCATGCGTGCTCGGGGCCGATGGCGGCGTAGTCGAGACCGGCGCTAACGCTGTGGGTGAGTTCGATTTGGCCGTCGGCATTGGCAAGGAGCCAGGTTTTGGTGCCTTGTAGGACGCCGAGACGGCCACCCTGGAAGCGTGCGGCGTGGCGCTCAGGGATGATGCCATCGCCACCAGCTTCGACACCGGTCATGCGCACGTCTTTGTCATTCAAGAACGGATGAAAGAGGCCGATGCTGTTGCTACCACCGCCGACACAGGCTACAAGGAGATCAGGCAGCCGTTGTTCGCGCTCCAAAATCTGTCGGCGTGCTTCGACGCCAATGACGCGGTGGAAATCGCGCACCATCATGGGGAAGGGGTGTGATCCGAGTGCGGAGCCGAGAATGTAGTGCGTGGTTTGCACATTGGTGACCCAGTCACGCATGGCTTCGTTCACGGCTTCTTTGAGCGTGGCTTGGCCGGCGGTGACGGCAACGACTTTGGCCCCGAGGAAACGCATGCGTGCCACATTGAGCGCCTGGCGCTCCATATCTACCTTGCCCATGTAAATGACGCATTCGACGCCGAAGCGTGCACAGACGGTCGCGGTGGCGACGCCGTGCTGACCGGCACCAGTTTCAGCGATGATGCGTTTTTTACCGAGACGCTGGGCGAGGAGTATCTGGCCGAGGGCGTTGTTGATTTTGTGAGCACCGGTGTGCAGCAGATCTTCGCGTTTGAGGTAAATTTTTGCGCCACCGAGTTTTTCGGTCCAGCGCTCGGCCAAATAGAGCGGCGTGGGACGACCGACGTATTCGTGGAGCAAACGATCGAGTTCTTTCTGGAAGGCGGGATCGGCTTTGGCTTTTTCGTAGTGGTCGGAAAGCTCCGTTAGCGCCGCCATGAGTGTTTCGGGTACGAACATGCCGCCGTATTGGCCGAAGTGGCCGTGGGAGTCGGGCATCACGGGGAGTGGTAGCAGGGAGGCGGCGGTCATGGGGCGTGCAAAGTAGAACGAAGGCTGGACGTTGGCAACGTCCACGCTTCATGCGTCAGGGGTTACGAGTGAAGATCAGCTCTGGGCTTCGAGCGCGGCGAGTTTTTTCTCCAATTCGCGGACACGGTCGATGAGATCAGGGATGCGGGCAGGGAGGCTAAGCATTTTGCGGCCCTCCATGAGCGGGCGGGCAGGGTAACCGGTGTAAGGTCCGGCTTCGGGGATGCTTTTGGTGACGCCGGATTTTGCGAAGAGCATGACCTTGTCAGCAATTTCAAGATGTCCCGCCACGCCGACCTGGCCGCCCATGGTGACGTAGTTGCCGAGGCGGGTGCTACCGGAGATGCCGGTCTGCGAAACAATGATGCAGTGTTTGCCGATGATGCAGTTGTGGCCGATTTGCACGAGGTTATCGATCTTAGTGCCTTCACCGATCCAAGTGCGACCAAAACGGGCGCGGTCGATGGTGGCGCAGGAGCCTATTTCGACATCGTCATCGATTTGGACGATACCGACCTGATCGATCTTGATGTGGCGTCCTTGGACGGTTTCATAACCGAAGCCGTCACTGCCGATGATGGCACCACTGTGTAAAATCACACGATTGCCGATGACACAGTGTTCTTTGATGACGGCGTTGGCGTGCAGAACGCAGTCTGTGCCCATGTGCACGCCACGACCAACGAACACACCGGAGTGAATGGTTGTGCCGTTACCGATGACAACACCTGCCTCAATGACGACATGCGCGCCAATACTGACTTTCTGCGCATCAAAAACGACGTCGCTGGCGACGACGGCGGTGGCATGCACGCCAGGCACGAAGACAGCATCGGGCGGCATGAAATGCCGAATGACATGTGAGAAGGCAAGCGTGGGATTTATGACACGAATGAGAGCCAATCCTGGCTGCGCCTCTTGTGCGGCCAGGTCATTCGGGACGAGTGCGGCGGAGGCACTCGTTGTTTTGAGCGCAGGAAGGTAGCGGGCGTTGCCAAGAAAGGTGACTTCGCCAGGGCGGGCGTCCCTGATGGCGTTTAAACCGGTGATGAGGGTGTCGGCGTTGCCGTCGCAAAGTTCACCACCGACGAGTTCGGCTAGTTGCTGCAGTGTGATGGAGTTGCTCATGGATGCAGCCTGACCAATGGCGCTGGAAAGAAAAAAGGCACGCCGTAATTAACCACGGCGTGCCTTGGAAATTTATCAGGATGGATTATTTCTTGGGTGCCTCGGTTTTCGGGGCTGCCGCAGGTTCTTCCTTCTTTGGTTCGGCACCGGGAGGCGGCGCGTCTTTGTTAAGTTCAACAATGAGCTGGTCGGTAAGATCAGCAGCAGCGCCTTCCTTGACGTGCAGGATGATCGGCACCGTGGACAAGCTGACACCGGTCTTGTCGAAGACGATGTCAAAGTTGTCAGCCTTGGAACGGTCACGCACGACGACGAGAATTTCCTCGTAGAGGCCTTTGCGGATCTGCATGTCCTCCTGCTTGAGTTGGGTCTGCCGGCGTTCAGCAAATTCCTGCATTTCCATTTCCATGGAGCGGATTTCCTTCACTTTTTCACCGAGTTCGGCAGCGTATTTGTTGCGCTGCTCGGGGGTGATGATCGGATCCTGGGCGGTTTTTTGCAACTTCATCGCCTCGGC
>CANIZT010000150.1 GCA_947471905.1 Verrucomicrobiaceae bacterium
GCCGGGAGCGACCATGCGGCTGTAGCTTTCGAGAATCTCTGCCTGCAAGGCGATGAGCCTGTCGATCTCCGCATCGCTCAATTTCCACTTCGCATCTGGATTGCGGCGCAGCACACCCAAACCCGAGCATGGCACGTCGAGCAAAACGCGTTCCGCCTTCTGCGCGAGACGTTTAACCGTCTTTGAGCCTTCAATCTCCCGCGCTTCGATGATGTCCACGCCTGCACGTGAAGCGCGTTTGCGCAATTCGGCCAATTTCCAGGCATGCACATCCAGCGCAAGGATGCGGCCTTTGTTGCGCATGATGGCAGCGATATGCAGAGCTTTTCCGCCGCCGCCCGCACAGGCATCGATCACCCGCATGCCCGGTTCCGGCTGCAAAAACGGTGCGATGAGCTGCGACGCCGCATCCTGCACTTCAAACAGCCCATCTTTGTATGAGGCGGTGCCAAACAGGTTCGCCCGCTGCTTCAAGCGCAATGCGCTCGGCACCTGATCCACGACCTCCGCTTCAAATCCCTCCTGCCCCAGCCGCTCACGCAAGGAACGGCGGTCATTCTTGATGGTGTTCACACGCATGAAGACATCCGCCGGCAGATTGAGCGACTCGCGCAAAGACGGCCACGCGGGGCCAAGTTCACGACTGCCACGATTTTCCAACCAGTCAGGAATCGCCGCACGGATCGCCGGCGAAGCCTCCAGTTTCGCCCGCTGCAACACATCACTGGGTCGAATTTGCGGTGCCGTCTCATCCACCGGCAGATCACGCCCGTTGGTGATCCAATACGCCGCCCAGACCCGCCACAAACGCTCAGGCGTGATTTCCTCTGGCACCGTATGCTCCTCATCAGGCAAACCAGCCAGAAACCAATACCAGCGCCACCAGCGTACACACTCATAAATCGACTCCGCAAAGATGCGCCGATCCCGACTGCCCCACTTGCGATGCCGTTTGAAGGTAAACTCAATCACCTTGTCTGCGTAGCGTTTGCCCACAAACACCTCTCCAAGCGAGAGAATGATTTCATCGAGCAAATGCGGCGGGAGTTTCATAACTTGTCGATAGTTCGCCCCTCTCCGCCATGCAAGCCGCCATTGTCACCGGCAACTCATGACGCCTTGAGCCAGCGGGCAAACGCGCCACATGGAACTTCAGGCACACCTTCGACCCCCTTGAGTAGGATTTCCCCATGCTCAATGCCGCCACCAAAGACACCAAACTCCTGGCGCATCAGATGCAGCAGCGTCGTAGGTGACACCGCCCCTTGGCGGCAGAACAGCAGCACACCGATAGGTTTGTCGGACAACAGTCCACTCACCGTGGCCAATAGCGCACATAGGTCACGTTCGATCTCAAACGCACCGCGTTTTGCATCCTTCGGCATCAACGGATCAATAATGATCAAGTCGTACCGGCTCGTCTGAATGCGCTCGCGCTGTGCAAATTTCACCGGATCATCGACGAGCCAGCGGATATCGCGATTTGCCAGCGTGTTGATGGTCGCATGCTCGCGGGCACGCTTAATCGCATCCGTCGAAGCCTCCACATGCGCCACCGCCGCACCCGCCTGCGCCGCCGCCAGCGTGAAACCGCCCGCGCCCCCGAATAAATTCAGCACTCGTGCCGGAGTCCGCTGTTTTTTCGCAAACGCCGCACACAAGGCACTCACCCGCTCCCAATGCTCGCGCAGTTCTGGTGCCAACACCCGAACACCACCTGCGGCAGAAAGCTGGAAGCGCAGGGATCCGATCTTCAGCGGCAGCGGCTGCTTCAAATCGCGCTTCAACTCCACCGCCTTACGCCACTCCCCGCCAGGCAACTTGCGCCGCCACCACGCTCCATGCACAGCCCGGGAGGACACAATGCCGCCCAGCCGCTCCAGCACACGCCCGCCGCCGCTGTCGAGGAGTTCATAATAATCTTGGGCCGCACCGTAGTCAGTCATAGTGGGACTCCGAGGTGGTTGAGATACAATACATCGAGCTGGTCGATCATATGGGCGAGGCTGTGGTTTTCCTCCACCTTAAGCCGACCTTCCCGACACAGGCGCTGGGTTTCCTCTGGCTGATCAATGGTCTCAGCAATAAGCCGAGCCAGCGCTTGTGCATCACCAGATGGGAAGATGCGGCCCGTCTGGCCGTCCCTAATAACCTCAGGGATACCACCACAATCACTGCCGACGACGGCTGTACCACAGGCCATGGCCTGCAGACCGATCTGCGGCACACCTTCATGCTTAAGGGATGGTATACAAAGCACATCGAATGCACGCAGCACGTCCGGCACGTCCTCGCGATGCCCAGTAAATTGTACTAATCCTTCGACGCCATGCCGACGGGCCATGGCAATATAATTTTCCATGGGTGCGCCCCCGCCGACGACGACAAATTGAAAATCGTTTCCAGACTCCTTGAGTAGGCGGATGGCATCGAAAAAAATAGAATGTCCTTTCCATGAACGCAGAACAGAGACCATGCCAATAACAGGCGGCGTGCCCGTTCCACGTCGAACCGGCAGTTCCGCTCGTGGGCCGTCCGGATGAAAACGATTCACATCGATGCCCGTGGGTAGTGTAGTGATATGCCCCTCAGTGAGTGGATAGATACGTTGAAAATGATCTGTGATCTTCTGACTTGTCGTCAGCACATGATCTGCAAAGGTCGTGAAGGCATGCTTACTGACAGAGGGGTGGGGATAACTCACGTCAATGTGCCGGGTGCGAATTAGTAATGGCGTACGCGCAAGCCTAGCAGCTATGCCGAGGAGCCAGCCGTCGCGAGAACTGTGGGTATTTACGATCTGGATACGCTCACGACGTAGCCACCAAGCCAGCCGCACCGCATCAATAGGCAGCATCCGTCGGTCAAAGCCACAAGGCCTGCAGCAAATGTTAGCGGCGGCGGCGCGCTTTAAGAGCTGACTTTTCGGATGCGCCACCAGCCCAACCGAACAGTCCCGGTTCTGAAACCCAGCCAGTTCGGCCATGACGCGATGCTCCTGCCCTCCCCAGCCACGGGAAGCTTCGGAATGCAATATACGCCATCGGGCGTAAGGTTTGGCTAATGAAGCGGTTGAGTGCAAGATACTGTTCCTTGTCTGCCCCCAGCCAAAAATAAAGAAGAAAAACACAGCAATTCCACTGGCACCCAAAGTGCTGTGTTTATCCGTTGCATGCAGCTACAGTAAATTCCAAAGTGCAGGCTTAGGCTGTCGAACAGCTCCGCCCTCGAGATTCCATGCTAGAAATGAAGATATGCCTTCGCAAAGCGCCACCAATCTTACTCAAACCCATTATTTAATCGCGACCTCCGAACGCGAAGTTCTTAGCGGGCACCGTGGTATTGTCGTGTGGATGACCGGATTATCGGGCGCGGGCAAGTCGAGCATCGCCGTCGGACTCGACCAATTTTTAAACCAGCAGAGGCAGCGCTCCTTCATTCTCGACGGCGACAATCTACGCTCCGGACTGTGCGCCGACCTTTCATTCAGTGACAAAGATCGTCACGAAAACATCCGGCGGGCGGGCGAAGTGGCCAAACTCATGGCCGAGGCCGGCCTAGTCGTGATCTGTGCGCTAATTTCCCCTTTTGCTGCCGATCGACATATGGTGCGCGAAAGTTGCGAAAAATCATCCGTTCCATTCATGGAGATCTTCATCAACGCGCCGTTGGAAGTCTGCGAGCATCGTGATCCGAAGCATCTATATCAGCGCGCACGCGCCGGGACTATTTCCGGTTTCACTGGCATTGATTCACCTTATGAAGCACCAATAAAACCGGAGCTCGAACTGCGCACGGACCTTAATACGCTAGGAGAATGCATTCACCAACTGGCAATTTGCATCTTGGAAAAAACCAAATTGAACCCTAGCACTTAAATACCTCGTCCAATATCTGTTTCCCTCATGAGTCGAAAAGTCTGCATCGTTGTAACCGCACGTCCAAGCTACTCCCGAATCCGCAGCACTATGCTGAGCCTGCGCGAACTTCCTGGGGTAGAACTCCAGGTGGTGTTGGCCGCATCCTCATTGCTGGATGTCTATGGCAACGTTGCCGAATTCATTCTCAAGGATGGCTTTGAGGTCAATGCCAGAGTTTACAGTGTGGTGGACGGGCAAAGCCGGTTAACTTCCGCCAAGACAACGGGTCTTGGACTCATCGAACTAGCCACTGTCTTCGACAATTTGAAGCCCGACCTCGTGGTGACAATAGCTGACCGCTTTGAAACGATGTCAACCGCTGTGGCCGCCGCCTACATGCACATCCCGCTTGCCCACATCCAGGGCGGCGAGGTCACCGGCTCGATCGACGAGAAAGTGCGGCATTCCATCACCAAACTGGCTGATACACACTATGTGTCCACCGAACAGGCACGCGAATACGTAATTCGTATGGGCGAGTCTCCCGATCGCGTGTTTAAAACCGGCTGCCCTTCCATCGATATCGCAGCAGATGTGGTGAAGCAACCTGACATAGCCTTCGACATCTTCGAAAAATACGGCGGTGTTGGCAACATACTCGATATCTCCGCAGGCTACTTCGTGCTCATGCAACATCCAGTGACGAACGAGGCACCCGCCTCGAGGCAGCAGATGGATGCCTCCCTCGAAGCCATGCAGCGGATCAATCTTCCCGTGCTATGTTTCTGGCCCAATCTGGATGCAGGTTCAGACGGTATCTCGCGAGCGATCCGCATCTTGCGTGAACGTGGTCACGACGAGAATTTTCATTTCTTCAAGAATATGGCCGGTAACGATTTCCTACGACTACTACTACGCTCCAAGTGCATAGTGGGAAATTCCAGCGTGGCCATTCGTGAGTGCTCATTCCTTGGCGTACCCGCAGTCAACATTGGCACCCGCCAGCAGGGACGCGAACACGGACCGAACGTGCTGCACGCAGGCTACGATGCTGGCGAGATCGCCGCAGCGGCGTCGAAACAACTCGCGCACGGCCATTACGAATCCTGCCATCTATATGGCGACGGACAGGCGGGCCCGCGCATCGCGAAGCTGCTGGGAGAAGTCCCGCTCGAAACCGCGAAGAAACTCAACTACTAACCTCACCGCATGTATCCCTCCCCTTTGAGCCGGCCCGAGCGAATCCAGAAGCTGGCGTATGACTTCGACGCGCAGCCGAAAAAGCGCATTAGCCGCTGCAACCTCTCCGGCGCAACTGATCTCATCACCATCACGCATGTGGACCGCTACGACTACAAGACCCGTGCCGATTTGTGTCGCACCACGGGTCTCGTCTTCCTCAATCCGGTGATGACGCAGGAGGCCTACACCAACTTTTACATCCACACCTACCGCCCACTGGTCAGCGCGTTTCATAACCGCCTCATCAATCCCAAATCGATCCAGGACGAGCAGCGCGCCTATGCGGCGGAGGTGATTCAGTTTGTCGCGCCTGAGTTCGCCAGCCGTCCGATGAAGCAACTGCTCGACATCGGCGGATCCACCGGCGTGGTGGCGGAGGAGTTCATCAAGGCCTTCGGCTGCAAGGCCACCGTGGTCGATCCGGCGCCGGACGAACTCACCTTCGCCGGAGAGATGGGCATGCGCGCTATTCCCGGCTTCATCGAGGACGTGGATGTCGGCAGCGGCACCTATGATTTTGTGATGATCTGCCAGAGCATCGACCACCTGCTCGATGTCGATCTCGCCATCCAGCGCATGCGCGACGCGATGACCGACGATGGCGTGTTCTTCATTGACATCGTGGACTTCCGCGCGGCTTACCAGCGCAACCAGCGCATCGAAGACGCGATCAAGATCGACCATCCGTATTACTTCACCCGGCAGACGATTGAAGCCTACCTGCGGAAGCACGGCCTGCGCGTCGAGCGCATGAACTTCGCCGCCGACCACCTGCACGTCGGCTTTCTCTGCCGCAAGTGCGAGCCGGTGAAGGACTTCCTGCCGGACGCAGCGTGGATCGAGTCGTTTATCGACGAAATCCGGCAGATACAAAACGCGCCACTGGCTATGCGTCATGGCTAAGCCGCGCATCATCGGTCTCATTCCCGCACGTGGCGGCTCCAAGGGCATCCCGGGCAAGAATCTGCGTTCCCTCGGCGGCAAACCGTTGCTGCAATGGGCCTTTGATGCGGCGAAAAAATCCGGCGTGGTCGAACGCGTCCTGCTTTCCACCGATTCGGAGGAAATTGCCGCGCTCGGACGCCACCTCGGTATCGACGTGCCCTTCCTGCGCCCCGCCGAACTCGCGCAGGACGACACGCCTATGATCGCCGTGCTGAAGCATCTCATCGAACATCTACGCACCAGCGGCGACGTGCCGGACGCCATCATGCTACTGCAACCGACCGCGCCATTGCGCCGGGCCGAGCATTTGAAACAGGCGGGCGAACTGCTCATCCCCGAAAACGTGGATTCCGTGGTCGGCGTGACTGAGATTCCACAGCACTACGCGCCGCATTACGCGATGAAGATCACGCCGGAAGGACAGCTTACGCATTACCTGCCGGACAGCGCCGCGATCAAACGCCGCCAGGATGTGCCAAAGGCGTACTCACGTGACGGCACGGTGTATCTCTTTCGCCTTTCGACGCTGGAGAAGTACAACGACATCTACGGTGCCAACTGCACCCCGCTGATCATTCCATCCGACGAGACGCTCAATCTCGACACGATGGAGGACTGGGAACATGCAAAGCGCGTCTTTGCGTATACGACGCCAGCGTGATCAGTCGAGAAACTGACGTGCCCAGATCTCGAGATTGAGCCACTGCCAGATAAAGAATGAGTTCTGATTGTCACCAGCGAGGTAGCGCGCATAGCGCTCCTTCGCACGATCGGGGCAGATCCATCCACGCTGACGGAACGAATCGCTGTTCAGAATGTCCTCCACAAAGGGACGCCATTCGTGGCCCAGCCACTCGCGCTGCGGACTCTGCACGGTGCGCTTCGGTGCCTCGGCCACTGCAGGATCGATCTTCCGACGCAGCAGTTCACGTACCGGCGCCTTCGTGCCGCGACGATTCATCAAATTTTCCGCCGGCAACGCCAACCCCCACTCGACGAGTTCATGATCCATGAAGGGCACGCGTAGTTCCTTGGAGTACATCATCGAGATACGGTCATTGAATCGCAAGGCCCGGGGGATCTTGGTGGCCAGCAGATCGCTCATGGCCAGATCACGCGCGGCATGACCGGTAGAAGCAGGCAGCACGGGCACACGCACCTCAGCGCCCAGCAAGGCCGCACCAATCGCCTCGGCATGAAACGGGATCGTGCCGTCGATCGCCGCGCCGCCGCCGACACGGTTGTGCACGAGGCTTTTCTCGATGCCGGCGCGTGGCTCCTTCCAGAACGCCATATATTCGGCGAGCGCCGCTTCATATGCGGGTGTACCGAGCTTTTGTGCAAGGTCGGCGAGGTGGTATTTCTTGTAGCCGAGGAAGATTTCGTCCACTCCGTTGCCATCAAGTAGCACGGTCACGCCGAGCGAGCCAGCGCATTCATACAGCGGCGCGAATCCGATCACCGGCACACCGCCAAACGGCTCGCCCTGATGCCGCATCACTGCTTCAAAGCGCGACAGGCAGTCGGCGGCATCTTGAACAATGCAATGGCAGTTCACGCCGGTGCCAAGCGTGGCGCGCTGCACCCATTCGCGCTCGCTGTAAGGGTCCGCGTAGTCCTGTGTGAAGCCATGGATCTGCGGATGAAACTTCGTGATGTAGTGAATCAGCGCAGACGAATCCACCCCGCCGGACACATTCACCCCCACGGGCACGTCGCTGATGAGGTGACGCTTTACCACCTTGGCGAGCAGACCATCTAGTTCGTCGAGCAGGTCATCATCATCGCGCTTTCCGTAGGCGACCACACGCGCGGCGATGTCATACCAGCGGCTAATGCGCAGCGATGCGGGATCATCCAGCCACGCATGCACGCAACAGCCCGCCTCCAACCGACTCACGCCCTGGAAAAACGTGGCCGTGCCTATTTCATACGAGCCGGTGGCGAGGTAGGTCTTGATCGTATCGTGATCCGGCGTGGAATTTCCAAGCAGGAGCAGCAGCGGCGGAATCTCGCTCGCAAAGAACCACTGCCCGTCGCGGCACACGTGATAGAAAGGCTTGATGCCAAACCGGTCGCGTGCCGCGAAGATCGAACGCTTGGTCCGGTCATAAATCGCGAAGGCGAACATGCCATTGAGATGATCCAGCATCTTCTTTCCCATGCGACTGAACAGCTCGACCAACACTTCTGTGTCGCCGTCAGTGCGCCATGCGTGTCCGGGCAAAAGGGCACGCAACTCGCGATAATTGAAGACCTCACCATTGAAGATGATTAGGTAGCGGCCACAGGCGGAGGCCATCGGCTGATTAGAACGGTCGTTGAGATCGAGAATCTTCAGGCGCTTGTGCCCAAGCACACACCGTTCACCTTCCAAAAAATCGAGATGCCATGCGTCCGGACCACGGTGGTTCATGAGGTCGAGCGCACGAAGGCAGAGGTCTTGATCCAAGTTTTTTTGCAGGCTAAGCCCGCCTAGAATGCCACACATGCTCGAGTTCGTTAAAAGGAGCTCCAAACTGGCGGCGAAGCCCTGCGTTCGCAACACTAAACGAGATGCCACGCCTGCGCCTGACGGCTTGCAAGCCCCGTGGATGACGCTACCTGTCCCACAAACATCTCTCTAGCTCATCCACCCTTCCGAATTGGACCGCACGCCTACATTACCAACCACCGACCAGTCGCCGGGCCTCACCGCCCGGTTTTTCCATGCAAACATCTTGGAGGCCGGCAAAAAGGCACTGCTATTCCCTGTCGAAACAATCAGCCGTGAACTCGATTTCAAACTAGTGCTGGCCGGTTACTGCGCGAATAGTGGCAATCAAATCTTCCTAGGCAACCACACGGACATCTATGAGCTAGGCAAACGCCTGAGCCACGGACTCTACGTCGGTAAAAACGTCCTTAACGTGTCGCCCACGCGGTTGCGTGTCTGCTATGATGACCTGAAGAAAAACCAGTTCCGTGTGATCTACCTTGATGAGGAGGGGGCAATTTTCGCCGGCGGTCCTGATGACTGGAAGGAGGACATGATCCGCAAGTTTGATCCCCGCTGGCTCAACGCCGAGGATCATGCCTGTGCCTGGGGCTCGTTTCAAGAGAAGCTCTACCATGACCTGAAGCCCGCGTGCGAAAAGAACATCGTGCTCACCGGGCATCCGCGATTCAGTCTGTGCCATGATCGTTTTCTGCCACTCTACCAGCAGGAGATCGATGAACTGAAACAACGGCACGGAAAGTTCATCCTCGTCAGCACCAACTTCACCCGTGGCAACTTCGGCACAGGGCCGGAGTACTTTTTCAAGCGTTACCACGTCACGCCCGAGTCACCGCTGCGCTCACCGTTGATCGACGAGTTTGCCTACCACCATCAGAAACTGGGCATCTTCATCCGCCTAGTGAACCGTCTTAGCAATTCATTCCCCGATCACAAGATCATCCTGCGCCCGCATCCAAGTGAGGGGCATGATATTTACCAGTCCATCCTGAACTACATTCCACGGGCGGAGATTCAGGTACATGGCTCACTCACCGCATGGCTTCGTGCGGCGGACGCCTTGATCCACTGCGGCTGTACCACGGGCATCGAAGGCTGGCTCTGCGGCACTTATGTGGTGAACTACCAACCGCTGCATGACGAACGCTTCGAACGACGCATCCCAAACTTGGTGGGCGAACGCTGCGAGGCGGAAGAAGATGTCGT
The DNA here is from genome assembly GCA_947471905.1 of Verrucomicrobiaceae bacterium. GTDB lineage: Bacteria > Verrucomicrobiota > Verrucomicrobiia > Verrucomicrobiales > Verrucomicrobiaceae > Prosthecobacter. Next base: position 9,751 of record CANIZT010000150.1, read on the forward strand.
TGCCAAATTGAAGCACGCCTTCTCATTCGACCAAACGCCGCGCACGACGCTCACACCTGAAGCACTGGCATCAATGAAGAGCCTCATCGAAAACGTAGAGCAGTCCACGGAGAGCTTCGAAAAACTCGCCGCGCTGGTGAAGGCCGTCGAAAACGAACTCCCAGCCGCCACGGCACTCGGAGCGCTGACCTCCTTTGCACGCCGTGGGGTGCAGGAGAGCATGAAGAAGTTTGTGCGCTCGCGCTTCATCAGGTCGTGGAAACCGCGTAACGCCTACCAGCATCAGCGTTTCCCGGGCCTAGACCCTGCGGTCATCGAAACCAAGTTGGACTTCGTCCGCGAACTTACAGGACGCCGTCTTGTGGCGAAATATTGGAGTTCCAAGTTGATGAGCGTCACCTGCGAGTAAAGTCACCCCTTCACTTTATCATGAATCTTTCCCGAATTAAAATCTACGGCGC
>CANIZT010000151.1 GCA_947471905.1 Verrucomicrobiaceae bacterium
AACGAAACCGAAGATGCCAAGGCCGGTCAATCCGTGCGCCCACTCAAACTCGCCATCGTCGGCCGCCCAAACGCTGGCAAGTCATCACTCGTGAACGCCATCCTCGGTCAGGAGCGTGCCATCGTCAGCGAGGTGCCCGGCACCACGCGTGACGCGCTCGATATCCAGGCCACTTGGAATGGCAAAAAATACCAGCTCATCGACACCGCCGGCATCCGCCGCCGCGCCCATCTCGACACCGTGGTCGAAATCTCCAGCGTGGATCGTAGTCTGCAGAGCATCAAACGCGCTGACTTGTGCCTGCTGGTCATCGACTGCGCTGCAGGCGCGAAGATGCAGGACCGCAAGATTGCCCAGATCATTCTGGAGGAGCGCAAGCCCTGCATCCTCGTCATGAACAAGTGGGATCTCTTCCATCCCGATGCTGCACAAAAGGACCGTATCGAATTCCTGGATGAACTGATGCGTCGCGAGTTCTTCTTCCTGAACTATGCCCCGCTCGTCGCCATCTCCGCCAAGAACAAGGAGCACGTCGGCAAGCTCTTCGTGCAGATCGAAAAAGTGCGCAACGGCTCGCAGAACCGCATCGGCACCGGTGCCCTGAACCGCCTGCTCAGTACAGCCATCGAAAACACCCCCGGTGCCCTCGGCCGCAGCACGCACAGCTTCAAGCTGCTCTATGCGACGCAGGTCAATGAGGCGGAAGGCTTCGCCATCCCGGTGCCGCACTTCGTCCTCTTTGCCAACCGTGCCGCCAAACTCACCGACAGCTACCTGCGCTACCTCGAAAAGGTCATCCGCGACGAATGGAGCGCCCCCGGCGTGCCCTTTAAGATGAGTGTGCGTGGCAAAGGTCCGAAGAAGGCGAAGTAGCTTTGTTGGATGCCCTCTCGCCTTTGGATTTTGGCACTCATGGCTTCCTACAGCAGATGTTGCTGACTAGTCTGCCGCATGGCCACCATCCAGACCACCACCGTCGGCTCTTACCCCGTCCCCGAATGGCTCAGCGCTCTGCCCAGCGAAGCAGCGGTCATTGATGCCACCCGCGTGGTCTTCGACACGCAGCGTCAGGCGGGCATTGATCTGCCAACGGATGGCGAATTGTATCGCTTCGACGTCAATCATCCTGACACCAACGGCATGATTGAGTACTTCGTCCACAAGCTCGGCGGCATCGACAGCCGCGTCGGTCGTGCGGACACTGCTGCGTTTCGTGCCAAGCATGAAATGGCCTTCCGCAGCAAGCCCGCCGCCGTGGTGCGCGGCCCCATCACCGAAGGCGTGCTCAATCTGGCCGACGACTGCGCCCGTGCGGGCAAAGTGGCTGGTGGACCGTTCAAGTTCACACTCACCAGTCCCTACATGCTCGCCCGCACCTTGCTGGATACGCACTACAACGACTTCGCCGCACTCAACATGGCCATCGCCGATGCGTTGGCCGCGCAGGCCGCTGATTTGCAATGTGACTGCGTGCAGGTCGATGAAGCCAATATCCCCGGCAACCCCGCTGATGCGCCCATCGCCGCCGCCGGCATCAATCGTGTACTCGATGCCGTGAAAGGCACGAAAGCCGTCCACTTCTGCTTCGGCAACTACGGCGGCCAGACAATCCAAAAAGGCGAGTGGGCAGCGCTCATCACGTTTTTGAATGCCCTGCGTGCCGATCACCTCGTCCTCGAACTCGCGCATCGTCCCGCTGCTGATCTCGATGCTCTCAAGGAACTCGATCCCAAAATCGGTGTCGGTCTTGGCGTCGTGGACATCAAGGTCAACCACGTGGAGTCCGCCGACGAAATCGCCCGTCGCATCGAAGCGGCTGAGAAAAAAATCGGTGCCGGTCGTGTGAAGTTCATCCACCCCGATTGCGGCTTCTGGATGCTCAAACGCAGCATCGCCGATCGCAAGATCGAAGCGCTGGCAAAGGGCCGTGACAAGTTCGAAGGGCGTTAGGCTACTCCGAAGAGCTTCCTGAGTTCGGCTTCGTCGGCAGTCGTGGCGAGGAGAAAGCTCTGTGCGCCATCACTCCAGCTTGCCATGTGCCAGTTTTTGCTGGTTTGAAACTGCGGCTGCATCTGGGGTGGTGCGCTGGCTAAGGTTTTGTTGTCCATAACGACAAGGTGCGCCTCTTTGCCCGGCGTGATCTCAAAACAGATGATGGAGGCCACGCGGCCAGCGACCTGGATGCGTTTGCAGGCAAGCACCGGCATATTTCCCACCGTACCAGGCAGACGAGTTGGAGTTGGCGATTGATCGGCGACGAGCATCTTCTTGATGGCTTCAAAGTCGCGCGACAGGTGATCAACCCTGAACATGCCGTGCTCGACTTTGACGACGGCGGCAAGAGATTCGGCCTGCCAGGCGGGCATGTCTCCACTCACAGGCCAAAACAACGTCCACCCCAACGCAACAGCGGCTGCAGCCGAGATGAGCGTGGGCAAAACCCATCGCACAGGACGTTTGGTCGGCCGATTCGCGTTTTGCAGAATGCTTTCACGCAGACCCGCAGGAATAGACGCAGCAAAGGCATCAGCGACGGATTCATCAAACGCCGTACGCTTTTCCAACCATGCACCGAGTGCAGGATCGCTCTCCGCCATGGCGCGTGCCTCATCGGACGCGTCCTGAGGGCGGAGCGTCGTGGCGTCTAGTTCGAGTCTGGCTTCTTCGCGGTTCACGAGGCGGTAATGGGGATGATATTGGAGGAGGTGGAATCTTCAATGCGGCGCAAAATGGCGCGCAGACTGTCTTTCGCACGTGAGAGACGAGACATCACGGTGCCGATGGGCACTCCCAAAGTCTCGGCGATGTCGTGGTAGGATAGCTCTTTGAGATAAAAAAGCACCAGAGGAGCACGGTAGTTTGGTTCCAGCTCTTCGAGCGCCGTTTGCAGTGTGACACTGTCAACGCGTGGATTTTCACCCTCATCGTGTTGTTGCGTGTTGCCATGCAGATCGGGTTCGAACTCCACTTCCTCGTACTTTTTCTCACGCCGGGCGATGCCTAGCCACTCGCGATAAATGGTGGTGAAGAGCCAGGTCTTGACCTTCGCGGCATCACGCAGCGTATGGCCCTTTTTTGCCCACTGCAAAAACGTCTGCTGCACAAGGTCCTGCGCCGTGGCCTCGCGGCGGCACATGCTCAGAGCGAAGCGGAAGAGGCCCTGATAATGGGCATCCACGATCTGCTCGAAGCTGGGCACGGAATCGGTCACGCGGCGAGGTATCGAGTGGGTTGCGGGCAGTTCAATGCCAAACTGAAGGGTGAGTTCCATGCGTTCATGCGGCGGATTTGCTAGTGAGAGACGCGGCAGCGGGGTTTATTCCAGCATCACCGATTTTTTTGTGCGTAGTGCGGTTCTAGTTGCCTAAGAGCCGTCACAAGACGCAGCACAGGAAGAACGCAGAAGAATCGTTCGGGCCGAAGACTAATTGAATGACATTTATGCCCTCTAAATAATAACTTTGACTATATTTTCCATAAATGTAATATTATTACCACCCCTCTTTTTTCTGCCCTCCAGCCGCCTCTAATTCATGAACTCTCTTACCTCTTTCCATCCCAGCTTGATGTACGGTTCTGTATCATCTGCCTCCCCTGTTTCTGAGCACGCAAACCAGCTTCATCGGCGCATTATTACGTATGCAGGGGCCATTTCCGCGTTCTTCATCCTTGCCACGACGCTTGCGCACTGCCTTCTCAGAGAAGGCACAGCAGCACTGCCAGGATTCGCTCTCTTTGATGTGGATAGCGAGGCCAACGTTCCAACTTGGTATGCCTCAATGCTGCTACAAGCCTGCGCCATCATAGCTTTCGTCATCAGCTTTCATGACGACAAACCACAGAAAACCGGATGGCGTGGAATTGCTATTATCCTACTGCTCATGGACATGGATGAGATCGCTGGACTTCACAACATCCCATCCCGCCGCCTCAGCGCCGTCACAGGTCTTAGCGATGGGTATCTGATGAACGCTTGGGTAATCCCTGCGGTCGCAATATTGGCGATTCTGGCACTGATCTACATGCCCTTCATATGGCGCTTACCGCGTTGGCTAAAATGGTCGTTGCTACTTGCTTCGACCGCCTACCTGCTAGGGGCCGTTGGATTTGAGGTACTTGGCTCGCACTTTGAGTACAAGGCTGGTGGCGTCCACTATGACCCTGCAGCCCATTATTCCTTCCGCTTTTCAATGACGTGTGTGGCAGAAGAGGCTTATGAGCACATCGGCGTGCTTGCCACTCTATCGATCTTCTTAAAACACGCGTTCAATCTTAACTCCAAGCTGGTCATGGACTTCGTGGAGATGAAGATCACGGCTGGCAATCAGTAAAAAGATAATCATTTGGTGCTTCTCCTTCTCAGCACTTCATCGACGGAAAACCGGCCCGGCCCAAAGGTGAAGATGATCACGCTGGCGAGCAGGAAAAGAAACGGCGCGGCGGTGACGAAGGAATCGGAATCGCTCCAGATGGTTTTCACGACATCGAGATGCGCGGTGAGATAGGCCACAGTCATGGTGCCGATGAGTGGCACGCTGATGACGCGTGAAAAAAGCCCGACAAGCAGCAACAGGCCGCCAAAGCATTCGGTGGAACCGGCCATGATGGCGTTCAGCTTGGCAAAGGGCAGGCCTAGCTCACTAAAGAACTCGGTGGTGCCTTCAAGGTTGCCGAGCTTGCCCTTGCCAGTGTTGAAGAACTGCCAACCCCAGTAGAGGCGGATACCGAGGAGGAGTGGATCAGGTAGATGACCGGCGACGCGGTCGAGGAGGGTGTTGCTGATATTCCAGAGTTTCATGGTTGTGGAGAAGGTTTGCAGAACCAACCGAGCTGGGACCATTCGGCGAACCAGTCACGGATTTGTACGGGCCAGTCGGTGGTGGGGTCGGCTTCTGCGAGGGCGAGTTCGACGGCATCAGCCAGAGTGAGTCCATCACGCAGCGCGGTGAGCATGAGGAAGGCTTCACGAGTGAGGCGCTTGAAATAGAGCGTGTTTTCGTGGCGATGGATGACGAGATGAAGGACTTCCTTCTTCAAGCGTGGCGCTTTGATGATGGCGGCGCGTGTGGGAGCCTGTGACATGGCCTGGCTGGCACCACTGCGGACATCGGCATCGGTTTTTTTCATCGCGGTGATGAAGTGATCCACGGCATGATCGATGCGCAAGGCGATGACACAGGGCTGAAGGCCAAGACGAAGCGCGGAGGGATCTGCACCGAGCAAGTCGTCGATGTGGAGCGTTTTTTTCTGTGGTTCGTCGAACGCGAGCGTTTGCGCCCACTCAACCCGGGCTACATCGCGTGCTTTGGGTTCTGTGATGAAGGCGGAGAGCTGTGAACCGAGATTTCTCAGCGTCCAGGAGGTGCTGGGATGCGCGGCTAGGTAGTCGCGGCAGAGTTTGTGGAAGCGCATCTCTCCAAGAAGAACGCGCAGCGCGGGATAGTCGTCGTAGAGGCAATCGAGGAGTCGGAACCAGTATTGGCGCGCATAAATCTCCAGCCGCTGAAAACCGCTCAAGCGATCATTTGGCGTGATGAAATCAACCTGCGTACGGCTTTGCAGGCCATCATGCCGCGTGAGCGGTTGCATGAGGGCGGCGGCCATGTTGCGTTGAAGAATACGCAGATCCGCGTTGGTCGAAAGTTGGCTAGGCGTGCTCATGGAGATAGCGGTTGGCTTTGAGTGCCTCGGCGTGGACCTCATCGAATGAGGGAATGCGGTCGTCCCATTCGAGAAGCGTGGCGGTATTGCCAGAGAGGCGGATGGCTTCGGCATAAAGGTCCCAAACGGGATCGGGCACGGGATGGTCGTGTGTGTCGAGAATGACATGCTCGAAGCGTTGATGACCCGCGATGTGAATCTGACCCACGCGATGATGTGGCATGGCGCGGAGATACTCAAAGGGATCAAATCTGTGATTCTCCGATGAGACGTAAATGTTGTTCACGTCGAGCAGGATGCCGCAGTCGGCGTGCTCGACGACTTCGTTGAGGAATTCCCATTCGGTCATTTCGTTCTGTGTGAACTCGGCATAGCTGCTCACATTTTCGACACAGATCGGCACTTCGAGGAAGTCGCTGGCTTGCTTGATCTTCTGCGCCGTGTGCTTGGCCACACTCATGGTGTAAGGCATCGGCAGCAGATCGTGCGAGCAGCGACCATCGACACTGCCCCAGCAGAGATGATCGGAGAGCCAGGGTGTGTTGGTGCGCTTCACCAGGCGCTTGAGTTTTTTGACGTGATCCCGGTTTAGCGGGTCGGCATTGCCGAAGTACATGCTCACGCCGTGCTGAACGACGCGGTATTGTTCTAAAATGGAGTCGAGCACTTCCAAAGGTCGTCCGCCATCGACCATGAAGTTTTCAGAGATGATCTCAAACCAACCACAGACGGGCTTCTTCTCCAAGATGTGACGGTAATGCGGCACGCGGAGGCCGATACCGAGATCGGTGTGTCCGTTGAAAGCGTTGGCGGGCATGACGTAGAAATGACGAATGACGAATGACGAAATCAGAAGGACGAATGACTGACCGCAGCCACACGCGGGGGTTGCGAGTGGCTGCGGGAGTCGAGACTGCTTACTTCTTCGGTGCTTTGGGCATCGTGTTGCAGCCGCCTTTGCCTTTGCAGGTGTTCTTACCCTTGCAGCCAGCGTCGCCGGATTTGCAGCCACCGGTGCCTTTGCACTCATTGTGCCCCTTGCAGGTGTGCTGGCCTTTGTCAGCCATTTTTTCGATGGAGACGCCGAGGCTGGCGGCCTTCTGAGTGGAGGTGGTCTGCGCGGCGTAGGCTCCGGAGAGGAGACCGGTGAAGGCGGCGGCGGCGATGATGTGTTTGGTACTCATGGTTTGTGTGATGTGCGTTGTTTTGTTGAGCGACTGTGGTCGTGATGACGGGCAGTCGGGGCGTGTGAGCCTGAGGCCGGAAGGTTTATTCCTGCGGAATGCATTATTTTTTTGCCAAGGCAGGGAAAGCCCTGCTTTAGTTCCCTTTCGCGCGGCATCTGTCCTCGCGTCAGGTTCATGGCATCTCCCAAGCACATTCATTTCATCGGCATCTGCGGCACCGCGATGGGTTCTACTGCGGTCGCGTTACGTGCCCTCGGTCACACGATCAGCGGCTCGGACGCGCAGGTTTATCCGCCGATGAGCGATGTGCTGCGCGGCGCAGGCATCACGCTCTCCGAAGGTTACGGACCGCAAAATCTTCCTGCCACGGCAGACGTTTATGTCGTGGGTAATGCAATCTCCCGTGGCAATGCGGAACTGGAGGCGGTGCTCGAAAAGAAGCTGCCGTATGTTTCGATGGCGGAGTTGCTGAAGCAGGAGGTCATCCAGGGAAAACGCAGCTTTGTGGTGAGCGGCACGCACGGTAAAACGACGACGACAACGATGCTGGCGTGGATTTATGAGCACGCAGGCAAAAACCCGGGCTTCATGATTGGCGGTGTGCCGGAAAATTTCACCAGTGGCGCTCGCTTCACGAATTCAGACATCTTCATCATCGAAGGTGACGAGTACGACACCGCCTACTTCGACAAACGCTCCAAATTCCTGCACTACCTGCCGGAGTGCGCCATCGTGAACAACATCGAGTTCGACCACGCGGATATCTTTGAGAATCTGGATGCCATTCTGCTCTCGTTTCAGCGCATGCTGAACACGGTGCCGCGAAACGGACTCGTGCTGATCAACGGCGACGATCCAAACTGCCTCACGCTACGTGCGAAGTGCCCTGCACCGCTGAAAACCGTGGGACTCGGGCCGACTTGCGATTTCCGCATCAAAATCACCGCCTCGACGCCAGAGAGCACCGCGTTTGAGATCAACGGCACTGCGTTTGCTGTGCCGATGATGGGCGAGTTCAATGTGCGCAACGCAGCGATGTGCGTGTGCGCGGCACGTTTCGGCGGTTTGACCGATGAACAGATTCGTGAGGGCTTGAATACTTTCCGCGGCATCCGCCGCCGTCAGCAGGAGCGGGGCACAACGCACGGCATCACAATCATTGACGACTTTGGTCATCACCCGACTGCAATTCGCGAAACACTACGTGGTTTGCGCCAGCGCTATGCTGGCCGCCGGTTGTGGGCATTGTTTGAGCCGCGCTCGAACACAAGCCGCCGCAATGTGCTGCAAAACGAATTGATCGAGGCTTTGACGGAGGCCGATGGCTCTGTGATCGCCGCCGTGGCCAATCCCGAGAAAGTGGCGGCAGATCAACGCTTGGACACGGCCAAGGTGGCACTATCCGTAACCTCCCGTGGCAAGCCGTGCTGGTTTGAGGCGAATACGGACGCGATTGTGAGCCGCTTGAAGAATGAAACACGCACGGGCGATGTGATCGTCGTATTCAGCAATGGCGGCTTTGACGGCATCCACGACAAGCTGCTGAAGACACTTTAATAAACGATCTGCACCTCGTCGCCGACGCGCACCTGGCTGAAGAACTGCTTCGCCTTTTCATACGGCAGGCGAATGCAGCCATGTGAAGCGGGCTGTCCGGTGACATAACCACTGTGCAGGCCGATGGCGCCGCAGTTCAAGCGCATGAACCAAGGCATGGCGACATGATAGAGCGTGGAGACGTGGGAGGTGTGCTTATCGGTGATGACGTATCGACCCGCCGGTGTGCCATAGCCTTCGCGACCCGTCGAAACCATGGTGTGGTTGATGATGATGCCATTTTTCATCACCCAAGCACGCTGGCTGGAAAGATCGACGGTAACGAGTGTGTCCGGCTCGGAGTCAGGATCGCGGCCCAGCAACACGCGCATGAGGAACAGATAGCCCTGTGTGGCGGCAAAGTTGATCGGGTAACGATGATAGCGCGTGGTGCCTAGGCCGGGCTTCGCGCCTGCGCGCATCAGTGTTACGGCACCTTCAACATCACCACGCGCGGCACAGCAAATCAGCGGCGAGATGCCACGATCGCTCTCCATCGCGTTGCGCAAATCCTTGAAGGAACAGCGGTCGATGAGCTGCTTGGAGACGGGTGTTTTGAAACGGGTGTTGGGATCGACTCCGGCATCCAGCAGCGCCTCCAACACCTCCGCGTTTCTGCGCATGGATGCAATTGCGATGGGCGGCTGCTTTTCATGCGACGGCTGGTTCATGTCCACACCAGAAAGGAACAAGACTCGAACGCATTCAGCACGCCCCATTCGCACGGCGGCGCAGAGTGCAGTGTCACCGCCCAGCGTCATTTCATGCGGTGAAATTCCGACTGCGATAAGCCTGGCGAGATGTGCAGCGTCATCATTGAGTACCGCCTGATAAGCCTGCGGTAGCGCATCGGTGCGCGGCATTAGCCGTGTCCAATGTTCGGAAATAGGATCGATGATTGGACGCCAGGCCTGTGGTTTGACGGTGACGAGTTGAGTGGGCTTGGTTGGCTTCGTCACCACCACTGCTGGCTCTGCGCTGGCTGGTTTCGGCACGAGCACAACGTTTTTCTGCTTCGCGGCATCAGCGGCACGTTTCAGCGCGTCTTTTTCGGCGGTGGATGGCGTGAGCCTCGGCATCGCCGGTGTGAAGGTCGCATCGACCGGCAACGCGGCACGGATCTCGGCGGAAACCTCGCTTAATTTGCCCTGACGCACTTTAGCGGTAGTCGCAGTCGGAAGCGTCACTGTTTCTGGCCGAAACAACTCATGGTCTTTCAATAAGTAGATGAGTCCACCGCAGACTCCCACGCCGACAAGCGGCGGGAGCACACAGGCACCCAGCATGTTGAACCATTTGTTTTTCATTTTTGAGTCACAGGCGCGCCATTCATAACAATAATGACCGGCCTGTCGAGCAACGTTTTTACTTAGCGGGTAACGTGCCAGCAGGCATCGTCCTTTCTCCCACGCAAGAAGCGATTTTTTGCGGTGTAATCGCAATGAATTATGGCAAACCTAGAGTGTGGTGGGACAGTACTTTATGTTTAGTTGCGCCAAACCATCAATGCCATCACGAGCAGTCTTCATGACTGCGCTTCTGGCTTTGTTTTGCATGAGCGTCACACCCTGTCAGGCCATTGTATTTTACGGCACGAGTGACTCCACGCACAATACCACGGCCCCGACTGGCATTTTTCAAAATTCAGGCTGGCAGTATGAAGGATTGTACGGTGCGTATCTCGGCACGATGATCGCGCCGCAGTATTTCATCACAGCACAGCACTTTGGCACCCAAGGAAACACCTTCACACAAA
>CANIZT010000152.1 GCA_947471905.1 Verrucomicrobiaceae bacterium
GAACTGTTCGAAGACGGCATGCCCCTCGTCGAAAGCCATTACCGCGTCTCTCCCGAGCGCGAACAACGCGCTATCGCCGGCCTCAGCATGGGTGGCTGGCAATCTTTGAGCATCGGCATGACGAACCTTGATCACTTTGCTTGGATTGGCTCATTCAGTGGTGCAGTCGATGAAAATGAGATCAAACCCGCACTCGATGATGCCGCCGGCACCAATGCCAAATTGAAGCTGCTCTGGATCGCCTGCGGCGAAAAAGACTTTCTCCTCGTACGCAACAGTCAACTCATCACCACTCTTAAAGCACGCGGTATCAACCACGAATGGCGTCTCACGCCTGGCGATCATTCGTGGCCCATCTGGCGCGACTACCTCGCCGAGTTTGCGCCAAAGTTATTCCGTTAAACCGCCGGGTTTGTCATGTCTTTGCAGAGCAAACCATCAAGGCTGCAGCGCCCAACAATTTGGGATTGCGAACTGAGTGCGGTGCCATGGGGCTGGATATTTCTTGCCGTGCTTATCCTCGGCACCGCCATGATTTGGGTGTTGTCAGAGTCCGCTGCGGCCAGCAGACGGCCTGTCGCTAAAGTAGATATGCAGCGCATCGATGTTAACACGGCATCGCTCGCAGAACTGGAATCGTTGCCCGGCATCGGCTCGGCTTTGGCGCAGATGATCGTCGCCGCACGTCCGTTCAGTGCGGTGGAGGACTTGATTCGCGTGCGTGGTATCGGCGCTGCGTCATTCGAACGCCTGCGCCCGCTCATCAAAGCGTCCCAAGGTCGCCGCACGGTCGATTATCGCTAATTGCCGAAGTTTCCTGGCGGTTTGGCCTCCGGAGCTGGCTCAGCGGGCTTGTCCTTGTTCTCTTCTGTCTTGGGTGGCTGAACCGCAGGCGGTGTTTCAGCAGGTTTTTCCGGAACTTTGCGCACGGAGGGAGATGGCGCGGCAGAAGCGCCACCTTTGCCGCGAAAGCCATGCTCAAGATGCTTATTCAGACGCTCCACCTCGTCGGCGTCAAGCTTGCCATTGCTGTTGTGATCCAAGCGCGACATGATTTTGCCTCCCGCGATCATCTTTTGCATCGCCTCGACTTCATCAGCGTCGATCTTGCGGTTGCCGTTCTTGTCCACTTGTTTGAGACCCGCAAGCATTCGGCCTTTTCGATCCTCAGCAGCGTGAGGCTTCAGGCTCTCGGCTTCCGCCAATTCGATCTCGCCATTGCTGTTTTTGTCGAGGTTCTTCAGTGTCGAAAAGGCCTTTTGTAGTGCAGGCAATTCATCCGCATCGATTTGATGGTTTTCATTTTTGTCGAAGGTTTTGAGGACTTCGGCGGTGACACCGTCATGCGGCGCAGCTGCGGGTTTCTTTTTACCCTTGGCGTCTTTGGCGGCAAAGGCTAGGGCGGGCAACATCATTGCCACGGCGATAAATAGGGGAAGATGGGTTGGCTTCATGCGCTGTAGAACGCGAAACCTTCACCTAAGTTGCACGAATCATCACAGCATCGCAGCAAGATCTGCCGCGAGCTGAGCCGCTTCGTGAACCGGACGCTTTGCCTCACATTCGACGGGCGGAACGGAGAGATCGACCTCGTTGAAGACACGCACGGCCATGTGCAACTGGCCGTCTTTGATCCAAGTGTGTGCGCCGACGGGCGTCTGGCAGCCAGCGCCGAGAATTTTCAAGAACCCGCGCTCGGCAGTCACGCGTAACTCGGTTTCAGCATGATTGAGCGAGCATATAGCTTGAATCGTCGCCTCATCACCTGCGCGGCATTCGATGGCGATGGCCCCCTGTCCAGCAGCCGGCAGAAACTTAACGGGATCGAGCACGAGGCCATAGAGCGTGTGCGTGTCGATGTGAATGCGGCTGAGGTTCGCATTGAGCAAACCAAGGCGTAGCAAGCCGGCGGCAGCGAGTAAAACGGCATCCAGCGGTTGATCGCCGAGCACTTTTTTCACACGCGTTGGCACATTGCCGCGAATCTCGACGATTTGCACATCAGGACGCAGAAACTTGAGCTGCGCAGCACGGCGCACGCTGCTGGTGCCGACGCGAGCACCCTGCGGCAAGGTTTCAAGCGTGTAGGGCTGAGCGGTGACGAGTACATCTTCGATGGCGGCACGCGGCAGCACGGCGGCGATGGTGAATCCGGCAGCGAGATCGCTCGGCACATCCTTGAGACTGTGCACGGCGGCGTCGATCTGCCCATTTGCGAGAGCGATTTCGAGTTCCTTGATAAAAATGCCTTTGTCCACCTGCGCCACATCACTGAATTCAGAGAAGCGCAGATCCTGACGTTTGTCGCCGCTCGTTTGAATGATCTGGCGCTCGATGCGCAGGTGCGGAAACGCGGTTTGCAGCTCCGCTGTGACCATGTTCGTCTGCGTGAGGGCCAGTTCGCTACCGCGAGTGCCGAGAGTGATTTTTGCGATGCTCATGAAGTGACAAATCCGTGCTGAGTGGAGCCAGGTGATTGAAGGAAGCCATATTTTTCGAGCTGCTCCTCGATGATGCGCTCGCAGGCGACAAGCTGGCGTTCGCGTTCGCGGCGGCCATCATCGGCGATGGCCTGCAAAGCGTCGATGTCGTAGAGATAAACGCCTTCGATCTCGTTCACGACAGGATCAACATCGCGCGGCACAGCGATATCGATGAGCAGCAGCGGATTCCAGCGGCGTTTGCGCATCACCTGCTCAATCTGTTCGGGCTTGATGACAAAATGCGGCGCGCTGGTGCTGGAGATGATGACATCGACCTCATGCAGCACGCTTTCCCATTCGTCGAATTTCAAAGCGGTGCCTTTCATCTCGGCAGCAAGCTCCACCGCTTTGTCGTAGCTGCGATTGGAGACGATGACGCTCTTCGCGCCACGGGAGAGCAGGCTTTGCGCGCAGGTGCGGCTCATTTCGCCGGCACCAACGAGCATGACGCGGCATTCTTTGAGATCGTGGACTTTTTCGGCCAGATCGACCGCAACGCTGCCGACGCTGGTCGAGCCGCGCTGGATGGTGGTCTCATTGCGCACTTTTTTACCGACGGTGAAGGCCTGCTGGAAGAGTTTGTTGAGTGCTCGGCTCGTGGTGCCAGTATCGAGCGCCACTTTGTAGGCCGCTTTGACCTGGCCGAAGATTTCCGTCTCGCCGAGCACCATGGAGTCGAGGCCACTGACGACGCGAAAGAGATGCCGCGCGGCTTCGGTGGAGTCGAGATTGTAGAGTACGAGTGCCTCGGCGTGTTCGGGCTGTAATTTGAAATGCGTCACGAGATAATCGCGCAACGCCGCGTGACCGTGATCGCCGCTGGGCAACGAATGCGCAGCATAAAGCTCCACGCGATTGCAGGTGCTGAGCACGACGCTTTCTTCAAAGCCAGGTAAGCCACGCACCTGCTGCACGGCCTGTGGCACATGCGCTTCGGGAAAGGCCAGACGCTCACGCACCTCGACGGGCGTGGTTTTGTAGTTCAGGCCCACACAGACGAGGCCCCTGCGGTTGGCGGTCGGCTCAGGCATGCGTCACAATCCACAGAGAAATAAACGGCAGAATAAAACCGATGACCGCCAGCCACGCCGTGCGCCGGGGAGAAGTGACGTGTTTCCACATTAGCACCGTGATCAGCGCATACAGCGCCCACACGACCCAAGAGAAGATGAGCTTGGGATTCGATACAGGCGTGTGCAAAGCGAACGAAATTCCCAACGAAATGCTCAGTAGGAGCAAGCCGAGTCGCACTAAGCGCTGAATCGCACCTGCAAGGCCTTGAATCGGGGGTAGTTGATAAAACAGACCACCGATCTTGTGGCGCTTCAGCATGCGTTCTTGAACCAAATACATCACACCGGTGATACAGGCTAATGCGAAGGCCGCATACGCGATGAGCGCCACAGCGGCATGTAACTCAATGAGCGCATTAACTTGACCTTTCGGCTTGTAGGGCGCGAAGCCGCCGACCAAGGCCATGATTTGCATGATGCTGACCAAGGGAGAAGTGAAGAGTCCGAGTAATGACAGCCGATACCCCGAACCGACGAGGAAATAGAGCAGCACGATGCTCCACGCGATAAAGACGAGGATGTCCGAGAGGCTTTTCATCGGACACTGGCCCACTTCTTGACCACGCAGGTAAATGAAGCCGGTCTGTAACGCAAAACCCAGCGCCATGAGCACAAGCTGCATACGCCCCTGCTTCCACGCGCCGGATTTGAGCGCCAGCAAGGCCTGCACCACCGCACTCACAAAGGTGAGCGTGGCGGCGGCCAGAAACTGTTGGGAGAGCGTCATGGAAAAGGGGGCGGATACTCGCGGTCTTGCAGCGGTTCTGCAAGGGTGAAGGCAATTCTCGCTGCAACGTTGCGCATTGCTTGCGCAGCCACGCATCTCCGCCATGATCGGACATGGCCCCAGGTACCCTCGAACTTATCCGCAGCACGATCCGCGATGTGCCTGATTTTCCGAATCCAGGCATTCTGTTCAAAGACATTACCCCCGTGCTGGCAAATCCAACGCTGCTGGCGCAGACGATCGACGGCATGATCGAGGCCACGGGTATCACTCAGGTGGACAAGGTGGTGGGCATCGACGCCCGTGGCTTTATTTTTGGCGCTCTGATCGCCGAACGGCTTGGCGCAGGCTTCATTCCGGTGCGTAAGAAGGGCAAACTGCCGTGGCAGACGCGGGGTATTGATTATGCGCTCGAATACGGCACGAATTCGGTGGAGATGCACTTGGATGCTATTGCGTCGGGTGAAACGGTGCTCCTGGCGGATGATTTGCTGGCCACTGGCGGCACGGCGGGCGCCGCGCTGCATTTGATCGAGCAGGCGGGCGGCAAGCTACTGGGCAGCACGTTTTTCATTGAGCTGTCCTTCCTCGGTGGTCGTGAAAAGATCGCTGCCTCCGGCCCAGTTCACGCCCTCATCACTTACTGAGCCCATCTGCGATGACGGAACGTGAGTACCTGCGACATCTCAATAAGATCGCGCTGAAATTTTTCCCGGAAGAGGATAAGCTGCCGCGTGGCCGCACCGAAACTCTGCGCCAAACCAAGAGGTTTCTGAAGCTCAAAGAGCAGCGCATAAAGCAGCGGCATCGCACGGGCAGCTTTAGCGGTGTCGAAGTGTGTCGAATGCGCTCGG
The DNA here is from genome assembly GCA_947471905.1 of Verrucomicrobiaceae bacterium. Lineage (GTDB taxonomy): Bacteria > Verrucomicrobiota > Verrucomicrobiia > Verrucomicrobiales > Verrucomicrobiaceae > Prosthecobacter. The sequence goes on from CANIZT010000152.1 coordinate 5,138, forward strand.
ATGTGATCGACCACCTCGTGCGGGTACTGTGGGCGGAAAGTGTGGCGGCACTGGCTCCCGAAGTGCGTGCCAAGCTGAACGTAAGCGTCGTCGCGCACGGCGGTTATGGTCGCCGGGTGATGAGCCCGGGCAGCGATGTCGATCTGACGTTCATGTTTCCCGGCAATAGCGGCAAGGTTTCCAACGAGGTGGCGAAGCTGATCTCCAGTTACCTGCTGTTTTTCTACGATCTGAAGTTCAAGGTCGGCCACGGTGCACGCAGCGTGGGCGAATGCCTCGCGCTGGCGAATGAAAACATCGAAACGAAGACCGCGCTGATGGAAGCGCGTCTCATCACCGGACAACCGGCGGCGTTTGAGGAGTTCCGCGCCCGGTTTGACAAAGAATGCATGGATGGCCGCGATGAAGCTTTTCTCAAACTGCGCCAGATTGATCTGAACACACGCCACGCGAAGCAGGGCAACACACCCTTCGTGCAGGAGCCGAATGTGAAGAACGGCTGCGGTGGACTGCGCGATTACCAGAACCTGATCTGGATGACGTATGCGAAGTACCGCACGCTGAACCCGAAGGATCTCGTTGGTCTGAGGTTAATCTCGAAATCGGGCTGGAAAGAAGTCGAGCAGGGCTACGACTGCGTCCTGCGCGTACGCAATGAGATGCATTATACCGAAAAGCGTGCGGAGGATCTGCTAACGCTGCGCTTGCAGGGACCGGTGGCTACAAATCTCGGCTACCGGCATAAAAAGCTGCTGCGCCGTATCGAGGCGCTGATGCATGACTACTACACGGCCACGCGTGATATTTTGCAGCGCAGCAGCGAGGTGATGGACCGCTTTCATCTGCAAGCGCTGGAGACCGGCACGAAGACAAGTCGACTCATGGGTTTCCTAGCCCGGAAGAGTGCCGAGAAGCAGCAGGAACGTTTCGACGGCTTCATGCGCAAGTATGAGCGTCTTTATGCGGAAAGCTCAACGATCTTCAAAGACGACCCCGAGCGCCTGATGCGGATGTTTCTGCACACGCAGAAGCGCCATCTGCGCCTCAGCCCGGATTTGTTCCAGCTCGTGCAGGACAACTTCCGGCTCGTGGACACGTGCTTTCGCTACAGCAAGGCGAATCGCGAGACTTTTGAGGCCATTCTGTCGAACAAGGGTGATGTGGCGCGCACGCTGCGCCAGATGCATCGCGTCGGTTTCCTTGGCCGTTTTATGCCAGAGTTCGGTGCGCTGACCAACCTTGTGCAGCATGAGTTTTTCCACCTCTACACGGCGGACGAGCACACGCTACGCACCATCGACAAGCTCGATGAGTTGAGCGATCCCACGCTCAAAGGAACCGAGCTGTTCCAGCAATTGTTTCACGATTTGCAGCAGCCGTATGTGCTGCACCTCGCGCTGCTGCTGCATGATGCAGGCCGTGCGGCGAATAAGAAAACACACACGGATGAAAGCACCACCATGGCGGCCGCTGTGTGTCGGCGTTTGCAGGTCAAAGGCGAGCTGCGGAAGTTGCTACTCTTCCTCGTCGATAACCACCTACTGATGTATCGTACCGCGACGACGAAAAGTCTGGATGATCCACAGGTTATCGAGGAATTTGTGAGCATCGTGCGCACGAAAGAAAATCTCGATACATTGCTGCTGATGACCTACGCCGACTCGAAGGGCACGAGCGACAAGAGCTGGTCCGGTTACAAGGAAGCCTCGATCCGCCAGCTCTACCACAACGCACTGCGCTTCATGAACGCGCCGGCGGATTACATGCGCCAGGTGCAAGTGCCGTTGGATGAGCTGCGAGTCGGCGTGGCGCGTAAGCTGGGAGCGGGATTTGAGGCGGAGGTGGAAGCGCACTTCAGCCACATGCCGCCGTCGTATTTTAATTTCCGCGAGACCGATGTCATCGTGGCGCATCTGCGGCAGTTCCGTGAGTTCTTCGTCAACCTCGTTGAAGAGGAGGCCGATGCCGCGCTGCTGCCGGTGATGACATGGGCAGATCACGTTGATCAAGGTTACAGCGAGTTGACCGTGGTCTGCTGGGACCGCCACCTGCTCCTCGCACGTCTTTCCGGCGCGCTCGCTGCAGAGAGCATCAACATTCTCAGCGCCGACCTCTACCGACGTGGCGACAATCTCGTGCTGGATATCTTCCGCGTCTGCAACACGAACTTCGCAGCGGTCACCACGAAAAGTGCGCGTAACCGTGTCGAGGAATCCGTGCGCAAAGCCTTTGCCGGCACACAGTTTGATTTCAGCGACGCCATCACGCAGAAACTCGGCAAGTCCATCACCATGCTCGACGAGATCGGTGATGAGATCCCGCAGCGAGTTTATGTGAACAATAACCTCTCGCCGGATCAAACCGTGCTGGAACTCCAGCTCGTGGACCGCCTCGGTCTGCTATACGACATCTTCATGGCCATCGGCAAACTCGGCCATAGCGTGACGCATGCACGCATCAGCACGGAAAAAGGTGTCGCCATCGATGCCATCTATGTGCAGGACGAAAATGGCCGAAAACTCGTCGAACGTGATCAGTTGGCAGCGATAGCGAATGCCGTGAATGAGGCGGTGCATCTGCGTCTGCGGGCTGCCAAAGAGTGATCGGATGATATAATCACAGCGCGTTCACGTTCGGATGGCGCTCATGAAATCCATCGCCCTGCTGTTCGCCGCTGCCTCTGTTTTTGCTTCGTCCGCACGTGCGGAGGCCTCGAAGCCAAACATTCTCATCTTTTATCTCGATGACATGGGCTGGGCTCAACCAGGCAGCTACGGCGGCAAAATGGCACCGACACCAAACATGGACGCACTGGCCGCAGGCGGCGTGCGTTTCACCAATGGCTACTCCTCCGGCTGTGTGTGCTCGCCTGGGCGCGTAGGTTTGATGACAGGGCGCTATCAAGCACGCACCGGCCATGACGCGAATCCGACCAAAGCAGGCCGCGAACTGCTGCTGAGTGAGACCACCATGGCGCAGCATCTCAAAACCGTCGGCTACACGACTGGCATCGTTGGCAAATGGCATTTGGGCGACACCAGCGCGGAGTTCATGCCGCCAGCGCGCGGTTTTGACTTCGCGATGGGTACGGTGGGCAATCTCGGTGAAGGTAAGGGGCCGTCGTTTTATCGCGGCAAAGAATTGATCCAGGAATTGCCCGGTGCCCCGATTACTTCACCGGTTTATGCGGCTGAATCGGTGAAGTTCTTCGACGCGAATCGCGACAAGCCGTGGTTCCTTTATCTGTCTTTCAACGCTGTCCATTCTCCACACGTCGCGTCCGAGAAATGGCTGGAGAAATTCAAAGACCTACCGAAACACGACGCGCAGTATGCAGCGCTCGCCGCCGAGGCGGATGAAGCCATCGGCAACGTGATGACGAAGCTCCGCGAATTGAAGCAGGAGGAGAACACACTCATCTTTCTCATCAGCGACAACGGCGGCGCTTATCAAAATGCCGAGATGGGCGGATTGCGCGGCCATAAGTGGTTCGTGTGGGAGGGTGGCATCCGCGTGTCATGGATCGCCGCCTGGAAAGGCCACATTCCCGCCGGTCGCGTGAGCAACGAACCCGTGATCCAACTCGATGTGCTGCCCACCGCACTGGCTGCGGCGGGATCAGAGGCCAATACCACGTTCGATGGCGTAAACCTACTGCCCCTGCTCGAAGGCAAGACTGACAAACTCACTCCGCGCGAACTTTACTTCCGCTTTGGCGTGCAGCACGCCGTGCGTCAGGGCGATTGGAAGCTCGTGAAAGCCTCCAAGGACATGCAGCCCATGCTCGTAAACCTCGCCACCGATCCCGGCGAGCAGACCGACCTCACCACGAAGGAACCGGAGAAAACCAAAGCGTTGCAGCAACTTTTCGATCAATGGAACGCCACCATGCAGCCGCCCCGCTGGGAAGATCAACGCTGGAACGGCGATGAAGACCGCAAGACAGAAAAGAAGGACAAGCGGAAGAAGAAGGCGAAGGAGTGATCACTCACTTACCCAGTAATCCGCTGTCCGTGAGCCATTCGGTGAAGCGATCAGGCCATTTCGCGGCGGCGCTGGGTTTGGCGTCGGGTTTGTAGCCGAAGCCGTGGCCGGCATTGGCGTAGATGTGGAGTTCGGCTTTCACGCCGGCGGCTTTGTATTTGAGGTAGAGGGTGGCCATGCCTTCGGCGATGTCGGGGCGGTCGCTGTAGCCGCAGGCGATGAAAAGCGGGGGCATGCCTTTTTCGGCACTGAAGAGGCCGGAGGTTCCGGGGTAGATGAGGCCTTGGAAGTCGGGGCGGCTGGATTGCTGCTCGATGGGATCTGCGGCTTCTTTTTGGCCGGGATCGTTCTTCATGGCGGCGAATGCGGCGAGTTCGCCCCCGGCGGAGAAGCCGAGGATGCCGATGCGATCTACTTTAATGTGCCATTCGGCGGCACGATTGCGGACGGTGCGGATGGCACGGCGGGCGTCGGCCATGGCGTGATCTTGAATGGTGTAGGTGCTGCCTTTTTCGCGAGCGAGGCGGTATTTGAGCACGAAGGCGGCGATGCCGTGGTCGCGGAACCATTCGGCCAAAGCGTAACCCTCATGGCCGAGGCAAAGCTTCGAATGACCGCCGCCGGGGCAAATGATGACGGCGGTGCCAGTGAATTTGTCGGCGGCGGGGACAAAGGGCGTGATGCTGGGGTTGTGAATATTGACGACGTTGCTGCCTTCGGTTTTTTCAGACTCGGCAGCTCGGGTTTCGGAGCCGGGGGCGCCCTTGGGCCAGAGCGGGAGGGCAGCAGGGGTTTCAGCGAGCGCTAGGATGGGAGCAAGGAGAAGGAGGAAAAGGACAGTTGGCTTCATGGGTAATGAGTAACGGTGAAAAGGGCGAACTTTGCTCGATTTGATCACCTGATTGACAAATGGGCGGCTCCCGCTAGTTTCGCGCCCCCTTTTCGAGGGGAGGCCGTGATTTGTCCGGTCTGAGCTATTCATTCTGACTTTCACCACCCCACACGCCCATGCCCAAGACGTTTAGAACCTACCAACCCTCCAAGCGCACGCGCAAGCAGCAGTTTGGA